>NZ_MDEJ01000001.1 GCF_002940065.1 Xanthomonas populi
TACTTGGATTCAAAACGCCCCTCGACGTCTTCTCCGAGGAGATCCTCAACAGCGTTGCGATTCAGAGTTGAATTCGCCGGGCAATTTGTATTTCCTTGCACGCCCCCGGGCAGGCCGAAGGACACATGAGTTCGCTGAGCGAAGGCGAGAAGACGCTCATTTCCTTCCTCTACTACCTTGAGTGCCTTGGCGGCTCGGACAATGCCGAAGCCGGCGCAGTGGACCTCGGGAGGACAAACGCAGTTATTGATGATCCTATATCGAGCCTGTCCCACAACTTTGTATTTGACATCGCCTCTATCATCTATGGCGAACTGATCAACCCGGAGGATGGGGCACCCAGGCCGCGCCAAGTAATCGTACTAACGCACAACCTGTTCTTTCTACACGAAGTGCTTCGGCAGACGATCGGTGGATCCGATCTTTCCAAGGCATCGAAGAATTGCCAGCTACTGCGTGTTGTAAAGTCCGAGCACACAAAAGTCGTTCCAATGAAAGCCGCAGAGCTCATGAACGACTACCAGGCATTGTGGCAGGTACTGCGAGACGCGCGCGACTCCAATATGCCTGCGATCATGGTTCCCAATGCCATGCGTTGCATCCTAGAACACTTTTTCTGGTTCACACACAAAAAAGCGCTGAAGAAGATTGGGGCCGAAGACGCAACCTTCGCCCCCTTGGCGCGCTACCTGGATCGTGGATCACACAAGGACGGGATCAGCATTACGGTGATGGACTTCAATCAGTACGATCTGAACTACTACTTTACCAAGTTCCAGGCTGTGTTCGTGGCGGCAGGGTTTGGAGATCATTACTCGGCGAGTATTGGCGCAGCAGAAGAGCCAGCTGCGGCGTAGGGGTAGACCACTTATAGTGCAGAGACGGTGGGGTCAGGTCGACCTCAAAAGTGAACTCGCCGGGCCTGCTGATCACCGAGACGAGGTCGCCCACCTTTAGGAGAAGGCTTGACTTGCGGAATCACTGGTTGGATGCGCTTCCACAGCGCGCTAGGGATCTGTTTGTTCCGTGCCATGGCCCCGTTTTGCCACCCTGTCGACAGCATTCAAGAGGTTTTGTTAGCCGCTCTAATTACGCAGTAACGCTTGCCCGGTCCACGCTGACAGCCATCACACGTACCATGCCTGCACGGTCACAACGGCAGCGCTGCCAGACAAGACCACGCGATCCGCATGCGGGCCTTGCAGGCGTGCCGGCTTGCCGTCCACAAGCACGCGCTCCAGCCGCGTGCCCTGTGGCGCACGTAGCGTCAGCCAGGTGCGCTTGGGGGCCTGCTCCGGCAGTTGCACCTGCGCCTCGATGCGGCGCGCGTCGGTCTCGGTGCGCAGTGTCAGGGTGACCTTGCCCCAACGCGTCGGCGCTGCGGTGATGCCCACGGTTGCACCGCTGCCCAGCCACGCGCGCGGCAGCGCACGCGCAAGGAATAACTGCTCGCCTGCGCTGTCGTCGCTGACCAGCATCCAGCGCAGCAGCAGCGGGATGGTCATCTGCGCGGGAATGCAGAACAACGGCATGCCGCCGGTGATGCCGCTGACTTCGCCCGCCGTCCAACTGCCACGCGTGTGTACCTGATAGCGATGTGCGTAGACGAACAACAGATACTCTTCGATGCGATCCAACCGCAGCAGCTGTTGCGCATAGCCGTAGGAAATGAATCCAAGCAGATCGCGGCTGCCCGGCTCCGGCGGCGCGATGTTGGCCACCACGCCAATGCTGGTGCCGCCATGGCCGCGCAGGCAATCGATCACCAGATGAGCCAACGCGTCCGGCAACACATCTGCCTGCAACAGTTCGGCATAGGCGCGGTGCGGCCATTGCTGCTCGCTGGGCTTTTCCTGCAGTAACGATTGGCGAAAGGTCAGTTTAGTGCCGGGCAGCGGACCCACATACGGCGGCGACACCTCGCCACGCACATTGGCACGCAAGCTGGCTTCCAACCGCGTGCGCAGCTGTTTGGCACGCCGCAACCACTGCGCTGCCAGACCCGCATCGCCACCCAGCGTGCTCCAGACCTGCGCGATGTCTTCCCAACCGCGAATCGTCAGTGCGCTATTGGCGTAATACGGTTTCCACCACAGCGATGGATCGGGAAACAGACAGGCATCGGATTCGTTCCAGCCGTGCAGCAGGCAATGACCATGCGCGCTGCGCGGCAACGCCAGGGCCTGGTCGTGCAAGTCGCACAGCACCTGCGCAGTGGCAGCGATTTTGGGCAACAGACGCCGCAGCCGCGCCGCATCGCCGGTGTAACGCAGATAGCGCGCCAGCAGCGACAGGGTCAGCCCGAACTGCCCGACCTCCGGCCCGCGCATATTCGGCAGACCATCGTCCTGCACGAACGCGTCGAAATAATTGTCCAGCACCGCGGCGGCCTGCGCGAAGCGGCCCCATTCCAGATTGGCGTAGAACGCACTGGTAAAGGTGTCCTGAAAGCCGTCGTACTCGTTGCCGTAATAGTCGCGCTCCACCGCACCGTACTTGGGGTAGTCGCCGCCGGGGCGCACCACCAGCTCGCGCGCAAACGCGAACTGCGCCATGTCGTTCCAGCTGGCATCGGGCAACTGCGCCTGCACCGTGCCGTCCAAGGCCTGTTGCCAGTACGCGGCGAAATCGATCAACGCCGCGTAGAACTGTTCGGCAGTAGCCGCCTTGCGTGAAGGTGCAAACGCGGGATAGCTGTGCGTGTAGTGCACGCCAACGATCTCGCCGCCGCGCACGTGCATCGTGCGATGCCAGGTCTGCACCACGAAGCGGTCGCTGGCACGCACGTCGGCAAACACCAGTACCTCGTACCAGGCATCGGCCTCGCCCTCGCGGCGCATGACCTTGCGCACTGCCGGCATCCAGCCACCCAGCATGCCTTCTTCGCGGCGCTTGATCAGCGCGTCCTCGCCCAACTCGGCAAAGGCCTGCTCCGGGCGCGAGGTACGGCTGCGGCCGTTGGGCAGGATCGGCATGGTGTCCAGGCTTTCGCGGGTGCCGACGAACGTGGTCCACGGCCAGCGGCCGCCATTGTCCTTGGAATCGAGCAGCGAGGCCGGTGGCGGCGCGACATCGCGCACCTGTGATTCGTCCGGATCGCCATCGCGTAGCAGGCGGTCGGCGAGCAGATCGGCGTCGGCCATCGCCACCTCTGCCAGCGACATGCCGAAGTACGGCTTGCCCTGTGCTGGATAGGCCGGCTCGGTGCGCTTGTCCAGCCGCAGCATGCCGCTATCGGTCCATAGCGTCAGTTGACCCTGCGGGCTGTCCAACTGCTCGTAGACGGTCCAGTCCTGCTGCAGATGCCGAAAATTGCAGACTTTGCTGCCGACATGCGCGGCAGAAGAGCGTGCATCCAATCGCGGGCGCGGGGGCGGCGGTAGTGTCGTCGCAGCCGCGCTGGCAGCCGGCGTCACCATCGCGGCACCGGCGCCGACAACTGCCGTGGCCGCCATGCCCTGACGCAGAAACGTTCTACGGTCCATCGTCGCGCCCTTGAGTGATCTCTCCGACATCGTGCGCGACTGCGCGCCTTACGTCTTGTGGCAGGTCTTTGGCGCGTATGCGGAACTCTGCACACAACAGCGCAGCGACCGACTTGCGGTTGTGCCTGCTGCGATGCCATGTTCTGTCTCTGGCTGGGTTGTCGGGACTGTCGCTGGCTGTGCTACGAGACCGCGCCATGCTGCAGCCGCTGCGCAACGTCAATGGCATCACGCAACCGCGTGCCGTCATGGTGAGTGGAGCGGCGGCAGTGCGCATGGCGGCGTTTCATACAGCGTGGTTTTGCACGGTTTGGCTTCGCATGACGAGCCATCGCAACCGTCGATGGCGCTGACCAGGTGCCCGCATGCTTTTCAATGTTCAATGCGATGCGCGCCGGCAATGCCGTCGTGCAATCCAACCGCGGCACAAGCCCCAGCAGCCAAAGATGCGCGCTTCATCACCGACCTCGCAGCACCACCCCATCTGAAGGAATTCAACCCCGCATGCACACCATCCTTGCAGGCAGTGAGCGCCACACCGCAGCGTCCAACATCGAGGCCGGGCCACCGCCGGTAGACGAACGGCTGCGCGTGCTGTTGACGGTGCGCATGCCTGCATTGAATGCCGCTGCCGCAGTGCTGCTGCAACTGCAGGCGAACACTGCACCGGTAGCGTTTTCACGCGCTCAATTCAGCCAACGCTTCGCTGCCAGCGAAGCGGATCTTCGGGCGGTTGAGCACTTCGCCGCCAGCTATGGATTGACGGTGGAACGCGCGCATGCGGACAGCGGCAACGTGATCCTGGAAGGAACCGTGCAGCAATGCGAGGCGGCGTTTCAGGTCAGGCTGCGCGAGTATGTGCAAGGTGGGCTGCGGTACCGCGGCCGCACCGGGCCGGTGTCGATTCCGCAAGCGCTCGACGGCATCGTCGCCGCCGTGCTCGGGCTGGATGCGCGTCCGCAGGCGCAGACGTTGCCGAGCGCACCCACGCCATCTGCAGCTGCATCACCACCAGCGCCGTCGCCCACTGCAGCCAGCACGGGCCCGGTGATGCAGTACACGCCGCCGCAGCTGGCGCAACTGTATGGCTTCCCCGAACACGACGGGCGCGGGCAGTGCATCGGCATCATCGTGCTCGGCGGCGGTTATTCACGCGAACAGATGGCCGCCTACTTCGCGCAATTGAAGCTGCCGATGCCGGCCATGGTGGATGTGCTGCTGCCCGGTGCGGAAAATCTGCTAAGCACAGGCAGCAAAAATGCCGATGTCGAAGCGCAAATGGATCTGCAGATTGCCGGAGCGATCGCGCCGGGCGCCAAGCTGGTGGTGTATTTCGCGTCCAACACCGACAACGGATTTCTGGAGGCGATCAACGCCGCCATCCACGATACCGAGCATTCGCCGGGCGTGATCGCCATCAGCTGGGGCTTCACCGAAACGCAGTGGACCCCGCAGTCGCGTCAAGCCTACGACTGTGCGTTTCAAGCCGCCGCATTGCTGGGCATCACCGTCTGCATCGCCGCTGGCGACGATGGCGCCAGCGACGGGCAACCAGGTTTGAACGTCTGCTTCCCGGCATCCAGCCCGTTCGTCCTCGCTTGCGGTGGCACGCGTCTCAACGTCACTGCAGAGACCGCCAACGAACAGGCGTGGTCGCAGGGCGGCGGTGGGCAGAGCAAATTCTTCGCGCGCCCGGCCTGGCAGAAGAACCTGCTGTTGACCGATGAACAGCATCGCTCCCAACAACTGAGCATGCGTGGGGTGCCCGATGTCGCCGCCAATGCCGATGCGCAGACCGGCTATTACCTGCATATCAACGGGCATCCGGCGGTGATGGGCGGCACCAGCGCCGCTGCACCCTTGTGGGCAGCATTGCTGGCACGCATCTACGCGGTCAATCACGACCAACCCAGCTTTGTGGTGCCGCGCCTGTACGGCCAACCCGATGCCTTCCGCGACATCGTCGATGGCGACAACGGCGGCTTCCGTGCGTCGGCCGGATGGGATGCCAACACCGGGCTCGGCGTACCCGACGGCGCGCGGTTGACGGCGTTGCTCAAGCGCGCGTGATGCCGGCTGCAGCGATTGGCGCGCTGCCAGGGCGATAACCACGCGGCACCTGCGCATCGCGCCCCTGCCAGTTGGCCAAGTGACTTTCCGGCCACGCTACTGCGTGCCCTTCCAGCCAGACTCACTGCACGAACGCCGGCTGCATCAAAGCGATGCAGCCGGGGTATCCAAGATCAGACCAACAAGGAACGTCATGCAGGCACGCGCATTTCCCCTCTCGCACCTGACTGCTCGCGCGGCAGTACGTGTTTTCAATGCCAGCGCCGAATCGGCCAAGATCTCCAAACGTCCAGCGCGTTCCTGGCTGTGGCTGGCCTTGATCGCGCCCTGCATCGCACAGGCCAGGTGGACCTCTCGCAGCTGGATGCCGAGATGGCTGCACCACGCACCCAGGTGCTGGTCCTCGGCAGCGTGCACCTGTCGCAGCTGCCGGAGGGTAGCGACATCAGTGCAGCCCGCTTGCAGCCGTTGCTGGATCGGTTGGCCGCCTATTGGCCGACCATCATCACCACGCAGGATCTCTCCGGAGAAACCTGCGACCTGATACGCCGTCACCCGGCGGTCTATTTGCCGGAGGACAGTGCGAATTATTGCCCCAACGTCGACGACGCGGCACGTGCGACCGGGCTGGATGTTCCAACCGCCATCGGCCAGGTACGCGCAGCACTCGACACCTGGCCGAGCACACCCACGCCGGCGCAGCGTTGGCACTTGGCTGCGCTGTTTTTGGCCTCGGGCGATCCCTCGTATGCCTTGGTGCAATGGCTGCAACTTGCGCAGACCGGGCAACGCGCTGGCGATGGGTTGGATGCGGCGCTGGTGGCACGGCTGCGTACTGCAGAAAATCGCCAGGACGAGACTAGCCAGATCTCCGCGCGGCTGGCGGCACGGCTCGGCTTGCAGCGCGTCTACGCGGCAGACGATCATACCGGCGGCAACGTGCAAGTGGATGACCCGGCCGCGTACGGCAAGACGGTCCAGGCAGCCTGGGAGAAGGCCGCGCCACGTGCACGCATGATGCTCGGACGGGCAGTGACGGGAAGTGAGTACAACGACTTCAGCATGACGCTCTAGGTCAAAAGCCTAGTCAGTCGAGGGCGCAGTGCCCTCGCCGCTCGCGGGACACGCCGTGAATCCATCCCCGGAGGCTCGGTGGCGGCATCCATGCCGCCACACGGTCCCGCAATCGGCAAGGACATCGCACCAAGACGTTGATCGGTGACTTGGGGGAGAGCGTACTGTCGCTCTGTTTGCACGGGGGAGCTTATTGGACTCGTCGTGATCCAGACAACGCACGTCATGCACTGCTTGCACCATGCACACCGCCACTCTCGACTGGTCCTTGCCCGCCCACCGTCGCGGGACCTTATGCGGCATGGATGGCGCATAAGCGCCTACAAGAACGTGCTTGCAGAGTGTCCCGCGATGGTGGGCGGGCAAGCGCCCTGAAGCAACGCTGCGGATCAGCCGCTCGACGACTGATCTATCCGCACTATTCAATCACTAACACGACAACCGAGATGTCGAGTCGTTCATCGAACCGGGCGGGCGAAGCCGCCAGCAATTTACTGACTCAACGATCTGCAGAGCGTGAACCTCGATCCAGCTGTCGTCAGGTACGGCATCAGACTGAAGGCCGTGCACGCGATGCAACAAATCGACAACGGCCGTCGTCCACTCCGAGCGCTCAAGTCAACACGTCCAACAAACTGCCTAGCATCTCGTCGGAGCGGCGCAGCGCAGTGGCGTTGGCCTGAAAATCGTTGCGTGCCGATAGCCCTTCGACCAGATCGGTGGCTGGCGCCGATGGATCGGATGCGGCATCGACCACGCTGGCCGCCACGCCACCATTGGCCTGCGTGCTGGCCGCAACGGTCTGACGCGGACTGCCGTCAACTGGCTGGCGAGCCACATTGCTGGCGGCCACCTGCTGACGCAGCGCGGCGACCTGCATTCCGGAATTGGCGATAGTGCTGATACTCATGGTGGCTCCGGTGCGGAAACGATGAAATAACCGATGACGCTCGTTTACTAAACCAATCAACGCACTGGCGCTGGCAACCGCGCCGTGCTGCTGTCGCTTTTACGCCAACCAAGCGTGGCGAGCACCCCACGTGGGGAGAACCGGCCGACAGGAACTACCATCCACGTGCGCCAACCACCGATTCAGGCTACGCCCGCCTCACTGCTGCGCGGTTGCCTCACGCACCCTCAATACGTGCCTACCCGCACCCGCAACACCACAGGCACCTCGCCGGCCGCATCCACACGCCCGAAGTTGAGGCCGTAGTCGGTCTGGTCGCCGTTGAGCTGTTTTTCAAGCTGCCAGCGCCCGTCCACATACCGCCCTTGCTCCACCCGCAACAATTGTCCATGACGGGTATCTGCCGCATCGCGGAAAAATTCAATGCGCGCGGCCATGCCGGTGACCAGAAACTCGTCCGGCCCCAATTGGGCCACCAGCAGCCGGCCGGCGTGGTCGTCGTTGCCCGGCAGAATCGCCGGGGCATCGCCCCACATCGGCGCACCGAACGACACCGTGGCCTCCCAATCGCCGAAGCGCAGCGTGCGTTGCGGCGCACCTGGCTGTTCGGCTACGGCCTGCAGCCGGCCGTCGAAAGCCGCCTGGGCAACGACGCGCTGCATCGGTGCGAGCAGCTTGAAATTGGCCGCGTGCGCAGCGATCGCGCTGCGGTTGGCCTCGCTGTCCTGGTTGCCATCCATGCCGAACACCGAAAAACCGATCCCGCCCTGCCCCAGCACATGAAACAGATACGGCGCCGTCGCCGCTTCGAAGCCGGTCTCCGACACCCAGGCCGGGTTGTCCGGCCGCGCATACTGGCCGATGACCTTGGTGTATTCGGTGTAGTCGTTGGTGTAGATATCGGTGCCGATAAAGTCGATCGACGGCGTGGCCGCGCGCCACAGCGCGAACATGTTCTCCGTCGCACCGCCTGAGGGGTAATCCAGTCCCGGATGGCGTTTGCCCTTGTAGCGCAGCCAGGTATTGACGTAGAGCGGCAGCGGATAGGCGCGCTTGCCGGCGGCGGCCACCTGTTCGATATACGCCGCCGTGGCATGCGCGTTGAAGGCTTCGGCGGCTTCTGCACCGAACAGCTGCTGCCAACTGCCCTGCGGTTTGCCCAGCGCACGCGCGATGGCGGCAGGCACCGGTTGCGCGAACGCCGCCTCGCCGGCCGGGCCGTGGTCGCGCACGGTACCGATCGCGCCCGGCTCGTTTTCCACCTGCACCAGGATCACCGTGTGGTGCTCGCCATCGACCTTGCGCAGGTGCTGCATCAACGCGGTGAACGCGCGCGCATCGGCCTGTACGTTGGCGGCCACATGCGGCGACAGTACGTCTACTGGCTCGCCATTGGCATCGCGCATGCGCGGATACCTGGCCTCGTCGCGCTTGATCCACTCCGGCACGTAATGCATCTGGCCGTTTTTCCAGCTGCCGAACCACAGCAACGCCACGCGCAGGCCACGCTTGCGCGCGCCGGCAATCAAGGCATCCACATTGGTGGTATCGAAGCGGCCAGGTGTAGGCTCGAACTGCTCCCAATACACCGGCGCTTCCACCGTGTTGGCGTGCAGTGCGACCACCTCGTCCAGCGCTTTGGGCAATACCGCCGGCCACGCGCTGGAGTTGTGCAGCTGCGCGGCCAGCACGCTATACGGCGCGCCATCGACGAAGACCGCATGGCGGCCGTTCTGAGTGACGAAACGCGGCAGTTCTTCAGCACTGACGAGTTGCGGCCAGCAGCTTGCCAGTGCCGCGAGCAGGTACAGCACACGTGCGACGCGGCGAGGCGGTTGTGCCAACTGCAAAGCAAGCGAACGCATCATTGCGCCTCCGATGGGAGTGAATTCCAGTGCGGTGTGGGTTCGTGGCGCAGATGGCGCACGAAAAAGTCGTACTGGCGACGCTGCACATACGCGATCGGCCCGCTGGATCGGCCCACCGAATGCTCGCCACCGGGCACGTTGAGCAGCTCGAAGTCCTTGCCGCTCTTGATCAGCGCATCGACCACCTGCGCAGTGGAGGCCGGGTCCACATTGGTGTCCTGCTCGCCGACGATCAACAGCAGATCGCCCTGCAACTTAGCCGCATTGACCACGCCCGAGGCCTGCGCATAACCGGCATCCACCGGCCAGCCCATCCACTGCTCGTTCCAGCTGATCTTGTCCATGCGGTTGTCGTAGCAACCGGCAAACGCCACGCCAACCTTGTAGAAATCAGGATGGCGTTCGAGTGCGCCCAGCGTGCTCTGCCCACCGGCCGAGGCGCCATAGATGCCCACCCGACCGATGTCGTAAGAGGCATCCTTGGCGGCCAACGCACGATGCCAGGCGATGCGATCAGGCAAGCCGGAATCGCCGAGGTTTTTCCACGCCACGTCGTGAAATTTCTTGGACCGATTGGCTGCGCCCATGCCGTCGATCATCACCACGATAAAACCCAGATCCGCCTGCGCCTGCATGCCGATCTGCTTGTCGCCACCGGAGTGATAGCCGAACGGCCAGAACGTCTTCGGCACGAACGCATCGTGCGGTCCGGCGTAGATGTTCTCGATCACCGGGTATTTCTTGCGCGGGTCGTAATCGCGCGGGCGCACCACCATGCCCCAGATGTCGGTGCGCCCATCGCGCCCCTTGGCCACGAAGGTCTCCGGCGCGCGCCAGCCGGCCGCCAGCAACGCGTCGATAGTGCCCTGCTCCACTTGCTGCAGCAGTCGGCCGTCGATGGCGTGCAGCTCCATCACCGGCGGCAGATCCGGACGCGAATAGACATCGACGTAATGCCGGCCGTCCTGGGCCATCGCCACATCGTGATCGGCAGCCAACCCACGCAGCCAACGGGACACACCTGCATCGCGGCGCAGCTCACTCGCCATCGTCCTCCTCCAGCGCCAGCTCATCGCTGCGCAAGCCACTACGCGCGCCCCAGTGGTAAATGAAGAACGCAATCACCGCCACGCTCAAGGTATCGAACGGATGCATGATCCAGCCATGGCCACCGAACGTACCGGCCCACGACACCGCCATCACCAGCATGAAGAACACGATCAACCACAGCGATGCACGCACCTGACGCAGCAAGCGTGCGCGGCCCTGCCGCGAGGGCAAGCGAAACAGCACGTACAGCGCGAACGCGAGCACCTGCAGACCGAGCAACCACGACAAGGTGGGCCAGGTGGACCAGTAGATGATCAATGCGGCGACAATGAACGACAGCGGCCCCAACACCGCAAACCCCCGCACGCGGAACGGCCGTGGCAGGTCCGGCGCACTGCGGCGCAGCGCGGCCACAGTGACCGGTGCCACCGCATAGCTCAGCACCAGTGCGGCCGAGACCACGCCGATCAAGGTCTCCCACGACGGGAACGGCAAGGTCCAGAAGATCGACAGGCCCAGGCTCAACCACAACGCCGGACGCGGAATCCCCGAGTGCGGATCCACCCGCGTCAGCACCGGCAAGAACCCGCCGCTACGCGCCCAGCCATACACCACGCGCGGGGTGGCATTCATGTAGATATTGCCGGTGCCGCTGGGCGAGACCATCGCATCGCAGATCACCAACGCGGCCAACCACGCCATGCCCAAGGCCAGCGCGATGTCGTGGTAGGGCAACGCAAACACCTTGTCGATGCCGCTCCAGCCCTGCGCCAGCTGTGCGGCCGGGATGCTGCCCAGAAACGCCAATTGCAGCAGCACATAGATCACCGTGGACAAGGCCACCGACAGGATCAGGGCGATCGGAATATTGCGCTGCGGCTCGCGTACCTCGCTGGCCACCGACACGATCGGCGTCAAGCCAAGGTAGGCGAAGATGATGCCGCCGGCGGAGATCGCCGCTTCCACCCCGGCCATGCCCGAAGGTGCAAATCCGTGCACGGTCAGATTGCCCGGATTGAAGTGCTTCATCAGCAGCACGATCACCAGAATCGGCACCAGAAACTTGAACACGCTGAAGATGTTGTTGGCCAGCGCAAAGGTCTTGATGCTGAAATAGTTGAGCAGAAAAAACAGCACCAGCAAAGCCAGTTGCACCAACCAGCCCCACACGCTGGGATGGCTGCCATTGGCCTGATTGAGCACCGGAAACCACGCCGCCGCATATTGGCGCGCCGCTTCCACTTCGATCGCGATCAGGCTGGAAAACGCGATCAAGGTGATGAAACCGGTTAGCGAGCCGAGCAAGGCGCCATGCGAATACTCCGGATAGCGCACTACGCCACCGGCACGCGGTAGCGCTGCCCCCAGTTCGCAATACACCAGGCCCAGCAGCAGCACCGCGATGCCGCCGAGAATCCAAGACGCGATGCCGGCCGGCCCGGCGATGGAAGAGACATGGCTGGCCGAAAACAACCAGCCCGAGCCGAAGATCGACCCCAGCCCGATAAAGGTCAGGTCGGTCAGGCTGAGTCGCTTGTGGAACTTGCCTTGCGTGCTCGCACCGTGTGTGGTCATTCGTCGCCCCGAAGCGTGGAAAGCGCGGTTGCTGTTGCGGAAAACGTCGGCTGGTTTTACGTGGATCAGTCGCTGTCAGACGCCTTGGCATCTACCGCCGGTGACTCGGCAGCATCTTCGGCGGCATAGGGTGAGACACCGCCGTCGGCAATAAACCGGTCGATGCGCGCTTCCAGGACCGGCAACGGCACCGAGCCGGTCTGCAGCACTGCGTCGTGGAAATGGCGCAGATCGAATGTCTCGCCCAAGGCAGCTTCGGCCTTGCGCCGCAACTCAAGAATTTTCAACTCGCCCAGGTAATACGACAACGCCTGCCCCGGCCAGGCGATATAGCGATCCACCTCGGTGGTGACTTCGTGTTCGCTCAAGGCGGTGTTGTCGCGCAGATAGGCCTGTGCCTGCGCGCGCGTCCAGCCCTTGTGGTGGATACCGGTATCGATCACCAAACGGCAGGCGCGCCACATCTGGTAGGTCAGGTAACCGAAGCGATCATAGGGCGTGTCGTACATGCCCATTTCCTGGCCCAGATACTCCGAGTACAAGGCCCAGCCCTCGCCATAGGCGGAGATGAACCCATAGCGGCGAAACTCCGGCAGCCCCTGCGCCTCGGCCGCCAGCGGCATCTGCAGTGCGTGGCCGGGCGATGACTCGTGCAACGTCAATGCGGTCAGGTTGTACAACGGCCGCGATGGCAGGTTGTAGGTATTGACCAGATAAATGCCGGGACCGCCGCGGCCACCGGTATAGAACGGCGCCAATTCCGGCGGCAACGGCTCGATCGCGAAGCGTCGGCGCGGCAGCCGGCCGATGTAATCGCCCACCTTGGCGTCCACGCGCTTGGCGATCCACGCGGCCTGCTTGAGCAATTCTTCCGGCGTCTTGGCATAGAACTGCGGGTCGGTGCGCAGGAACCGCAAAAACGCGGGAAACACCGCCTGCCCGGCCGGTGGCTTAAAGCCGCTGGCGACGATGGTCTGATCCATCTGCGTGCGCAGCTTGGCCACTTCCTGCAGGCCGATCTGATGGATCTGCTCCGGGCTCAACTCCAGCGTGGTGAATTCGCGGATCTGCGCGCGGTAATACGCCTGCCCGTCCGGCAAGGCTTCGCCGGCAAGTGTGGTGCGCGCGCGTGGCTGATACGCGTTGCGGATGAAGTCCAGCAGCTTGGCGTAAGCCGGCAGCACCTGCGCATCGATGGTCTTGACGGCCTGCTGCCGCAGTTGCGCCTGCACATCGGCCGGCAGCGTCGCCGGCATCTGCTTGAACGGTGCGTAGAACGGATTGGCCTCGCCCTTGGCTTGCACCACATCGGCAATGGATTGGTCGCGCCCGGTGAGAGTCACCTTGGGCTGGCTGAAACCACGCGCCAGGCCGGCACGCATATTGTCGGTGTGTTCGGCGAAATAGCGCGGGATATCGGCCAGCATCTTCAGATAGCGCTGGAAGTCCTCACGCGTGCGCAACTTGGCTTCGGCACTGAAACCCAGATCGCTCCAGAACGCCGAGTCGCTGTTGAACGGCATCTCCCAGGCGCGGAAATGCTGCTGATCCAGCAGCACCAGCAACTGCTGCCGGTACACCTGATAACTCACCTGGTCTTCGGCCGGCAACTGCGCGATCGGGATCGCATCCAGTTCCTTCAACGCCTGTTGCCAGTACGCAGTGCGCAGGTCTTGCGTGGCCACGTCGACCTTGGGCAGATGGTCGGACTGCGTGTCCTGCGTGGCCTGGTTGTCTTCATCCACCGCGCCGGACAGCTGCGCCTGCCGCCAACGCCATTCGCGCGTGTACAGCGCCTTGAAGCGTGCTGCTGCGCCGCTTTGCGTGGTGGGTGTGGTGGGTGTGGCCTGCGCCTGCCCTGCGGTGCCGCCCACACTGGCGGCAATCAACACGCTCAACGCGCTCGCGCGCCAGACGCTGCTGGTCTTCATCAGCTTGCCACCGATACGGCTTTGGCTTGTGCAATCCACTGGCGCACGCGTTGCTGCAACATCGCCAGCGGCATCGCGCCGCCGCCGAGCACTGCATCGTGGAAGGCGCGCACGTCGAAGCGATCGCCGAGTTCTTTTTCGGCTTCCGCACGCAGCGCCAGAATCTGCAGCTGCCCCAACTTGTAACCCAGTGCCTGGCCCGGCCAGACAATATAGCGGTCGGTTTCGGACTGGATGCTGGGCTCGTCATCAGACGGATGCGCGTGAAATAAATCCACCATCTGCTGGCGGTTCCAATGCTTGTAGTGCACGCCGGTATCGAGCACCAGCCGATTTTCCCGCAAAAATTCGCCTGAGAGGCGACCGTAATCGTTGTACGGATCCTTGAAGAAGCCGATCTCCTTGCCCAGGCGCTCGGCGTACAGCGCCCAGCCTTCGATGTAGGCGTTGTAGCCGGCCTGCTGGCGGAACGGCGGCAACGGCAGCGTCTGCGCAAGCGAGATCTGCAGGTGATGGCCCGGCACGCCCTCGTGATACGCGGTGGTTTCGATATTGATCAAGGTACGGCTGGCGAAGTCGCTGGTGTTGACCTTTACGATGGCCGGCTTGGTGCCTTCCGGATTGCTCTGCCAGTATTCGGCGCCGGGCGCGCTGCGTCGGAACGCCGGCATTGCCTGCACCTCCAACGGTGTTTTTGGCAAGTGGCCGAACAGCTTGGGTAGCTCCGGTTCCATCGCGGCGATGTAATCGCGGTATCGCTGCAGGATCTGCTCGCTGGAGGTGGCAAAGTGGCGCTTGTCTGTTTCCACCGCCTTGCGGAAGCTGGCCAGATCCGCGAAGCCCTGCGCCTTGGCGATCACCGTCATCTCGCCTTCGATGCGCGCGACTTCCTTCAAACCGATCTGGTGGATGTCCTCCGGCGCCATCTCGGTGGTGGTCTGGGTATGGATGGCGTAGCGATAGCGGCGCTCGCCATCGGGCAGCGCCCACAGCCCTTCCTGCGCGCGCCCTTGCGCTGCGTATTCGTCGCGTACGAACGCGGCCAGCTTGCCGTAGGCCGAGCGCACCTGCTGATCGATCGCGGCCAGTAATTGCGTGCGCAGCGCGTCGCGCTGGTCGGCCGGCACAGCGGCATCAAGTTTTTTCAGCGGCGAGGCGAATGGGCTTTGCTCACCGGTCAACGCGGCAATCTTGTCGATCTGCTCGGGCAAGCGCTCCAGCAGATAACGCGGCTGCACCAGGCCCTGCTTCGCGCCCCGCCGCGACACCGCGATCACCTGGTCGATCACCGCCGGAATCGTCTGCAGACGCTTGATGTAGTCCTGATAATCCTTGGCGTTTTCGAACGGAAACGCATCGCCATAGCCGGCCAGCGCCAACTGGATGCCGCCGATCGGCTCCAGCGGCATCGCATAGGTCTCCAGCGCGATGCCTTCCAGCTTGTCGCGCAGCTGGCCGAGCATCATCTGCAGGCTGAGTTGGCGTTGCTCGTCCAGCGCCTTGCTGTCGATCGCTTCGAACTGCTTGAGCAACTCGGCAGTAGCAGTGCGTTCTGCCTGCACGGCGTCGAGCGAGTAGTCGCTCCAACGATCGTTGTAACGTTTGTCGCCGATGATGCTTGCGAACTCGGGGTTGTGTTGCAACTGGTACTGCCATTGCTTGTCCAGCAGCGCGTCGAAGGCTTTGGCGGCCTGTTCGCTGGTTGGAGCGGAAGTGGCAGCAACCGCCGTCTCCGCTGCGGGCGGCGCCGGCTTGCAGGCAGTGAACAATGCGGCGGCAAGCAGGCCGATAGCGACAGGACGCAGGTGGTTCATGCAGTTACTCCAAGAAAGACGGTATGCAGGCAGCGCTCGATGCGTTCAATCCGGGGGTAGGAGCGCGCTTGCGCGCGAGAGGTTTTTCCAGGTGACGGTTCTCGCGCGCAAGCGCGCTCCTACGAGGTAATGGGCGCGTGCAGCGCTCACGCAAACGGTCGATCGATCGCCAGCGACGGCGGCGTGAACCACTGCGCGCCCGCGTCGGTGACATAAAAATGGTCTTCCAGGCGCACGCCGAATTGGCCAGGCACTACAATCATCGGCTCATTGCTGGCGCACATGCCCGGCTGCAGCGGCTGCGCATTGCCACGCACCAGATACGGCGCCTCATGGATCGCCAGGCCGCAGCCGTGACCGGTGCGATGCGGCAGGCCGGGCAAGCGATAGTCCGGGCCGAGTCCTGCCGCGTCGAGCACCTTGCGCGCAGCCTGGTCCACTGCTTCACAGGCGACACCGGGGCGAATCGCCGCAAACGCAGCCGCCTGCGCCGCCTGCTCCAGCTCCCAGATGCGCCGTTGCGCAGCGTCGGGCGTGCCGTAACTCCAGGTGCGGGTGATATCGGAGTGATACCCCTGCACGGTGCAGCCGGTGTCGATCAGCACCAACTCGCCTTCGCGCAGGTGTTGCACGCCTGGGAGACCGTGCGGGAACGCGGTGGCATGGCCGAACTGCACGATGCAAAAAGTCGAACCGTTGTCCGCGCCCAGCGCGCGATGCGCCTCATCGATAAAGCGCACCAGTTGATCGGTACCGATGCCTTCCTGGGCGATGCCGGCGGCCAGACGCTGAACCAGCAGGGTCATGTCGCAGGCCTGCTGCATCAGCGCCAGCTCGGCCGGCGACTTGCACATGCGGCAGCCGTCGATGATGAAGCCGGCATCGCGGATCGCCGTGCCCAGGTGCGCGCGCAAGCCGGTGTGCACGGCGAACGCAATGCCTGGATCCAGCGCCAATGCATGCGCGTGGCGTTCGTCCATGGCCTGCACCACCAGCGCGTAGGGGTCGTGGTGTTCTTCCCACAGATAGTTGGCGACCGGGATCTTCAACACCGCATCCAGCGAGCCTTCTTCGAAGGCCGGGCAGATCAATACCGGGTCGCCATTCAACGTCAGCAGCAGCGCAACCAGACGCTCGCTCGCACCCCACGGCACGCCGGTGAAATAACGCAGCGAGGTGCCGGCGCCGATCAACAGCGCATCCACGCCGTGCGCGGCCATCAGGCTGCGTGCGCGTTCGAGGCGCTGTTCGTATTCCTGCGCTGCGATCGGCGCGGCGCGTTGCGTCCACGGCGTCAGTTGCGCGCGCGCCTGCTCCAGCGACAACCCGCCGATCTGGCTGCTCATGTGCCCGCTCCGAGATCGGCTGTGCTCCACTGCCCATCGACCAGACGCGCGACACCGCCTGAATTGCGCTGGCGCAACTCGGCCGGCAACAAGGCGTCCGGTACCGCGTCATAGCTATGCAACGCAGCGAAGCGGCGAATGGAACCGGGCATGCCTACCGCGGTGAATCCCGGATGCCCGGTGCTGGGGAACGGGCCGCCATGATGCTGCGCCGCGCTCACCGCCACGCCGGTCGGCATCTTGCTGTTGATCAACCGCCCCACCCGCGCACGCAGCACCGGTGCGATAGATTGCCAGGCCGCATCGTCGCTGCCATCGACCGCGCGATACAAGGTGCCGGTGAGATTGCCTTCGAATGCAGCGGCGATTTGCGTCATCTGCGCAACGTCGCGCGCACGCACCAGCAAGCTCACCGGGCCGAAGGCCTCGGTCTGCAGCGCCTGCGGGTTGGCGATAAATGCCTGCGCGTCTACGCTCAACAAGGTCGGCGCATAGCGGTACCCGTCCTCGCCGGTGTGCCCACCGGCAAGCAGGGCGGCGCCGGCCGCACGCAAGGCTGCCACACCGCGTTGCACGCCTTCGACGCCGGCGCTGGAAAACAGCACCATCGGCATGGCGGCGTCGAAATGCGCCGTGGTCGCGGCGACGAACGCATCGCCGGCCTCGCCATGCGGCACCACCACCACACCGGGATTGGTGCAGAACTGGCCGCTACCCAAGGTGCACGAGGAAAAGAATTCCTGCGCCAAGGCTGCGCCGCGCTCGGCCAGCGCGCCCGGCAACAGGAACACCGGGTTGATACTGGAGAGCTCAGCATAAAACGGCACGCCGGCCGCATCGGCGGCAGCCTTCAAGGCAAGCCCGCCCGTACGGCTACCGGTGAATCCGATCGCCCCCAGCCGCGCATCGCCGGCCAATCGCAGGCCCATGGCGTTGTCGAAGTGATACAGCAACTGCACCGCCGCAGCCGGCAGGCCAGCCGCGACCAACGCTGCGTGCGCAAGCTGCGCCATGCGCTGGCTGGTGGCCGGATGCAGCGGATGCGCCTTGGCAATCACCGGGTTGCGTGCGGCGATTGCGGAAGCGAAATCGCTGCCGGCGATCGCATTGAAGGCGAACGGAAAATTGTTCGGGCCAAACACCAACACCGGCTTGCCCAATGACGCCAGATGCGCGCGCAGATCGGCAGCAGTATCGATGATGGGTTGGGTCCAGCTGTAACTGCGCACCGCGTGTGCGGCCTGGCGCAACTGCCCGCTGGTGCGTGGCAGTTCGTTGCCACGCAACCGCGTGGGCGCCGGCAATGCGGTTTCTGCGTGTGCCAGCGCGACCAGGGTATCGGCATCGGCATCCAGCGCATCGGCGTAGGCGTCCAGAAATGCCGCAATCTTTTCGACTGGCGCTGCTGCAAGTTCTGGGGCAACCGCCTGCGCCGCCACAATCGCCGTCTCGATGTCGTCCGCACCGCTGACCGGAAATTGCGGCCCGATCGCCTCGCCCGTGGTCGGGTCGGCCGCGCGGAAGCTGCCGGTCGCATCGCGGCTGGGCTGCCACTGGCCGGCCAGCAAGACCTCAGCCGCCTTCAAGGGGATGGATTGGGTCGTCTCGTTCATTGCGGCACCTTCAGTTGTATGGAAGCGGACCCTGCGCACTGTGCGGCAGCGACCGACCAAAAGCGACGAGGGTGTCGCAGTGATGCGACACCCTCATCGACACACGTGTCGCTACACCTGCCAACGCCTCACCGCGTGAATCGGTGCGAGGCGATCATCCAGCAGCGTGCAGCGAGACGTCATCGTCAGGACAGTGTCGGCGCAGTGGCGATGGCGCGATCGATGACCTTGAGCGCAGCCTCGCGCTCGGCACCTTCGACCACCAGCCGCGGCGCGCGCACGCGCTCGCTGCCAATGCCCACTTTTTCCTGCACCAGCTTGATCAACTGCACGAACTTGGGCACGGTATCCAGGCGCAACAGCGGCAGGAACCAGTCGTAGAGTTCTTTGGCGGCCGGGTAACCGCCATCGCGCGCGAGTTCGAACAAGCGCACCGATTCTTTGGGATACGCGTTGACCAAACCGGCGATCCAGCCTTTGGCGCCCATGCTCAGACCTTCGACGATGGCATCGTCCATACCGACCAGCAGCGCCAGACGGTCGCCCAGCAATTCCTGCAACGCGGCGAAACGGCGCACGTCGCCGGAAGATTCCTTCACTGCCTGCAAATTGGGGAATTCGGCCGCCAGCTCGGCGATCTGCGCCGGGCCGAAGTCTGTCTTGTAGGCCACCGGGTTGTTGTACAGGATCACCGGCAGATCGGTCGCGGCGATCACCGCGCGCACATGTGCGCCCATCTCGCGCCAGTCGGTGGAATACACGTACGGCGGCAACACCATCAACCCGCCGCAGCCGAGCTCTTTTGCCGCTTTCGCCAGCGCCACTGCCTCGCCGGTCGCAAGGCTGGCGATACCCGGCACCACCGGCACGCGGCCATGCAATGCGCTGATCAGCGTCTTGAGCACGGCCAGCTTGTCGTCCACGCTCAAGGTGGCCGCTTCGCCCAGCGAGCCCAGCGGTACGATCGCGGTGCAACCGGCGTCCACCAGTTGATTGGCGTGCTTGCCCAGGAAGTCGTGATCGATTTCGCCGGAGGCGGTGAACGGGGTGGTGATGGCCGGCAACACGCCGTGCCAGAAGGCAGCAATACTCATGGATGATTCCCTTGCGAGTCGGAAGTGAACGAGTCGGCCAGCGCCGCGAGGCGGACCGGGAACAACGGCGGCCGGCGGCCGGCGTCGGTGGAAAGCTCGGGCGGACAACGCCCCAGTTCGGTGAGTGCGGTGCCGCAGATGCGGCCCTGGCAGGCGCCCATGCCGCAGCGCGAGGCGAGCTTGGCATCGCGGGCATCGTTGAAGTTGTCCAGCGCGCCCAGCGGCACGTCTTCGCAGCGGCATACCAGCGTGTCGGGTTGCGCCAGCCTGCGGATGCGTGGATTTAATGCGAATTGCTGCTGCACCACCTCGGCGAACGTACGCGCCGCTCGCCGCTGCGGCTGCAGGCGCAGCGCAACGTCCGGTGCGTCGGCGGCCATATGCCCGGCCATCGCACCTTCGATCAGCGCGCAATCGCGCCCGCCAATGCCGCAGGCTTCGCCCGCTGCAAATACCTGGGTCACGCTGGTACGCAACAACGCATCCACCTGCACCTGTTGATGCGCGCCGCACGCGTCCAGCTGACAACCGAGCAGCTGTGCAAGTTCGGTGTTCGGCACCAGGCCATAGCCCACCGCCAATTGATCGCAGGCGATACGCGTGCGGCCGGCAGGTCCTGCGATCTCGATTTCGCGCAATTGCGTGTCGCCATGTGCGGCAACGACGACGCTGCCGGCGCGATAGGCCACCGCGCGCAACTGCAGGCGTAATGACACCGCCTGCGCCGCCTTACCCGGCCAGCGCCACAGCTGCAGCGCAAACTGCCGCAACGCGGCTGCAGAGGTCTGTTCGTGGATGCCGAGCACGCGTGCGCCATGCCGTTGCAAGGTGGCCGCACTGGCCAGCAGCAGCGGGCCGCTGCCAGCCACCACCACGCGCTTGCCGGCCAGCGGCCAGCCTTGTTTGGCCAGCGCCTGCGCCGCACCGGCGCCGGTGACGCCGGGCAAGGTCCAGCCTGGGAATGGCAGCAGCAATTCGCGCGCGCCGGTGGCCAGCACCAGTGCTGCGTAATGCAGTTGCAGCGTGCCATCGGGGCCATCGGCCAATAACCAGCCCGGATCCGCCAGCAGAATCTGTGTGCGCGTCAGCAGCGTGATCGACGCAGTGCCCAGCACCTGTTGCAGCAGCGAGCGCGCATCGGCCGGCGCGCCGTGCTGCACATCGCTGCGCCACACCTGCCCGCCCGCACGCGGCTGCATGTCGACCAGACCCACGCGCGCGCCATGACTGGCCGCCGCCTGCGCCGCCGCCAGGCCGGCCGGGCCGGCACCGATCACCAGTACATCGAAATGCTGCACGCGCTCAGCCATCGGTGCGTACCTGCATGCCGTCGCGCGCATCCACCATGCAGGCGCGTTGCTGGGCGATGCCGTCGATGCGCACCCGGCATTCGAAACACACGCCCATGCCGCACAACGGCGCGCGCGGCTGACCACTACACGATTGCCGAAACTGCAGCGTCACCTGCGCCACCGCAGCGGCCACGCTGGCGCCAGCCGGCACTTGGACCAGTTGCGTATCCACGTGCAGACGCACTGTCGCGCTCATGCGGCCGCACCGTGCACGGCGCGCGCCGGTGCATAAGGGGCCGGATCGATGGCCGGCGTGCGCCCGAGCAGGCTGTCCACAATCACCCGTGCGCTCCCCAGCGCCGTTGTGACACCCAGCCCCTCGTGACCGGCGGCCACCCACACATCGCGCCGGCCAGGCACCGCCCCAAGATACGGTCGCCCGTCCGGCGTGGCCGGGCGCAACCCGGTCCACACCCTGATTGCCTGCAACTCGCGCAGCACCGGCAGATACGCGAAGGCGCGCTGCAGCATCTGCTGCAGCACCGGCATCGACAGCGCGCGATCGTGCTCGCCGAACTGGCGCGACGAGCCGATCAGAATCTGCCCGGTCGGCCGCGGCTGCACATTGAAGGCCACGCTGGTGTCGTCGGCGCCATGCGCCGAATCGGCGTAGCCCAGCTCCAATAATTGATGTCGGATCAAGCCCGGATGGCGATCGGTGATGACCAGATGGCCCTTGCGCGGGCGCAGCGCCAGCTCGGGCAGCAACTGTGGCAAGGCCACGCCGCTGGCGACCAGCACCGGGCCGGCCAACAGTTGGCCATCGTCCAGACGTACCCCATGCGCCTGCAACTGCTCCACCTTGCGGCCGGCAAACAGCTGCGCGCCCGCTTTGCAGGCCAGGCTCACCAAATGCCGTGCCACCCGCGGCGGGTACACCACGGCCTCATCCGGCACGCGCATGCCGCCGGCCAGGCCGGGCACCAGTTGCGGTTCCAGTGCGTACAGCTGCGTTGCATCGATCGCTTCGGCATGCAGATCGGCCGCGGCCAGGCGCGCGATCTTGGCCGGCACCGCCGCAAATTCGCGCGCATCGCGTGCCACCCACAGCGTGCCGCAGCGGCTGAATTCGGCCTCGCTCAATTCGGCAAACCGCTCCCACAGCCGTAGCGAGTACGCCGATAGCGCCAGCTCGGCCGGGTCGTCGTCCATCGCCACCAGGTGCCCCATCGCCGCAGCGGTGGAGCCGCCGCCGATCGGCCCCGGCTCGACGATCACCACACGCAGCCCTTCGCAGGCAGCCGCCTCGGCGCAGGCCGCGCCGACAATTCCGGCGCCCACCACGATCAGATCGTAGCTGCGTCGCGTGGACGCAGCGGCCGACGCAGCAGACGCATCGGCAGCCGGCGCGCTGCCAACTCCCTCCGATGCTGACCGCACTGCGTCCATCAGACCACGATGCCCCAGGCGAACGGGTCGGCCGGGTCGATCAGCAACTGCGAGCGTGCAGTGATGTACGCATGCCCACTGATGCGCGGCGCAATGCCACGCCCACTCAACCGATAACTGCCTTCTAACGTGCTGCCCAGAATGCCTTGCTGCACCCAACGCTCGCCCTCGCCCAGCTTGCCGTCGGCGGCCAGGCAGGCCAGCTTGGCGCTGGTGCCGGTGCCGCACGGCGAGCGGTCGTAGGCCAGCCCAGGGCACAGCACGAAATTACGTGCCAAGCCGCTGCCATCAGGCGCGGCGCCATTGACTTCGATATGGTCGATCTCGCCACTGGCCTCACCGGTAATGCCGGCCGCTTCCAGCGCCAGCCGGATAGCCTCGGTGTAGGCGGTCAACTCCCGCTGATGCGCCAACTCAAGCGCGCACGGCGCCTGTTCGGTGATGAAGAACCAGTTGCCGCCCCAGGCCACGTCGCCGCGCACCCTGCCATGCGCAGGCACGTCCACTTCCACATCTGCCGCAAAGCGGTAGCTCTCGACATTAGCGACCGACACCGTGCCGTCTTCGGCCAGCTCCACGCCGACCGTGCCGACCGGTGTTTCGATGCGATGCTGGCCCGGCCCGATGCGCCCCAACTCGGCCAGCGTGCGCACCACCCCGATGGTGCCGTGCCCGCACATGCCCAGGTAGCCGACGTTGTTGAAGAAGATCACCCCGGTGCAAGCGCTTGGGTCGCGTGGCGGCAGCAGCAAGGCGCCGACCATGGTGTCCGAGCCGCGCGGTTCGCAAGCGATTGCGCTGCGCCACTGGTCGAAATTGCGGCGAAAGCGCTCGCGGCACTGGGCCAGATCGCCATCGCCCAGATCTGGGAAACCGGACAGGACCACGCGGGTAGGTTCGCCGGCCGTATGGGAGTCGATGACGTCGATGGTGTGCATGGCTCATGCTCCCACTGCGGGCTGGCAGGCGACTAGCGTCCAATGCGAGTTGCAAATGCGGAAATCTGCACAATCTACAACCCGGTTCATAACCACGCGTTTGCGCTAGGATCATTGCTGGGCCGCGCCTTTCGTGCAGCCGTCAATCGTGACCGCCACCATGACGCCGATGGACCTCAACCTGCCTGCGCTGGAAATGCAGACGCTGTTCGATGCACTACCGGACGTGGTGTTCTTCATCAAGGATGGCGAAGGTCGCTACACCCATTGCAACCTTACGCTCGTGCGCCGGCTCGGACGCAAGCTGCGCAGCGAAATCATCGGCCGCTCGCCACTGGAAGTATTTCCGTTGCCGCTAGGCGGAAGCTACATGATGCAGGACCGCCGCGTGCTGTGTGGCGAGCTCATCGACAACCAGCTGGAGGTGCATCTGTACCCCAATCGCCTGCCCGGCTGGTGCCTGACCTTCAAGCGCCCGCTCTGCGAAGCCGACGAAGTGATCGGCATCGTGGGCATTTCGCGCGATCTGGGCCAACCCGACAGCCGTCACTCGGCGTACGAACGCTTGAGCCAGGTGATAGACCACATGCAGGCCAACTTTGGCGACAACCTGCGCGTGCAGAGTCTGGCCGACCTGGCCGGCCTGTCGGTGGCGCAGCTGGAGCGGCATTTCCGCCGCGTGTTCCAGCTGACCCCGCAGCAATTGTTGACCAAGCTGCGCATCGAATCGGCGATGCGGCTGTTGTACGGCGAGGACAGCATCGCCAGCATCGGGCAACGTTGCGGCTTTGCCGACCAGAGCGCGTTCGCGCGTCAGTTCAAGGCCACGGTCGGCATGACGCCGCGCGATTACCGCGCGCTTAAAGGCCAGTTATGAGCACCCAAACCGGCACTGACAGACAGCGGGCACAAATGCCGAATTCGGCAGCATTTGGGTCGGCGTTGCAAGGCAGGTTGCATTGTCCTGGCCGCGCGCGTGCGGCGCGCGGGATACTGCCCCGGATGAGGCAGCGCTGAAGGACGCGTCAAGGCGAGCCGGAGCCCGGATGGTAGAATTTCGGGTTTCCCCAACTGCGTTGCCAATGGCCAGCTTCTTTCTCCGCACCAAGCCAACCACGCCCGACAGCGCGCGCACCTCGCGCTACAGCTTGGAAGAACTGGCAGCCGCATTTCCGACCGCACCTTCTGCCGCTACCCCGGTTTCGCCGGTTGAAGCCATGCCGGTGGCTGCGCCGAGCGGCACGCCAGCAGCGGTGCCAGTCTCCACTCCGATTGCCACACCTGTGCCCGCGCCTGCCGCCGCTCCAGCCGAGCAGCGTGCGCAAGATATCGCCGCGCGTGCCGGCCAGGCGCAACGCATCGCGGCAGTGCCCACCGCAGCTACCCCGCCCGCAACGCCCGCGCCTTCGGCACTGCAGGCGCCGCCTGATTCGAAACCGTCTGTAACGCCGAGCGCTCCGACTCCAGTGGTGGTGGCGCCGGTTGTCGTGCAGCCACATACCGCGCCTGTATTGCCTGCTGTTGGGCCTGCGCAGCCTGCTACTCCCGCAACGCCGTCGCAGACGTCTGCTTCTGCGCTCGCGCCTGTCGCACCATCGACCACTGCAACACCTCCCGCTGCGCCGGCTGCGACACCACCTGTCGTTGCACCTCCTGCGGCTGCACCCGCGTCTGCAGCTTCGCCGGTCGCCGCAACCCTCGCCGTCGCGACGCCCGTCGTCACCGCGCCTGTCATTGTCAGCACACCGCTGCCGACCACCGGGGACAACGACAGCATCGTCGCCCAGCGCGATGCGCTAACGGCCGCTCCGGCCGGCAAGCCGGGTTGGCGCGATCGTCTGCGCAACAGCACCTTCGCTCGCAGCTTCGGCGGTTTGTTCTCGCGCAACCCCAAGCTCGACGACGATCTGCTCGACGAGATCGAGACCGCCTTGATCACTGCCGACGTCGGTATCGGCGCCACTACCGCATTGGTCGAAGGCCTGCGCAAGCGCATGAAGTCGCGCGAGTTCGTCGATGCCCAGGCGATGTTCAAGGCACTGCGCGCCGATCTCATCGCGCTGCTGCAGCCGGTCTCCAAACCGCTGGTCATCGATCGCTCGGTCAAACCGTTCGTGATCCTCACTGTTGGCGTCAACGGCGTCGGCAAGACCACCACCATCGGCAAGCTCGCCAAGCGCTTCAAGGACGAAGGCAACAGCCTGATGCTGGCAGCTGGCGACACCTTCCGCGCCGCCGCTGTCGCACAACTGCAGGCCTGGGGCGATCGCAACGGCGTGGCCGTGATCGCGCAGGGCCAGAATGCCGATGCCGCCGCAGTGGCGTTCGACGCACTGCAGGCCGCCAAGGCGCGCGGCACCGACGTGTTGATCGCCGACACCGCCGGCCGCCTGCACACCCAGACCGGGCTGATGAACGAGCTCGGCAAGATCCGCCGCGTGCTCGGCAAGATCGACCCCGCCGCACCGCACGAAGTGCTGATGGTCATCGACAGCACCACCGGCCAGAACGCCATCTCGCAGCTGCGCCAGTTCCATGCCGCCGTCGGCGTCACCGGCCTGGTCGTGACCAAGCTCGATGGCACCGCCAAGGGCGGCGTGGTGTTCGCGCTGGCGCGCGAATTCGGCATTCCGATCCGCTTCGCCGGCATCGGCGAGCGCCCGGAAGACCTGCGCGTGTTCGACCCGGTCGCCTTCGTCGATGCGTTGTTACCGGAGGCGTTGGGAAGCTGATCGGCAGATGTCCGCACGCGTCTGCAACCGTTATCACGTATCGCCAGCAGAACTCATGCCAGCCGACCACGCCCCTCCCAGCGCTGACGCTTTCGTCCACCGCCTGCTGCACTGGTTCGACGGCCACGGTCGCCACGATCTGCCCTGGCAGCATCCACGCGCGCCGTACCGGGTGTGGTTGTCGGAAATCATGCTGCAGCAGACCCAGGTCACGGTGGTCATCCCGTATTTCCTAAAATTCGTTGCCCGCTTCCCCACCCTGGCCGATCTGGCCGCGGCCGACAACGACACCGTGATGGCGCACTGGGCCGGGCTGGGCTACTACGCACGTGCACGCAACCTGCATGCGGCCGCCAAACAATGCGTCGCCTTGCACGATGGCGACTTACCACGCGATTTCGACGCGCTGCTCGCGCTGCCCGGCATCGGCCGCAGCACGGCGGGCGCCATCCTCAGCCAGGCCTGGAACGACCGCTTTGCCATCATGGACGGCAACGTGAAACGCGTGATGACGCGCTTTCACGGCATTGCCGGCTATCCGGGCTTGCCAGTGATCGAAAAACAGCTTTGGGAGTTGGCCACAGCGCACGTCGCGCATGTACCGGCCGGCCGCCTGGCCGACTACACGCAGGCGCAAATGGATTTCGGCGCCACGCTGTGCACACGCGCAAAACCGGCGTGCGTGCTGTGTCCGTTGCAGGACGATTGTGTGGCGCGCCGCGAGGGCCTGGTGGAAGCATTGCCCACGCCCAAGCCCGGCAAGTCTCTGCCCGAGCGCGAAGCCACCGCGCTGCTGCTGGAAAACGCAGACAACCAGATCCTGCTGCAGCGTCGCCCGCCGACCGGTATCTGGGCCTCGCTATGGACGCTGCCACAGGCCGAAACCGACAGCGGCATGCGCGCATGGTTCGCCAACCATATCCAAGGCGATTACGAGAGCGCCGATGAGATGCCGCTGATCGTGCACACCTTCAGCCATTACCGCCTGCATCTGCAGCCGTTGCGCATCCGCAAGGTCGCTCTGCGTACAGCGGTGCGCGACAATGACGATCGGCGCTGGGTGGCCCGCGCCGATCTCGCATCGCTGGGCCTGCCGGCGCCGATCAGCAAACTGCTCGACGCGCTGTAAGGCGCACTCACACTCCAAGCGCGCACGTTGAGCGCGAATCCAAGGGAATTTGCATGTCACGCACCGTGTTCTGCCAGTACCAGCAATGCGACACCGACGGCCTGGATTTTGTGCCCTATCCCGGCGAACTCGGCCAGCGCGTGTTCGCACACATCGGCAAGACCGCATGGCAGGCATGGTTGGCGCATCAGACCATGCTGATCAACGAAAACCGGCTCTCTCCACGCGACCCCAAGCACCGCGCGTTTCTCGAAGCCGAATTGCAGAAGTTCCTGTTCGAGCGCAACGCCGACAAGCCGGATGGCTATGTCGCGCCGATGGGCGAAGAGTAAACGCGGCCGTCTAAACGACTGCGCTCGCCGCCAGGCCGGCGCGACCGGTTACCGGGGCGGCACGCCCCATGCGTACATGCCGGTGCTGAGCGCACCGTCCACGCCCGCCCGACGACGGCCCGCTAGCTGTTGCTTGCCGCTCAAAAGGGAAGAAACCGTCGCCGAACCCACGTAACTTGGCGACCGATTTGGCCACCGATGCAGCATTGGCCTATCCGCCACGCCAGGCACCGAGTTGCCTGAGCGTCCACACGCTCAGCAGGTGCCCACCGGCTCGTCCAGCAACAGGCGGATACGCTTGAGCACTTCCTTCTGCGTACGGCTTGTTGACCACGCCGAACTCCGCGCGCCCCATATCGGTGCGCTGGATGCTGGCATCGGCGTAGCCGGTGGTGAGCAGGACCTTGATCTTCGGCAAGATGCGGCACGCTTGGCGAGCGAGCACCACACACTTAATGCCGCCCGGCATGATCGGTGAACAACCCATCCACATGCGGATGCTGCTCCAGCACTGCGATCGCCTCGCGTCCGCTGGATGCCGACAAGACGCGATAGCCGGCGCCCTTCAGAAATAGCTTGGCGATCACCGCCACGTCCTGCTTGTCTTCCACGATCAGGATGCTCTCGCTGCCGCCCTGGCCGATCGCGCGGCTCTTGACCGCCTGCACATCATTTGCGTATTCGCTGGATGCGGGGAAATACAGCCGCACCGTGGTGCCTTCGCCCACTTCGCTATAGATGGGCCCGCTGCCGCCAGATTGCTTGACGAAGGCGTACACCATCGACCACCCCAGCCCGGTGCACTGGCCTTCTTCCTTGGTGGTGAAGAACGGCTCCATTACACGGCTGGCGATGTCCGGCGGCATGCCCGAGCCGGTTTCGCGCACAGCGATACTCACATAACGGCCCGGTGCCAGCTGATGATACGTGGACAGAACGTAAGCTCTATTTGTTTGTGGCCATCGATAAAACGTCCAAGTTTGCGCTCACCGAACTCAATCCATCGGCCAACAAGCTGGTTGCAGCGCAGTTCCTGCGTAATGTGATCCAGGCGGTGCCCTACACCCTGCAGACGGTGCTGACGGATAACGGCATCCAGTCCGCCAACTGAATTTCCGACCGATATGCGTTCCCGCATCTCTTCGGGTTGAGTATGCAAAGCCCTTATGAAAGCCGGCAAAGCAGCACACTGCAGCCTATCGGGCGCATGCGCGCGTGCATCGGGTTTGCCGTAGCATGCGCGAGCAACACGCAGCTCCTGCGCCTCGTCCGGCCTTTCTGGCGCCGTTGCGCGCATTCTTTTCCGCGCCAGTGCCTTCGTCTGGCGACCATGCGATATCACCATGCCGGGCTACCAGACCCAGATCCACGAGTTGACCTTCGGGCAACTGACCTACGTTATTCGCGCGCTGGCCGACAAACAGCAGTACGCCGATCCCGATGAAAGCGCCGCCGACGCGGGCATTTCGTCCGCGCAGTGGAGTTTGTTCGGTCAGGTCTGGCCGGCCGGGCAACTGCTGGCCGAAGCAATGGCCGCGCGTCCGATCGAAGGCAAGCGCATCCTCGAACTCGGTTGCGGCTTAGGGCTGGCCAGCCTGGTGCTACGCAGGCGCGGTGCCGATGTCGTTGCCAGCGACCACCATCCGCTGGCCGAGGTGTTTCTGGCTTACAACGCGGCGCTTAACGCCCTGGAATCGGTGCCGTATCGGCGTCTGAACTGGGACACCGGCGCGCTGAACATGGGCCAGTTCGACATGATCATCGCCAGCGACGTGCTTTACGAAACACGCCACGCCACCATGCTGGCCAACCTCATTCCCGCGCTCGCCAAACCCTCCTGCGAGATCGTTATGAGCGACCCGGGCCGCGGCAATGCCAATGCACTGTCGCGCATGCTCGCAGACATCGGGTTTTCGTTGATTGCCGGCGATCGCCAGGCCTCTGTGCAGGTCGCCAAGGCACCGCGCCTGTTCGTCTATCGGCGCAATATGCACAACTGGTGGCCGGCAGGAGGCTGATCGCTTTGCCGCATCATCCAGCTGCAGGCGTGTAAGCCGACAGCGCTATCGGCTTGCGCGGATCGGCCTTGATCTCGGTGTGCTCGCTCATGCGCATCGCATCGGCATCAGGCGTGTCTTCGGCATTCATTTCCCAGCTTTCCAGCACACGCTTATGGAAGAAGAACGCACCGCGCGCACGGTCGTAGCAGAAGGTGATGTGGTCGGTCCAACGCTACCCGCACGACACGCCATTGTGCACGGTGAAAGACGCACCCTTCGCTACCAACCCTTCTTCGCTTCCAGGAACGGATCGCACTGACCACCTTCGTCGGCATTGAAGATCACCCGCGTATTGCGCCCGGCTTCGACAAAGCCACCGTCCGCGTTCGCGACCAGCACCAGCACCAGCACGGTGCGTGCAGGCGCAGCGCGCCCACTGGACCGCAATGCATCCAATGCATCTTCTGCCGACACGCGCAGGGCAACCACGTAATCCTGCCGCCCGTCCCCAGTCAGATCCGCGTTGGCAACGCCAATCACCGTCTGCCCGACAGGCAACTTTTCGCTTCTTGCAGCTTGATGACGTGCAATTCGATACCTTCTTCCTTGGCGCCTGCGCTGGTTCCTGGCCGGTCTCGCCCTGATCCACAAACGCGATTTTGACCGTTTCGCCTGCCACGTGTTGTACCTCTTGGGCCAACGAACGGACCCTGCGCGCGTTTCTGCTCATTGATGGGTGTGACCTGGACGGCGAGTAGATGTCCCAGCGTATCGATCGCCATGTGCGCCTTGCTCCCTTTTTACGCTGATAGCCATCGTATCCAGCACGCGGACCGCTTTCACAGGTGGACTGCAGCGTCCGGCCATCGAAATAACCGGGCTCGGCTGGCCTTTCTTCCCTGCGCCACACGCAAGAGTGAGCGCAGATCACTGACCATCGCCTCAAAGCAGCCGGCCTGCAGCCAACGTTGCGTTTACTGATACACCGCTTCCCAAGGTGGAAAATCGTTGTGAAGCAACCGCCACGGTGCAAGAGAGTTTGAACACCCGGCGATTGCCGGAAAGCCTTGCGAATGAAGGCTTGGAAATGGTGGCCGAGGACGGAATCGAACCGCCGACACGGGGATTTTCAATCCCCTGCTCTACCAACTGAGCTACTCGGCCACTACCTGCAACACGATGCCTGCGTTGCGAGGACGCGCAGCATAGCGAGCAGGCCCAGTTTGGGCAAGCCTTGCGCGCAACTTTGTTGCGAACCAGTGCTGGCACCTGGGTGTCTTGCGGCGGTTCACGCCGCGCGGCGGGGGGCATGGCCTAGCCTGCGCGCGTCCCAAGGAGATTGTCATGCGCCTGCCCCGCCTGCTGTTGTCGTTCGCGTTGCTGCTGCCACTGACCGCGGTTGCCCAACAGCCGGTACGCGCGGTGCCGCAGCTGGACATCTCCCGCTACGCTGGGCAGTGGCACGAGATTGCGCACCTGCCGGTGTCGTTCCAAAAGAAATGCCGCAGCGACATTACCGCCAGCTACACCTTGCGCGACGATGGCTTGATCGGCGTGCGCAACGGCTGCCGCACCGCCGATGGCGGCCTGGCCCAGGCCGACGGTGTGGCGCGGCCGGTCGCCGGGCAACCCGGCCAGTTGCAGGTGCGCTTCGCCCCGGAATGGCTGAGCTGGCTGCCGCTGGTGTGGGCCGACTATTGGGTGATCGCGCTCGATCCGGACTACCAATGGGCGGTGGTCGGCGAGCCGGATCGCAACTACCTGTGGATCCTGTCGCGCTCGCCGCAGATGCAGCGCGCGCAGTTCGAACACATCAAACGCCGGGCCACGCAAATGGGCTACGACCTGTCGCCGCTGATCCTGGCCGCGCCGCTACTGTGACGTCGGTGGCCTGACCGCACGCCGCTCTGACACACCCGCTGCACTACCTGCCCCGACGACCTGCCCCGATCCACGCAGCAAGGCAGCAACCGTACTGCGTAGTATTCTTGGCGCCGCCTGACCCAGCCGAGGATCCGAGTCCATGCGTCGTGCCTATCGCCTTGTGATTGTGTCGCTGACCTGCGCCCTGCTGCTGAGCGCCTGCGGCGGTGCGGTGCGCCGCGTGTCCGAGCCGGCCGCCCGCATCCAGCAACTGACCGTGCGCCCGGACGGCTCCTGGTCGGTCGATCTGCGGCTGCAGAACTACAGCAGCATCCCGATGCAGTTCGAGCGCGTGGCCCTGGAGATCTCCTCCAGCGACCAGGTGGCCGGCAAGCTCGACCAGGCCGTGGGTATTTCGATCGGCCCGGAAACAGCCGACGTGGTGACCGTCACCCTGCAACCGACCTCGCTCGGCCGTCTCACCGTCGCCGACGTGCTTGCCAGCGGCCGCTCGCTGCCGTACACGCTCAAGGGCACGGTGTGGGCGACCCCGCAGGACAAGAAACAGCGCGATTTCACCGTCGAGTCGCGCAATACGCTCAGCCCGGCCCCAGGCCTCAAGGGCGTGCTGCGCTGACGCGCACGCCTCCACGCATCCGCTTGAAGGACTCCGCATGAGCAGCTACACCGCCCCGCTGACCGATTTCCGCTTCGCCCTGCACGACGTGCTCGGTGCGCAAGCCTTGTTCGCACGGCTCGGCTACACCGATGCCAGCGCCGACATCATCGATGCCGTGCTCGAAGAAGCCGGCCGCTTCACCTCGCAGGTACTGGCGCCGCTCAACAGCATCGGCGACGAGATCGGCTGCGCGTTCGACAAGAGCAACCACGCGGTGACCACCCCGCCGGGCTTCCGCGCGGCCTACGACCAATTCGTGGAAGGCGGCTGGAACGGGCTCACCGCCGAGACGCAGTTCGGTGGTCAAGGCATGCCGCATACGCTGGGCGTGCCGTTGAGCGAGATGATCAACGCCGCCAACCTGGCCTGGGGCAACTTCCCGCTGCTCTCGCACGGCGCGATGGAAGCGCTGCGTCAGCACGGCGAAAGCTGGCAGCAGGACGTTTTTCTCAAGCCGCTGATCGACGGCCGCTGGACCGGCACCATGTGCCTGACCGAGCCGCATTGCGGCACCGACCTGGGCCTGCTCAAGACCCGCGCCGAACCCAATGCCGATGGCAGTTACGCCATCACCGGCACCAAGATCTTCATCACCGCCGGCGAGCACGACCTCACCGACAACATCGTGCACCTGGTGCTGGCCAAGCTGCCGGACGCACCGGCCGGCGCCAAGGGCATCTCGTTGTTCGTCACCCCCAAATTCAAGGTGGACCGCAACGGCAGCGTGGGCGAGCGCAACGCGCTGCATTGCGGCTCGATCGAGCACAAGATGGGCATCAAGGGCTCGGTGACCTGCGTGATGAACTTCGAGGGCGCGCAGGGGTATCTGGTCGGCCAGCCGCATAAGGGCCTGCAGGCGATGTTTACCATGATGAACACCGCCCGCCTGAGCGTGGGCCTGCAGGGCATCGGCCTGTCCGAGCGCGCCTACCAGAATGCGCTGCGCTACAGCCGCGAGCGTCTGCAATCGCGTGGGCTCAGCGGCGCCAAATTCCCCGACAAGCCGGCCGACCCGATCATCGTGCACCCGGACGTGCGCCGCATGCTGCTGACCATCAAGTCGCTGACCGAAGGCAGCCGCCTGTTGGCGCTGCACGCCGCCAGCCTGGTCGATGTCAGCCACCGGGGCGACACCGAACAGGAACGCGCAGATGCCGAGACGCTAGTGAGCTTCCTCACCCCGATCTCCAAGGCTTGCCAGACAGAGTGGTCGATCGAGAACACCTACCACGCGCTGCAGTGCTTCGGCGGCCATGGCTATATCCGCGAATACGGCATGGAGCAGCTGGCCCGCGACGCACGTATCACCACCATCTACGAAGGCACCACCGGTATCCAGGCGCTGGACCTGATCGGCCGCAAGACCGCCGCCAGCCAGGCGGCCGGGTTGAAACTGTTCCTGGCCGATGTGGAAACCTTCGCCAATGCGCAGCAAGGCAACGCGGCGTTGGCCGAGTTCATCAAGCCGCTGCGCGACAAGGCCAGCGAGTGGGCGATGCTGACCCGCGACGTGCTCGATCGCGCCGCCCGCAACCCGGACGAACTCGGCGCCGCCAGTTACGACTACCTATTTTATTCCGGCTATGTGGTGCTGGCGTACTGGTGGGCACGCAGCGTGGCCGCTGCCGACGCCTCTGCGCATGGCGAGGACTTCAAGCGCGCCAAGCGCGAGACCGCGCGCTTCTACTTCGCGCGCGTGCTGCCACGCACGCTGACACACGCCGCCACCATCCGCAGCGGCGCCGCGCCCTTGATGACGCTGGAAGCGGAGCTGTTCGGCGAGGGATGAGTGGCCTGCCTGCAATTCCACTGACAAGCCAAGCGCAGGCGGCGGCACTGCGCCTGTAGCAGCCGCCAATGCCACGATGAGGCTTCGCAGCGAATGACTCATTGCGCGCGGCGGAGCACTGTAGCCCGGCCACGGCTGCTGCAATACACAAACTGTCAACGATCGGGTATAAGCTGTTTTCCCGATGGAGACAGACACGCACGCAGGTGGTGTGATATTCCCCGGCGGCTTCCATGCCCCGGTCGCGGGCAATTCTGTCGCCGCGTTTCAGCAACTTCCCACGCTACGCCTGCTCTCGCTCGATGCGCACGGCCGCGTGCTGGACTGGATCAACTGGCAAGATGCCGCCTGTCTGTACGCACGCGATGCGGTCTCCTGGACGCTGGGCGAGCCGTGCATGCAGATCCACGGCGGTATCTCGCGGCTCACAGGCGAGCGCAGCACGATGGCGTTGCATCCCATCATCGCCGCACGTGGTCACGCACGCTCGCGCGCATTGGACCCGACTCCCACGCTCAGCAATACCGCGTTGTTCGCCCGCGATTCGCAGCTGTGCCTTTACTGCGGCCAACACTTCAGCCGCCCGCAACTGACCCGCGATCATGTGATGCCGGTGTCCAAGGGCGGCCGCGACACCTGGGAAAACGTGGTCACCGCGTGCTTCCACTGCAATTCGCGCAAGGCCAACCGCACGCCACAGCAGGCACATATGCCGCTGCTGGCGGTTCCGTATCGGCCGAGCTGGATCGAGCATCTGATCCTGTCCAACCGCAACATCCTCTCCGATCAGATGGCGTTCCTGCGGGCGCAGCTGCCGAAGCGCTCCAAGCTGTCTTGCTCCTGCCATCACCCCGTCCGTTAGCCGTGTGCAGTGCGACTCGGCAGGCGTGCTCGCGTGACTACCTCACAGCGCTTCTTCCCGCTGCACTTAAAATTCCCTCTTCCACCCTCGTCTTGGGTGCGGCAGATTGCCGCATGCGCAGGTGTCCACCACGCACGCCAGCATTGTCGGCGAGCGCAGCCATCACTTCCCGCTGACAGCTAAACCGGTTTGCTTGCCGGGCCTTCGCATGGGGAGGACACTATGGCTTCAGAACATTGACACGACGATGATCGATTCCACCCGCTATCCGCGCCTGTCCCACATCCAGACCCCCGACCATCTGCGTCGCTTCGACGAGGGCGACCTCACCGCGATCGCGGAAGAACTGCGCTCCTACCTCATCGAGTCGGTGGGCAAGAGCGGCGGGCACTTCGCGGCCGGCCTGGGCGTGATCGAACTCACCGTCGCCCTGCACTACCTGTATCAGAGCCCGGTCGATCAGCTGGTGTGGGACGTGGGCCATCAGACCTACCCGCACAAGATCCTCACCGGGCGCCGCGACCAAATCCACACGGTCAAGCAGAAGGACGGCGTGGCGCCGTTCCCCAAGCGCGAAGAAAGCATTTACGACACCTTCGGTGTCGGCCATTCCTCGACCTCGATCTCGGCCGCGCTCGGCATGGCGATCGCCGCGCAGCGCAACGGCGACGACCGTAAGGTGGTCGCGGTGATCGGCGATGGCGCGATGACCGCCGGCATGGTCTACGAGGCGCTCAATCACGCCGGCGGCATGGACCCGGAGCCGAACCTGCTGGTGATACTCAACGACAACCGCATGTCGATCTCCGAAGCGGTGGGCGGGCTGACCAAGATGCTGGGCCGTGCCAGCGGCAGCCGCACGCTCAACGCGATCCGCGAGGGCGGCAAGAAGATCCTCGGCGACAAGAAGAACAACCCCACCGCGCGTTTCGTGCGGCGCTGGGAAGAACACTGGAAAGGCATGTTCGTGCCGTCCACGCTGTTCGAAGAAATGGGCTTCCACTACACCGGCCCGATCGACGGCCACGACCTGCCCAGCCTGGTCGGCGCATTGAAGACCTTGAAGACGCTCAAGGGCCCGCAGTTGCTGCACGTCATCACCACCAAGGGCAAGGGCTACGAACTCGCCGAAGGCGACCAGATCGGCTACCACGCGGTGGGTCCGTTCGATCCGAGCAAGGGCCTGATTGCCAAGGCCGGCGCCAAGAAGCCGACCTATACCGACGTCTTCAGCGACTGGGTCTGCGACATGGCCGCGGCCGAGCCGAAGCTATTGGTGATCACCCCGGCGATGCGCGAAGGCTCGGGCCTGGTGCGTTTCAGCAAGGAATATCCGCAGCGCTATTTCGACGTGGCGATCGCCGAGCAGCACGCGGTGACGCTGGCCGCCGGCATGGCGACCCAGGGCGCAAAACCCGTTGTGGCGATCTATTCCACGTTCCTGCAACGCGGCTACGACCAGTTGGTGCATGACGTAGCGGTGCAGCAGCTGGATGTGCTTTTTGCGATCGATCGCGGCGGCGTGGTCGGCCCGGATGGCGCCACGCACGCAGGTAATCTGGACCTGAGCTTCCTGCGATGCGTGCCGCACATGGTGGTGATGGCGCCGGCCGACGAGGCCGAATGCCGCCAGATGCTGACCACCGGCATGCGCTACAAAGGCCCGGCCGCGGTGCGCTACCCGCGTGGCGTCGGCCCCGGCAGTATGGTCGATACATCGCTCACCACCTTGCCGGTCGGCAAGGCACAGCTGCGCTGCAGCGGCGCACGCATCGCCCTGCTGGGCTTTGGCGCGAGTGTGGATGCGGCAGAAGCGGTCGGGCGCGAACTTGGCCTCACCGTGGTCAACATGCGCTTCATCAAACCGCTCGATAAAACCATGCTGCTTGAGCTTGCCAAGAGCCACGAAGGCTTCGTCACCATCGAAGACAACGTCGTCGCCGGTGGCGCCGGCTCGGGCGTGGCGGAACTGCTCAACGCCGAAGCGATCACCATGCCGATGATGCACCTGGGCCTGCCGGACAGCTTCCAGCACCACGCCAGCCGCGAAGACCTGCTGGCCGAAGCTGGCATTGACCAGGCCGGTATCCGTGCCGCCGTGCTCAAACGCTGGCCGCAACTGATGGCCAGCAACGCGCCGTCGTTGAATGCTGCGGCGGGCGGAGGCTTGCGGTAGTCACAAGTTGGTGACACGCAGCAGTCGTTGCGGCGGGTGATCGAAGAATCGCTGCAGCGCCAGCAATGGATCAGGGTGCGTGTTGACGCGGATGCGCTGACGCAATGCGCGACCAACCTCATGTGCTGACGGATTAGACCTGGGGCACAGCGCCGGTGTGCGCAAACGCATCCACCAACCGCACGATGCGCGCCTGCGCATCAATGGTGTGCAGTTCTGCCTGCAGTCCACGCACGCCTGACGGCAGCTCGGTCGTGCCGAGCGCTTCGCGCAACAGCGCCGGCAAACCCTCCAACTCGCGCAACCACCATGCAGCTCCAGCGACCTGCAAGCGTGCCGCATGGTCGAACTGGTCGTAATACACGATCGATGGCAAGCCTGCGGCCAGGCAGGCATACAGAATGCCGGCGCCGCCGTGGTGCACCACCAGCGCGTAATGCTGCAGGTGCTGCGCATCGTCCAGATACGGCAGACGCTGATAGTTGCCGTGCGCCTGCTACTGCAGCGCTGCGATATCGCCATCGCTGAAAGGGAAGATCACCTCCGGGAACTGTGGCACCAGCGCGCGCAGCACCGCATCCATGCGCTGCTTGACCCAATGCAGATGCGTGCCCAGCGTCACCAGTACATGCCGCCGCCCGGCGACGAACGCGGGCGACGCAACCGACGCTGGCGGTGTAGACAACTGCGGCCCGACGAAGCGCACGGCCGCAGGCCAGCGCTGCGCCAACTCGAACGACGGCAGACCCAACGCCAGGATGCAGTGCGGCGAATACACCGCATCGCTGCGATCGCTGCGATGCATCGCCGGCAATCCGCAGGCACGCATCCGGCTTTGATAAAATGCGTGCAGGGTCCGTTTGAAGCCACGCGTCAGCCGCCGCGCCACTGCATGCCAGATCCGCTGCCTGGCATTGGATGCTGGACGCAGACCGCCGAAATATGCGGGAGGCCCGTCGCTGGTTTCGAGCACGCAGTGCGACGGCATGCTGGTCCACCACGCTATTCCCATCGCCTGCGCGGCCAACCCCGCACTGGGCAGAGCGAAATCGACGATGATCAGGTCGGGCCTTCGCTCGGGCCAGCGCTCTTTCAGCACATCCCCCATCCGCCCCATCAAGCCAAGCGCGTAGTGCAGTTGTCGGCGCANCCGCATGCGGGGGGGGGGGGCGGCAATCTCCAGCAACAGACGATCGGCTTGCGTATCAAGCACGCTGACTGCCATCAAGCCGCATGCACGGATACGCGCCTGCGCCGCCGGGGTGCTGATGACGTGCACCTCGTGATGTGGTGCCAACTGACGGGCGACCGCCAGGATTGGATGCAGATGTCCGCTATACGGCGGCGCGATCCGATCGATGCGCATGTGCCCTCCCCTGTACGGCGTGTTCGACCTGCGCGATGAACGCCTGGCAATCGGCGAGCACCGTCGCGTCCGGCAGGTAATGCATATGCCCGCATGCAGGTGTCAGATCGAACGTCGCACCGAACAGCGCGCGCGAAATCCAGTCGCACTGTCCTTGCACTGCGCGCAGCTGCCCGAACGACGCGGGCGCGGTGCACACCGGGCCGTAGGCGAACACCGCCAGACGCGCACGTAGTGCGTGCGGAAGCTGCAACGCGGTGAGTAGTTGCAGGCCCCATTGTTGTTGACGAACTGCCACAACAGGCGGCCAGCCAGCGTTGCGCTGTCCTGGTAGTACGGCAGCGCAGTGACGACATCGGCGTGGGTCAGATCCTGCAACACTTGTGCGAGCGCGTTGTTGGTCAGCTGCGCATCGTTGTCGAGAATCAGGCTGATTGGCGCGCGAACCAGCGGCAGCGCGTAGTCGAGCTTCCATGCTTTCGGATTGATGCCGGGTGGCGCCGGGCGCACCAGCACAGGCTCGATGCGTCGCTGCGGATACAGCGTCGCCAATGCATCGGCAACCGTATTTTCTGCGTCATCTTCTGCATCCAGCAGCCAGATGAAGTGCGCATCTGACAGCGCCTGCAGGTTGGCGCAAGCACGTCCTGCAAATGCACATCGCCGCCAAGCACCGGCTGCAAAATCGCCACCTTGGCCTGCGTTGCGGTGGCCGGCTGCAAACGCGGCGCGATGGCGGCGCGATAGAGGTAATCGCACAGCGTATCGATATAAATCAGATCACCGATCACCGGCTGTGTCTGGGCGATAAAGCATGGCAACGCGCCTTTGCGCGCAGCGGCGATCACGCGCGGGAACAGCACCGTATCTCCCGGCCCGAACACCGCACGTGGGCGCAGCACGGATTTCTCGCCTGGATACGCCTCGAGCAAGGTTTCGCCGAGGTCTTGGTCTGCGCGTAGGTATTGACGAACCCCGGTCCGATCTGAGTATCTTCGGTGAGATCGTATTGATGTTCCTGGCGATAGAATACCGAACTGGACGACATATACAGCAGACGCGGGCAGCCATTGCGCTTGCAGAACTCGATGCCATTGGCGGTGGCCTGTACGGTGCCGACTAGCGCGAACAGATCGCCGCGCTGCCAACGCTGCTCGATCCGCACGTGATGCAAGGCATGCGGCAACGATGCAGCAACCTGATTGCCGGTGGCGTGCAGAATGCGAATCACCTGAGCGAAGCGCAGTCTCAAGGTCTGCACCACATGATCCAAACCGCCGCCGGAGGCCTGGTGCGGCACCAGGCAGTGCAACGCCGCCGTCGTGTTGCCTGCCTCGCGTAGCAGTTGCTCCCAGAAGGCAGGCAGGTAGCGCGCAGCGAAGCGATAGGCGCCGCGCCCATCCATGCTGAAGGTGCGCAAGGCATCGGGCGCGCTTTCTTCGCCGCGCGGATAACGCGTGCCGCCGCCGCGAATGCGGCACAGATCGGCGCCATTGCCATCACCGGACAGGCGACTGGACAGGAATGCCGAACCTTCATCGATGGCACTGCGCCCCACGATCACTACAGCCGCACCATCGCCGAACAACCCGGCCATGGCCGGCGCCGATGTATCCAGCCCGCCCGATGCCACCTCGCTGGAGACGATCAATACGCGCTGGTGATGCCCAAGCGCCAGCGCATTAGCAGCCATGTCCGATGCCACCATGAAGACTCAGACAGATCGCGTTGATGTCGAACGCGGGAATACCCGAATCGCCTAGACCAAGCGCGCGCTGGATCAACACCGCCTGGCAGGGAATCGGCTGCGCCATGACGCTGCAGACCGAAATCAGGCAATCGATGTCGCCAGCTTCGATGCCGGCGCTTGCCAGCGCCTGGGTCGCGGCGGCAGCGCCCATCGACGATGCGGTCTCGCCCTCGCCCACGTCATGGCGCGTGGCCACACCCGAGCGCGCGAACGTGGTGCCCGCCGGCAATTGCCAGCGCGCGTCCAACTGTTGCCAGGTCACCCCCGTTGCGGGGACATTGCGCCCGGTGCCCAGAATGCGCAGCGGCAATGCGTTCAACGCGGAGGTCTCATTGGACAGGGCGCGCAGCATAACGTGGCTGGCGTTGGCCGACCTGATCGATCGCGGGATCGCACGCTGCGCATCGCCTCCAGACGAAGAAGACCATGGCACGGCCGATCAAGCCCTTGAAGCGGCCGTCAAACTTGCTGCGTTCACCGCAAGGAAGCAGACCCCGTTGGCAGACATCAATGCCTCGCCGCTGATGGATGTCATGTTGGTGCTTGATGCAGCGTGTACCACGCCTACACGCCCGCTCTAAGCGCGCAGTCCGCACTTACGGGACGCTGCTCGTGACGTTTTGCCAGCCGCTTTCATCTCGGGCAACAACAGGCCCGGGATTCCCGCTGCTACCTCACGGCGCCTCCACCTCATACCCCATTGCCTGCAATCGTGCGAGATAGCCGTCCGGCGCCGTGAGCCGGCTGATCGGCAGTACCGCGAAGGTGCTGCGATTACGCTGCAGCGCCGTGCTGGCGATGCCCAGCCAGCGTTCGCGCATGCGGCGTTCGAGATCGTCGATACCACGCGCCTTTGCCGCACCCGAACTGGCCATCGCGCTCATGCAGGCGGCTTGCGGATCCTCGCGCGGTAGCTGGCGCAGCGCTTCGATGTCCCCCACCGACCAGGCGTTGGCGCGCTCGACCATCGTGGGCAGGTCGCGCTCCACCGTGACCAGAATGCTGCGAAAGCACGCGGTATCGTCCATGCCGCCGGCACGGAATTCCTTGATGGCCTGGCGCGGGTCCTTGATCTTGTAGTCCAGCGCAGTAGGTGTCGGCTTGATGCCTGCGCGCTTGGCAGCGCGCTCCACCACCGACCAGATCACCGGCGAGCGGGCAAGGCCGGAACGCTTGATCGCCGCCTGATACAACTCGCCGGCGGCAAGCATCGGACGCTTGCGCTCCACACCCCGATCGCTGCCGATATAGCGTGCCTTGGCGATGCTCCAGCGCCCATACAGCTCGGCCGGTAACACCTCGCGCAGTTCGCGGCCGTTTTCGTTTTTCATCGCCTTCGTCGCGGAGGGCAGCAAGGTCAGTTTGCCGAAGAACCCCATGTCCGCATCGATCTGCACGGTCGGCGCCATCAGCACCTGCTGGGACTGCCCGATGATGGTTTCCACCTCGGCCGATTGCCACTGCAACCGCTTCGGCAGCGGCGACAAGGTGCCCAGGATCCACAACACGTGATCGCCCTTGCTGACCTTCCACAAGCCCGGGCCGGGTTACACGCCGCGCACCATCATCGCCTCCAGATCGACCACCGCCGGTGACGATGGCGCAGCGACTTTCGGCACTGCGCCATCGCTGGACGCCGCCAGCAGCGACACCAGCATCAATCCCGCTCCCCACACCGCCCGCTTGCGTCGCATCACGTGTCGCCCCCTGTGTGAGAACGCGGACACTACGCCAAGCCCGCCACCGACGCGTTAGGGAAGCGTTCGGCATTGCAGACCCAACCTTGGCTCAGCGCGGGACCAGGACTGCCAACTGCGCGGCCAGCGGCGAGGCATGGTCGAGCAGCGCGAACCCTTCCCACAGGAATCCCGGCGAGACCGTGCAACCCACCAGGGTGAAATCGCCGAGCGAGCGCGCCGCTTGCCAGCAGCCGGCCGGCACCACGTGCATCGGCTCGCCGCGCTCGGCCGCATCCAGGGTCAGGCGTTGCAACTGCCCGCTGGTCTCGTCGTAGATCAGCAGCTCCAGCGCATCGCCTTGCTGCCAATGCCAGCTTTCCTCGGCGTCCACACGATGCCAGCTGCTGTATTCGCCGGCGCTGAGCAAAAAACGAATCGCGGTGAGCGCGCGACGTGTGTGCACGCCATCGGTGACGTGACGCGTAGAGGCATACACACGGCGAAAATGCCCGCCTTCCGGATGCGGGGCGAGGTCTAACGAGCGAATCAGGTCAGCTGCGGTTGGATGCATCGCTGCATGCTAAGACAGCGCGCGCCGCCGTGCATCAGGGTAAATGCTTACCAGCACGCAGACAGGTGCGGAAGAACACCAGCAGATCCCAGCTATAGCGCTTGAGCAGACGGCGTGGCTCGTGGAGCAGCCGATACATCCATTCCATATGTAGACGCTGCACCCAATCGGGCGCACGCTTGGCGGTGCCGGACAAGAAGTCCAGCAGCGCGCCGACACCGAACACCAGGGGCACCTTCAGCGCCTGGCTGTGATCAAGGATCCATCGCTCCTGCAGTGGATTACCGAAGGCCACCAGCAGCACATCGGCACCGGAACGGTTGATGCGCTCGGCAAGCCCCTCGCCTGCGGCGGCAAATTCGCCGTAGCCATCGCAGATGCCAACCACGTGCTGACCCAACCTACCGGTCAGCGTGGCGGCTGCGGTCTTGCCCACGCCGGGGCGCCCGCCCAGCAGGAAGAACTTGAGCGGATGCGCCGCCCCACGACACAGAGACGGAATCAGATCGGTGCCATTGAGGTTGCCGGCAAAGCGGCGGCCATGGATCAGCCGCGCGGCCAGATCCATCCCGATTCCGTCATTGACGATGCGCACGTTGGGCTCGCGCATCCGCATGCGCAGCGCCTGGCATTGCACGATGAAATTGGTGTTGGCAAAGAACACCCGACGCCGCTGCTGCGCCGCCAGCGCATGAAACAATTCCAGCGCAAAGGCCTGTTGCGTCGTGGACAACACCGGAAACCCGCCAAGCGGAATCACCACGCCTTGTGGTGGCGCGCCGTTGGCAGCCGCGGCAGTCGTTGTTTCCTTTTCCACGCGCTGGCCCTGCATCATCGAATCACCAAAGGTCGTAAGGGAATGCGGCCAGCAATCCGGCCTGCAAACTCGCCAGGTCGAACTCGCCATTGCCGCCCAGATCCAGACACTCTTCCACGCTATTGCCCGAATGCCACTGCGTGCGTCCGGTGCCGTTGTAGTAGTCGTCGTACTTGAAGCGGTCTTCGCCGTTGCCCCAGTCCAGATACACCGCCGGGATCCCGTACGCCTCGGCCAGAATCAGCCCGTGCAGCGAGCTGCTGATCACCAACTCGGCGCCCAGCAATGCGCTCATGAAGGTCGCAGGCTTGACGTTGGGAAACACCAGATGGTCGGCATACGCGCTGTATTTTTCGACCGGCTCGTTGAAGTGCGGAACGATGGCGAACGGACGCTTGTTGAGCGCGCCAAGCGCATCGGCGGGAAAGAACATCGGCGTCAGCAGACCCGGGTCGCCATAGACCTCCGGCACCGCGATGCCGCGCTCCATCAAAAACTTGCGCGTCTTCGGCCCGCGCACCGCCCGCACGTCGAGCGTACTGAAGGTATTGCGTTCGGCTGGAATCTTGCCGTTGATGCCGCTGCCCCAGACGGTGTCGCCATCTTTGGCGAAGTGCAGCATCGAGCCGATCGCGATCAATTTCTTGCTGAGATCGCGCTTTTCAATCAGCGTTTTGTCCTGCAAGGAAAGCACGCAGGAGACGATCACCTTGGACAGGTGATCCCCCATGTTGACGCCAGCGTTTTTCGGCTGCCACCATAACAATGCACGACGTTCGGCATGTTCTATCCACTTCTGCAGTAAAGCGTTGCCCATCGTGAGGGATCTCCTTTAAAAAAACGAATGAGCGAGCCGCATCAATGCGAGAGCGCAGCCTCCGGGGAGGTCGCGGCTACGCCGGTGTTCTGCGGATACAGACAGGTCTCTGGATACGCACCGGGATTGAGCACGCGATCGGTGGTATCGGACCAATTCAGACACTGGCGATAGCGCACGCGCGGTGCTTCCAATGCCAGCCCGATTGCCGCAATGATCGAATCAGCGTTGCCTGGAGTGTAGCCGAAACGCGACTGATAGGTCCCGACGACGACGTTCGGGCAGACCGCCGGCAGGCCAAAAAAATCGTACTGCAACAGCTTCATCGAGCTGTCGGCCAGATAGATCGGCACTTGTTCGGATGCATAAGGCGCAATACCGAAACGGGCGTGCTTGATGTAGCCGATGGTCTCGACGTGCTTCATTTCGCCATAGACCGTCACGTTGTCGCCGTATCCAGGATGACGCCCCATGCCCGAGCCGATCACATGAAAGGTTACATGCGGAAAGGCCTTGCTGGCGACGACGAAGAATTCCGGATCGAACAACATCGAGCCCACTGCTACCGCGTGAATGCCCTCGCCATACGGCGATGGATCGCCCAGCTGATCCAGGTTGTGATCCACGCCGTGGCCGACGTGATAGACGTTGTCGCGGCTTGCCACTTCCCCGGCCATCGCTGGCGACACGAGTGCGATCACATCGAGCGTTGGCGCAACACGGTCGAACTCGCGCTCGATGTAGGACGCCACATTGATCGTGCTCAAGGCATCGGATGCACGATAGACCAGCTTGGCTGCAGGATTGGTGCGCTTGGCAAGCTCGATGAAAGCGACTGCGATGCCGCTTTCGAACACGATCACGTCCGCCTCGCGCATCCAGTCAAGCAACTGACGTGGCGGATGTGCGGCGTACCAGCGGAACATCGCATCCTCCACCGCACGTAGCCACGCACGGCGCGTATTGAACGGATGCACCGTGGTCCGCCACAGATAGCAGTCGACTCCCTTGTGCGAGACGACGGTGTTCGCCGTTTCGTCCAGCGGCAGTCGCATGTCGCCCTTCATGCGCGAGAGCCTGCTGTAGCGCAGCGAGAAGAATCGCGTGGTCCCGCGCAATGCCAGTTGATCGGTGATGAAGTGGATATTGGCGCGACGCGGCGTGCGGTAATCGTGTGCGGACAAGACCAGATAGCAAGGCCGGGCAATGCCGGTAGCGGCGGCGGGTGTGTCGCTCATGGGCCGTGTCCTATGGATGAGTGAGAGAAAACATGCACGAACGCAGACGGAGGCAATGACGATCTCATCGGCGCGCCTTGGCCTGGGTCAGTAATTTGCGGATGTTGACGATGGACAACACATCGCGGCGAAACGCCGGCCAGATCGCCAGGGCAAGCAGACAGACTGCAGCCATCGCCCCCGCGCCGGCGGCAAGTTGCTGCCACAACGGGCCACCCGCGGCGACCGAGGCGTAGTACGCGCAGCCACCGGCCACGCCATATGCCACCATCGGGCGCAAGGCGTTGGTAAACAGCGAGCGCACTGGCGCGTCGGAAATCTTGCCAATCCAGACCAGCGACAACGACCAGATCAAGAGCAGCCCGAACGAATAGCCGATCGCCACGCCCATCGCGCCCCAGCGCGAGCCGGCAAAGATGCAACCAATCAGCACGATGCGCCCAACCAGCGAGTAAATCAGCTGCTGGCGCATCAACCCCTTGGACAGGAAGACCCAATAGGTTGCGTAGGATGCGGTCTGGAAAATTCCGCCCAGGGTCAGCACCTGAAACAACGGCACCGCATCGCGCCACTGCTCGCCAAGCACCAGCACGATCAACGGCATCGCAACCGCACAGGAAAATGCGAACAGCGCAAAGATCAAGTGCACCATCACCGTCTGCCCACGCAGCAGAAAGGCGTTGAAGCGCTCGCGGTCGTCCTGCAGCTGCGACAATACCGGCAACGCCACGCTGGTCGCCGGCGCGTTGATCTGGTTCAACGGCATCATCAGCAACTGGAAGGCGCGGTTGTACAGGCCCAGTGCGTCCGGGCCGGTGCGCCAACCGATGATGACCTGGCCGACATTGCGGCTGGCATATCCCAGCAACTGCGCGGCCATCAGATTCCAGCCGAAGCTCATGAAATCGCGCATCGGCGCGGCACGCTGGTAGCCGCGTGGCAACCAGCGTGAGCAACTCGCGGCAATCAAGAAATTGACGCTGGCTTGCACCACCTGCTGCACCACCAGCGCCCAATATCCCCAACCAAGCAACGCCGCAGCAACAGCTGCGACCAAGCCCAATACCTGCGAACCCACATCGCTCAACGCAACCTGCCCGAAGCGCAACCCACGGCTCAGATGCGCGCGGTACTGCGTGGTCATGCCGTTTATCAGGAAGGTCACCGCCAGTGCCTGCGAGATCATCACCAGCGCCGGTTCTTTGTAGAAATTGGCGATCAGGTGGGAAGAGGCATACACCACCACCGACAGCGACAACCCGATACCGCTATTGATCCAGAACAGGTTGTCGCGTTGTTCGCGGCTGACATGCTTGGCTTGCACCGCAGCGGCAGACAGGCCGAAATCACGCAGGATCTCGGCTGCACCGACGATCGCTGTGACCATCGCCATCAGGCCGTAGTCATAGGGCGTCAGCAACCGCGCCAGCAGAATGATGCCGCCGAACTGCACGACCATCTTGGCCGACTGGCCGATCATGGTCACCGCTGCGCCACCGGCGGCACGCGAACCGAGGCTGCGTGGTGGGGGCGGCGTGGGGGATGTCATCGTTGGGATCTCTGCGGTCACAGCGCGGCGTCTCCATCCTTGCCGAGCGCTTCCAGGTAGGTGCGGTAGTGCAACTGCCCGATCCGTGGCCAGTCACGTTGCGATAGATCCGGCGCCGGGCCGCGCGGCGCGGCGCGTACCTTGTCCAGCATGCCGGTCAGCAATGCTGCATCGAAATCGCCTTCATAGAGAAACACCCAGCCCGGGCCGACTTCCTCGGCGATGGCCGCATTCGACTCGCTCCACGGTGCCAGCACCGGGCGCGCCAGCGACAACGCCAGCAGCAAGGTGCCGGAGTTGTGCATCTGCCGATACGGCAACACCACCAGCTCGGCTGCGCTGACTTCGCCCGCCAACACCGGCTCTTCGACATAGGCCAGCAGCGCGGTGACGCGCGGATCCTGCGCGCAGGCATCCTCGACCAACGTGCGCATCTGCGGAGTGGCGGGGTTGCCGACGATACGTAGATTCAAGCGCGCATCGTCCACTTCGCGCATCACATCCAGCAGCGTTTCCACGCCCTTGTACGGACGAATCAAACCGAAGTGCAACAGCCGCCCCGGCACCGTACTGCCCTGCTGCATGGTCGCGAACCAGTCGCGATAATGGCCGTGCAGGATGGTGTCGGTGAACGGCGGCCGCGGCGGCGTGGTCGCATTGATGCGGATCCAGCGACGCGTCAGGCGGTCGATCCACCGCAACAAGCTGCGCTCACGCCAACCGCGATCTTCATGCGGGGCCAGGTTGTGCAAGGTGCGCACCACCGGCGTGCCGGTCAGTTGCAGCTTGAGCAACAACAGCGCCGCACACACCTGTTTGGCCAACGTGCCGGCAGCACTGGGATGGCGCAGCAGATACTCCGGCCAATGCAGATGCAATACGTCGTAACGCGACAACAACGCATCGCGCATCGAGAAGAAGCGTGGTTGCACCGCATCCGGCAGCGAAGCGTAAAGCTGGGTCAGATACGGGTTAGTGCTGGCGTTGGGCTTCTCGGTGGAGAACAGCACGGTGACCTGCGGCTGCATGCCCGCACGTGTCAGCGAGGGCGAGGCAAGCGCGCTCATCGCACCGCCTCCTGCGCGCGGCGGGTGCCCAGCGCGCTGTGGTATTCGTCGATGTAGCGCCCCACCACATGCTTCCAGTCGTAGCGGCTCACATACGCCATGGATGCCGTGCGACGCGTGTCGAAATCCTCATCAGAATGCAGCGCAAGCGCCTGCACCTGATCGGCCGCTGTCTCGAGCTTGTCGCGATTGACGATCACGCCCTGGCCCGACTCGCCGGCAAGACGCACGAACGGCGGGATATCGCTGAGGATCGGAATCAGGCCTGCACTCATCGCCTCGACCGCCGCAATGCCGAACCCTTCATGCCGCGACAGGCACACGAAGAACTGTGCCTGATGCATCAACGCCCGCAACTGCTCCTGCGAAGGCGACATGCTCAGCTGCACCTTGTCCTGCAGACCACGCTCCGCGATCGCCTTGCGCAGATCGGCCTCGTTCAAATCGTACTCGCGGCCGGCGATGATCAGCCGCCACTGCGGGTCGCGCTTGAGCGCGGCCTGGAGCAACTCCAGGGTTTCGATCAGCCCCTTGTTCACCGACCAGCGCCCGAAATACAGCATCGTGCGCCCGGGCGTCGTTGCGCCCTGCCCTGCGTACTTCTCCACATCGACGCCGTTCTCGATCACCCGCAAGCGCGCCGGCGACACCACCTTGGCGAACAGATCGCCATCGTTCTCGCTGGTAGCGATCACCCGCGCATACGCCAGCGCAGAAGTGCGGGTCAGCGTCTGAAACCACAACTGCTTCATCCGCGAGGCGTAAGCGGTATGGAAAAACCCGCCATGCGTGGAGACCACCATCGGCTTGCCATGCAGCGGCTTGGTCAGCGCAAGATAGTCGTAGAAGAAATCGATGCCATGCAAATGCACCAGATCCGCCGAGCGAATCGCACCGAGCACCGATGGCGCAAACGGGTAGCGCGACGAACCGCGGTAACCGATGCGCCGGATCGGCAGGCCCTGATGCGTTTCCTGCGCAGCAAGTTGCGCGCCTGGATCGGTGAACACCCGGTCCAACGTCACGATCTCCACCGTATCGTCACTGTTGGCCTGATGTTGACGGGCCACATTGAGAACGACTTCCTCCATGCCTCCGATCGAAGGATGGAATTGGCGGACAACATGCACCACTTTCATTACGCCAATCTCCTGTGCCCGCAACGCGCAACTGCGCGTTGCGACGGCTGATGATTCTGGAAGCTCGTCATTTACCTTTCAACCCCAACATCCACGGCGCAATGCGCACCAACACTGCACGCATCGGCACACTGGCAACAATCGCCACCGTGCACAAACTCATCGCCCATGCTGGCGTGCCGATCATGCTGGGTGCGATCACACCGGTGCGTGCCACCACGCTGGTGAGTACCAGAAACGCCAACGTATGCGTGCACAGAATCAGCAAGGTGTTGGCGCCAATCCACTGCAGCCAACGCCATTGCCGAACGAAGTAGGAAACGCACAAGGTCATCGCCGTGCCCAGCAGGCTGACCAGCAAAAACACCGCAGCGGACTGCCCGAACTGCAGATTGTTCACATCCACTTGCCCGTTCCATGCCGCCAACCACCACCAGGCTGCTGCCAGCACCGGGAGTGCCAACGCCCATGCCATGGCGCCAAGCGATCGCAGCGCATCGGCGTAGCGCGATAGCCAGCCGCCAACGGCGATGAAGAACAGCGCGACCGGCAACACGTCCACCGCAAACGGAAGCCGCAGCTGCAGCGACGGGAACCAGCCGGCCCACGCCAATGCAAGCGGCAGGCAGGTCGCAGCCAGCACCGTCGTACTCAAGCGCGCGCGCAATGCAATGTAGGCGAGCGTGGTGACAAACAGCGCCGGCAAAAACCACAACGCCGGAAGCACATACAGGCTTGCGCCGTTGGCCCAGAACAGACCCGCAAACGGATCCCACCACGGCAAGCTGTGCGATGGATGCGCCGCGCGGCTGGTCACTCCCATCAACATCCAGCAAGCGTAGGCCACTAGAAAAAACGCGAGGTAGGGAATGAGCAGCGTGCGCGCCAACTTCTTGATCGTCGCCACCGTCATTGCAAGGCGGCCGAAGCGCTCGCCCACCCAGCCGGACAGCACAAAAAACAACGGAACGTGAAAGCTGTAGGCGAACAGCTTGTAGGCCGACGGCATGCCGCTGGCATGCCCCAACACCACCAGCACGATGGCCAGCGCTTTTGCTGCATCGATCTGCCAATCGCGGGTCAATGCCGGCGCTGGCGCGGCCCTGGACCCCGAGCTGTCATGCCTGGCTGCAGTGGAATACGCCGTGGTTGTCATGGTGCGGTGCCGGTCATGCCGCCACCGGGCGTGCACCCAATGTCCACGGCGCGAATCGCATCAAAAACCAACGTAGCGGCACGCATGCGGCCAACGCGAAGACGGTGACGAACAACGCCCAGCCAAGCCCAGGACGCGAGGCACCGAATCCGCCAGCCAGTGCTGCAACACCGGAGAGCACAAAAAACACCAGCATGTGCGTGCACAGGATCAACAACGTATTGCGCCCGATCCACTGCACCCATGCCCAGCCTTGCACCAACCGCGCGGCGCAGATCACCATCAGCGACCCAAGCACTGCACTCAGCAGAAACAGCGCATGATTGCGGCCGAATTCCAGCATATTGACGTCGATCCGGCCGTTGACATCAGCCAGCCAGGCAACCCCAATCGCCAGCACTACCGTCGCAAGCACGCTCCCAACCAACGACTTCGGCAGGTGCGGCGAGAGGTGGATCAGCAAGGCGCCAAGTGCATAGAAGCACAGCAACACCGGTAAAACATCCAGCCCGAAAAAAATCCGCACACCCTGCGCCGGGAACCAGTGCATCCAGAACCAGGCCACGGCCAGCGATGCCACCGCAATCACCACCGGCGACAGCCAGCGGCGCAGCAGCACGTAACCAACCACCGTCACCAGCATCACTGGAAGAAACCAAAGTGGAGGTTGCACATATGTGCCTGCGTCGCCGCCAGATTCATCGCGCCCCTCCCGCAGGCAATGGCAGCTGCCCGCCATCGTCGGTTGGATCCTGCTTGCTCACCTTAGCCGTCGTTGCAGCAGACCAGGTCGGCAGCATGTGCCACATGCAGCCGCACACGAACCACCACAGCGCCGAGGTCTTGATCGAAAAGTAGCCGTTGGACACTAGCAGACTCAGCGCGAACGCAAAGATCGCCAGATTCTTGAACAGCTGCCCTTCCTTGCTCGGCATCAGCAGCAGGAACGAATAGGACAACAGAAACGCCAGCACGCCGACGATCGACTGCGATGCGATGAAGTAGGCAATGCCACTGTCGAAGTAGCGATACGCCTGCGCAAAATCCAGGCCCATCCAGGACTCGAACGACAGGTTGTTCATCGAATACACGGTGAAGAATATCCGCCCCATCGTGGTGTCTTGATACGCGGTGATCCCGGTGATCCACACCAGCAACCACGCGGTCATGATCACCACCAGAAAAACCAGGAACGCCAGTCGCTGATCCAGGCGTCTTAGTAGCGGCGACAGCAGCACCATCAGCACACAGGTGCCCGCCGCGAGCCGTCCATCGGAGGCAACGATCATGAAACCGATCAAGCCGACCGACAGAATCAGCATCGACGGCCGCATCCAACGCCAGAACACCAACACGATTGCGGTGAAAAAGCAGATGTAATTGCCCATCGTCACCGGCTCGATGAACATCGAGGAGGCGCGCGGCAAGTTGGAGCCCGGCAGGAAGTTACGCTCGCCCGGCCGCGTGGCGCTGACGAACAGATTGCTGTCTTCGTTCCAGAAGCCTTCCGCGCTCATGCCACGCGCGTTGACGAAGAAGCTCTTCGGATTGACCAGATCGCCGTAGGCGCTTGGCATCGCCAGCTCGAAGGCGGCAACCAGCGAGACGATGATCGTCATGCGCACGAACAGCTTGGGCACCGACCCGGTATAGGCCGAACCCAGCACGACAAACGCAAACACCACCAGGGCATCGCGGAAAAATTTGGGATCGATCTGCCAGTTCACCAAAAAGCGCACGAACATCAAGGTGACGATCAGCCCCAACCCGCTGATGATCAACGCGATGCGCTTGCGGCTCATCGAGCCCAGGCCAAGCAGGAAGCACGCGGCGTAGATGATGAACTCGACTGCATAGGTGATCACCGGACGTACGGTGAACACGTTCGCGTTGATCAGCGCCAGTACTAGGTTGTAACCCACGCCGACCAGCAGCGTCAGTTCGATCAGCAGGTTATGCCAGCGAACGCGGGTCTCCTCGCTCATTTGGATCAGCATGCAGACGCCTGCTTGAAGGGGGCGGCTGCGATGCAGCCGCCCGCGGCGCTGAACGCGCCAGGTCGCACACTTCCCACCATCATCAGTACGCGGTCTTCTGTCCGAACACACGCACCGCAGTCAGCACGATGATGCGGATATCCAGCCACAGCGACCAACGACGAATGTAGTCTAGGTCGTACTGGATGCGCTTCTTCATCGTGCGCAGTTCCGGGGTTTCGCCGCGGAAGCCGTTCACCTGCGCCCAACCGGTGATCCCCGGCTTGACGTAGTGCCGCTGCATGTAATGGTTGATCAGCTTTTCGTAGTGGGTGTTGTGCTGCGCGGCGTGCGGACGCGGGCCCACGATCGACATGCTGCCGCCCAGCACGTTGAAGATCTGCGGCAACTCATCCAGGCTGCTGCGACGCAGGAACGAACCGAAGCGCGTGATGCGGGTGTCGTTCTTGGTCGCCTGCTGGATGGTGGTGCCGTGATCGTCATGCAAGCGCATCGAGCGGAACTTGAACATGTAGAACTCGCGACCGCCCAGGCCATGGCGCCGCTGACGGAAGAACACCGGGCCCGGCGAGCTCATCTTGACGCCTACCGCAATTGCGGCCATCAACGGCCACAGCCCCATCAGCGCGATCACGGCCAGGATCTTGTCCTGCAGCGCCTTGGCGACCACGAAGTAGTTGTCGCGATCCACACCGCCCTGACGCAGATTGATCACCGGCACATTGCCGATCTGCTCGCCAGACTGATTCAACAGACCGAAGTCGAACAGATCCGGCACCAGCTTGACGTTGATCGGATAACGATCCAGACGTTGCAGCAACTGTTTGATGTGATCGCGCTCGCCCAGCGGCAACGAGATCCATACCTGCTCGACCTGGTTGTCCTTCAGATACTCGATCAACGCGTCCGGGTCGCCCAGGCACGGCAACGACTGCCGCTGCTCGGTCACGGCGATGTCGTACGGCGTACGGAAGTAGCCGACCAGATTCATGCCGACCCAAGGATTGCGGCTGAGGTAGTGATTGATCTTCATCACCGGATGGCGCAGACCGACCACCACCACACGCTGCACGTCCACGCCTTGCGTACGCAGATGGTTCAGGAAGCCGCGCAGTACCGTGCGTGCCGCCACCAACGAAGCCAGACCACCGACGAACCACAAGCCGATCCAGCCGCGCGACACCTGCTCGCCCACCTGCACGATCAGCGCATGCACCGCGAACAACGCGAACACACCACCGAACGCACCACCCAGGACCAACAACTCGCTCAACAACCCGCGACCGCGCCAGCTGCGATACAGCGGGAACAGCGCAAAGCAGATCACCGAATACAACAAGGTGGTGGCGATCGCGACCCGATAGGGCGCCGCCGGCACCCAGGAGCCGAACACGATGCGATACGCAATCAGTCCGGAGACCACGACCATGGTCAGGTCGAAGACGCGCAAAACCAGGTCGGCTGCAGCCGAATACTTGGACAACAATCGCGGCGAGGATGTGGTGTAGGTCGCGCTACTCAAGTCTGCCAAAAGCATGGGGATGTCCTCCAAACTCGATACGGCGCATGCGGGGGAACATACGAAACGCACGCGAGCTTTCAATCATCTCCGTCTTACGATCACCGCGGTAATACCTACCGACCCCAGATCGCACGACAGCCCTTTGTTTCAACAGAGACAAACTTTCAAACGAGGGATCCCGAAACTTACGGGATCCGACTTTTTCCACGCTGAATCAGTTGTCACTTAAATTAACCACCGTTTTGCAACATCACGATGTCAGTTCAACCGCGTCTCCGGCCCATTGCCTCGCAGGAAGTAGCGCACGAGGGCAACAGCCACACCAAGGAATACGCCAAAGATGAAGCCTAAGGCGAGGTTCAATTTGAGTTTCGGTGAAGTCTTCGACGTAGGCACGTCTGCGGTATCGACGATGGTCACGTTGTTGGCGCCCACATTGCTTGCAACACCGATCTCTTTGTAACGCTGCAGGAGCGCATCGTAGAGCTGACGGTTGGTATCGACGTCGCGCTTGAGCATGTTGTATTGGATGCTGCGACTCTGCAGATCCAGCTCGTTGCTGCGCAGACCGGCAATGCGCTCGTTGAGCAAACGCTCCTGCTGCACCGAAGCGTCGTAGGCGGCCTTCAACGATTGACGGATGTTGATGACCTCGCCGTTGATCTGACGGCGCGACTCTTCGATCTGCGCCTTCAGGCGCCGCATTTCCGGATAGTCCGGCTTGAACGTCGATAGCTTCGGCTGGTACTCGGTGTTCAAGCGGATCTGCTCACCGCGCAGGCTCTGGATCAACGGATTGCCCAGCACCTGCGGCAACGACATGCTGTCGCCGGTGCTGACCTGACGCCATGCTGCTTCGGCCTTGATGCGCGTGTCCTGTGCAGAGGCAAGCATCGCGTTGAGATCGCCCAGGTTCTGCGCCGCAAGCGACGGCTTGTCGTCGCCCATCGACACGATCTGCTCCTGGGTCGAATAAGAGACCAGCGTCTTTTCCGAGTCTTCGAGCTTGCCGCGCAACTGCTCCAGACGTTCGGACAGGAACTTGGTCGCGAACGAGGACGCGTTCATCCGGCGCTCTTGCGTGCTGACGATGAAGACCTTGGTATAGGTGTTGGCGATCTTGGCGGCCAGCACCGGATCCGGCGAGTCGTAGCTGACGTAGACCAGGCGCGAATTGAGGATCGGCTCGACCACCAATCCGGCCAGCAGGGTGTCGGTCAAGGTGCGCTCGACGATCGCCTGGCGCGAATCGACCGACTTGCCGGCTTCCGGATTCTTGGCCGCAGCCTTCTCCAGTGCCTCGTCGACCTGCGCCTTGAACGCCGGCTCCTGATCCAGCTTGGCTTCGCGGATCACTGCACGCGCCAACGAACGGCTCTGCAGCAACTGGTACTGGGTCTGGTAGAAATCGCGATCCTGCGGCGACTCCACCGGCATCAGATTGTCGACGTTCACCACGTTGAGCGAATCACGCTCGATCTGCAGCGTGCTGGTGGCGCGGTACTTCTCCGGCATCAACAGCGTGATGCCGAAGGCCAGCAGCACTGCGAACAGCGTGACCCCGATGATCAACCAGCGCTGCGAGACCAGCGCACGCCAGTAGTCGAGCAAACCCACATCCGCCAGCTCGAGATGGCCGTGACGATGAGAAGAAGAGGAACGATTTTCGGAATTCATACTCATCGGTAAGCGCGCCACACCATTACCAAGGGGGTCAGTTCAAGCATGGTGCGCAGCCAGATGCGTGCGTCCGAGCGATACACCACAACGATGTCGCCGCCGTAGATCTCCGGGTCGGGATTGGCACCCTTCTCGATCTCGGTCAGGTCGAATCTAGCGATCATTTTTTGCCCATTGACGATGCGGAAGACAATGACATTGCCGCGGCTGGCCACCGTACTGACGCCCTTTGCCTGCGCAATCGCTTGCTGCAAGGTCAGGTTGGAGCCGATCACCGGGTAGATCCCGGGCGCGTCCACCGCACCAGTGACCGTGACCCGGCGGCCGTTGGATTCCTCCACGAACACCGACACTTGCGGCTGTTGCAGATATCCGGCGGCGTAGCGTTCTGCGACCAGTTTTTCCAGCTCGCCAACGCCCAGGCCCGTGGCCTTGACATCGCCGATCAACGGCAGCGAGATGTGACCGTTCTGATCGATGCGGACCTGCCGCTCCAGCTCGTCGACTTGAAATACTTTGACCAACAGCAAGTCGCCCGGCGCGAGTCGATACTCTGGCTGCACTGCGGACATCGCAAGCGGATCCGGGAGCGGCAGAGAGTCCGCCATCTTCGGACCGGTGCTGCAAGCGCCCAGTGTCATCGAGCAGATCAACGCCAGGCTGAGGCCTTGGCAGAATCGTTCGATCAGTCTTTTCATGCGTGTAGCTGGCTGCCTTGATTGGTGGGACAGGAACCCGCGCAGCATTCAACCGGCCAACACGCCAGCACGAACGTACGACAGAGAAATTCATCCCGTATGACATCGGGATCACGACAGGTGTGACGTGTTGCACTGCACTATGGCATAGAAAGAAAACATCGCAAGACGCTGCACGCCATTTTTTTGACGGCGTTGGCCTATTGATTCAAGTTCGTCGTTGCGACGTTAAAAAAACGTGATCCAGTTACTAATCACGCGCTAATGATTTGGAGGATTTTCGGATACTTAGCACCGCTCTGTGATCCAGGTCCACAGCAGACGGGACCGTGTAAAGCGGGCTCTTCGGCCCTTTTCCTGCTGCAGCGCACTATGTCGTTCTGCATATGCAGCACCTTTCCCCGAAGCCCGAATCCGCATGTTGCGACGCAACAAAAAAGCCCATGTCAGTTAAGACATGGGCTTAGTGTTTGGTCGGGGTAGCCGGATTTGAACCGACGACCACTAGTCCCCCAGACTAGTGCGCTACCAGGCTGCGCTATACCCCGAAGATGCTGCACCCCGTCGCGAGGACGGCCTGCGATTATAGCGGCTTTGCGACACAATTTCCTAGCGGCGCAGCAGCTGCAACACTTCTTCCAGCTCCATGCGCACCTGCTTGATGATCTGGTTGCTCAACGCCGACTCGCTCTTGGCGCCATCGCCTTCCAGGCGCAGACGTGCGCCACCGATGGTGTAGCCCTGTTCGTAAAGCAGGCCGCGGATCTGCCGCACCATCAGCACGTCATGGCGCTGGTAGTAGCGCCGATTGCCGCGCCGCTTGACCGGCTCCAGGCTCGGAAATTCGGTTTCCCAATAGCGCAGCACATGCGGTTTGACATCGCACAACTCGCTGACCTCTCCGATGGTGAAGTAGCGCTTGGCCGGGATCGGTGGTAGCTCGCGATTACTGCCCGGATCCAGCATAAGCCTCCACCCGCTCCTTGAGCTTCTGGCCCGGACGGAAGGTCACCACCGTGCGCGCCGAGATCGGAATTTCCTCACCGGTCTTGGGATTGCGACCGGGCCGTTGATTCTTGCGCCGCAGATCGAAGTTGCCGAAACCGGACAGCTTCACCTGACGGCCCTGCTCCAGCGCATCGCGCAGCACATCGAAGAACGCGTCGACAAATTCCTTTGCCTCGCGCTTGTTCAGACCGACCTCGTCGAACAGACGTTCGGCCATCTCCGCTTTCGTCAATGCCATGCCAATCCCCTGGTTACCGCCTCAACTCCGGATCCGGGCGCGGTGCTCGCGCTCGATCACGGCCACCACATCGGCAACGACTGCATCGACGTCCCGGTCGGTGAGAGTGCGCGAGTTATCCTGCAAAATCAAGCCCATAGCCAGACTCTTGAAACCTGGCTCGACCCCCTGCCCGACATAGCGATCGAACAGCTGCACCTCGCGCAACAACGGGCCAACCGTGGTGCGCACGCTGGCAGACAGCGCCGCCCAGCTCACTTCTTCCGGCACCAGGAAGGCCAGATCGCGGCGGACCGAGGGGAACCGCGACAGTTCACCAGCACGCGGCAACGCGCGTTGGACCAAGGCCGTCAGTTGCAGCTCGAACGCGATCACATCCACGTCGATGTCCAAGGCCTTGGCCAGGCGCGGATGCACCTGCCCGATCCAGCCGATGCAGACGCCGTCGCGATGGATGTCGGCCGAGCGCCCCGGATGCCCGAAGGGCTGGGCGGAGGGCTGGAAGTCAAGCACCGCGCCGCTGGCCGCTGCCAGCGCCATCAGGTCACCCTTCAGATCATGGAAGTCCACTTTGCGCGCCGGCTCGCCCCACTGCAGCGCCAGGGCATCGCCACACACGGCCGCGGCGACATGCTGCGACTCCTGCGGGGCAGCGCCAGCATCGGAGGCGGCAGCGAACACCTTACCCAGCTCGAACAGGCGCACGCGGCCGGCCTGGCGGGCGGCGTTGCGGCCCAGCGTCGCCACCAGGCCCGGCAGCAGGCGCGGACGCATGATCGCAAGCTCGGCACTGAGCGGATTGGCCAGGGGCACCAGGCCGTCGGTCAGCTGCCAGCGCTCCAGCAAGGTGGCATCGACGAAGGCGTAATTGATAGTTTCCTGCAGCTCGCGGGCCACCAGCTGGCGGCGCACGCTGAGCTCGTCGAGCTGGGTTTCGCTCGGCATTGCAATCCGGCTTGCCCCGCCCGGCAGTGTGGTCGGCACGCGGTCGTAACCGTGGATACGCGCCAGCTCTTCGATCAGATCCTCTTCGATGGCGATATCGAAGCGACGGCTCGGCGCCATCACCTGCCAGCCTTCGGCAACCGCCTCCAGCTGCATGCCGAGCGCGCCCAGAATGCGCGAAACCTCGGCATCATCGATCTGGATACCCAGCACGCGCGCGATACGCGCACGACGCAACAGGATGCGCGAAGGCTGCGGAAAATACTGCGGCAATTGCGCATGCACCACCGGGCCTGGCGTCCCACCGGCCAGTTCCAGCACCAGCCGTGTCGCCACTTCGATCGCCTGCGGCGGCAGCGCCGGATCCACACCACGCTCGAAGCGATGACCGGCATCGGTATGCAGCCCGAGCTTGCGGCCACGGCCCATGATCGCGGCCGGATCGAAGTACGCCGACTCCAGGAACACGTTGCGCGTGGTCTCGGTGACGCGCGTGTCCAGCCCACCCATCAGACCGGCCAACGCCACCGGGCGATCGGCATCGGTGATGGTCAGGAAACTGTCGTCCAGCGTGACCTGCCGCCCATCCAGCAACGCCAGCTGCTCGCCGCCGCGCGATCGGCGCACGCCGATCGGGCCCTGCAGCGTATCCAGATCGAACGCATGCATCGGCTGGCCAAGCTCCAGCATCACGTACTGGGTGATATCCACCAGCAGCGAAACCGGACGCACGCCGCTGCGGCGCAGCCGCTCGGCCAGCCACACCGGCGTCTTCGCGGCCGGGTCGATGCCTTCGATCACACGTCCGCAGTAGCGCGGCGCTTCGTTGCCGGCATGCAGCTCCACCGCCAGCGTGCGCGTGGACACCGGCGCCACCGCGCCGGCGTCGAAGGCCACCACTTCGCTGGCGCAGGCGGCGGCCACATCGAAGGCAATGCCGCGCACGCTGAAGCAATCGGCGCGATTAGGTGTGAGCTTGATCTCGATGCTGGCATCGGGCAGCCCCAAATAGTCGGCCAAGGCCTGACCCACCGGCGCATCGTCCGGTAGCTCGAACAGGCCGGACGCCTCGCTATCCAGACCCAGCTCCTTGGCCGAACACAACATGCCGTTGGACGCCACACCGCGCAGCTTGGCCGCGGTGATGGTCAGCGCACCGATCTGCGCACCGACCAGCGCCAACGGCGCCACCAGACCGGCACGCGCATTGGGCGCGCCACACACGATCTGCAGCAACTCGCCCTGCCCTGCATCGACGCTGCAGACCTGCAGACGATCGGCCTCCGGATGACGCACCGCCTCGACGATGCGCGCCACCACCACTTGACCCAAGGCCTCGCCCAATGGCGTGACCTCTTCGACCTCCAGACCGATCGCCGTCAGCGTCGCGGCAAGTTCGTCGCGGCTGGCCTGGATGGGAACGTGGCTGCGCAGCCAATTTTCAGAGAATTTCATGAGGGGCCGGGATTGGGGATTCGGGATTTTAGATTCGTAAAAAACAGTCGAAGGGGGGCGGGACGATGGCGCTGTTGCGAATCCCCAATCTCCGCCATCAGGCGAACTGCCTGAGGAAACGCACATCGTTCTCGAAGAACGCGCGCAGGTCGTTGACGCCGTAGCGCAGCATCGCAAAGCGCTCCACGCCCAGGCCGAACGCGAAGCCGGTATAGCGCTCCGGATCGATGCCGACGCTGCGCAGCACGGTCGGGTGCACCATGCCGCAGCCCAGCACTTCCAGCCAGCGCGTGCTGCCGTCTGGCTGCTGCCAGGCGATGTCCACTTCCGCACCCGGCTCCACGAACGGAAAATAGCTGGGGCGGAAACGCATTTCGAAATCGCGCTCGAAGAACGCACGCACGAACTCGGACAAGGTGCCCTTGAGGTCGGCGAAGTTGGAATGCTCATCCACCAGCAGGCCTTCCACCTGATGGAACATCGGCGAATGGGTCTGGTCCGAATCGGAGCGGTACACCTTGCCGGCCGCGATCATGCGCAGCGGCGGCTTGTGCGCATCCATGTAGCGCACTTGCACACCGGAGGTATGAGTGCGCAACAGGCGGCCATCGCCGAAATAGAACGTGTCGTGCATCGCGCGTGCCGGATGATGCGGCGGAAAATTCAAAGCTTCGAAGTTATGCCAGTCATCCTCGATCTCAGGACCATCGGACAGCTCATACCCCAAGCGCGCAAAGATCTCGACGATGCGCTCGAGCGTGCGCGTGACCGGGTGTAATCCACCGCGCTCGCTGCGACGACCCGGCAAGGTGACATCGATGCGCTCGCCGGCCAGACGTGCGTCCAGTGCAGCGTTTTCCAGCGTGTGTTTGCGCTCTGACAGCGCGGCGCTCAGCGCATCGCGCGCCAGGTTGATGGCCTCGCCAGCGGCCTTGCGTTGATCGGCCGGCAGCGTGCCGAGCTGCTTGAGCTGGGCAGTGATGCTGCCGCTCTTGCCCAGCAACGCGACGCGTAGCGCCTCCAGTTGGTCCGGCGTCTGTGCGGCGGCGACATCTGCCAACGCGCGCTCGGTCAGGGATTGAATCTCACTCATTGCACTCGCGCCTCAACTGCTCAGCCGAACGGTGTTTCCGGATGCACCGGAACGCATTACCACATGACTCTTGCCAACCATCAAAATCTAGAGATGCCGGCTATTTAAAACGCAAAAGGGGAAGGACTCGCGCCCTTCCCCCTGCATATCTGCGTTTCATCACCAAAAGCAGGCACACGGGTGTGCGGCTGCTCGAGATGATCTACCCCTTCAACAGTCCGCACATGGATGTGCGGGCTCTTGCGAAGGACTCGCACCAACGACGTGCGGGCTCCTGCGAGGGACCTGCATTTACGCCGCCAGCGCGCCCTTTGCCTTATCAGCCAGCGCGGCAAAGCCGGCGGCGTCGTGCACGGCGATATCAGCCAGCACCTTACGGTCCAGGGTGATGCCAGCCTTGAGCATGCCGTTCATGAAACGGCTGTAGCTCAGACCATTGATGCGGGCAGCCGCATTGATGCGGGTGATCCAAAGCGCACGGAATACGCGCTTCTTCTGCTTACGGCCAATGTAGGCGTACTGCTGTGCCTTGATGACCGCCTGCTTGGCAACGCGGAAGACCTTACGACGGGCGTTGTAGTAGCCCTTCGCCAGATTCAGAATTTTCTTGTGGCGGCGGCGCGCCTGCACACCACGCTTTACTCGTGCCATGGTTCAGTCCTCAGAGATAGGGAAGCATACGATCGAGACGGCCTGCGTCCTCGGGACGGACATGGTTCTTCTGCCGCAAGTTGCGCTTCCGCTTGGTCGCTTTCTTCGTGAGGATATGGCTACGGTTTGCGTGGCCGCACTTGTACTTGCCGGAGGCGGTCTTGCGGAAACGCTTGGCCGCCGCCCGGTTGGTCTTGATCTTGGGCATTGCAATGTCCTTGATGGTGTTTTGTCACTGACACGGGCGGCAGTCTTGCGACCACGCTTTCCATCCTTGCCCTTGCCTGCTTGTAAGTCCTTGATCGAACACGATCCGGACAGGTCCTGTACCGCTTGCGCGGCGCCACGGTAAAACCGGGCCGCGCAGTATGCGCGTTGCCGGGAATTCTTGCAAATCGCTGCTATCGCTAGCCGGACCGACCACACCGGGGCCGATCGCAGCGCGAGATTCAGATCTTCTTCTTGGGCGCGATCATCATGACCATCTGCCGCCCTTCCAGGCGCGGACGCGACTCGATGACGATGTCTTCGCCCAGGTCGGCTTCAATCCGGGACGCCATTTCGCGACCCAGCTCCTGGTGGCTCATTTCGCGGCCACGGAAGCGGATGTTGACCTTGACCTTGTCGCCCTCTTCCAGGAAGCGGCGCATGTTGCGCAGCTTGATCTGGTAGTCGCCCTCGTCCGTGACCGGACGGAACTTGAGTTCCTTGATCTCGACCTGCTTGGTCTTCTTCTTGGCCTCGTTGGCCTTTTTCTGCTGCTCGAACTTGAACTTGCCGAAATCCATGATCTTGCAGACCGGCGGATCGGCCTGCGGCTGGATTTCGACCAGATCCAGGCCTTCTTCCTCGGCCTTGGCGAGCGCTTCGTCGCGCGACAACACGCCGACCATCTCTCCGTCACTGCCGATCACGCGGACGCGCGGCACGCGGATTTCTAGGTTCTTGCGGTTCTGTTTGTTGTCAGGGGTACTGATATTGCAATCTCCCAGGGGAATCGAACCGGCGCATCCGGATCATCCAGACCGGCCGGGGTTGGCTCACGCTGCCTGCTCTGCCTGCAGACGTTCGACGAAGGCCGAGACCGTCATGATCCCAAGGTCCTCTCCAGAACGTGTCCGCACGGCGACTGCGCCATTTTCCTTCTCGCGGTCACCGACCACGAGCAGATAGGGCACGCGTTGCAGCGTATGCTCGCGGATCTTATATCCGATCTTCTCGTTACGCAAATCTGCATTTACACGGAAGCCTTGATTTGCAAGGGTTTTCCGAACCGAGTCCACACAGTCTGCCTGTGCATCGGTGATATTTGCGACAACCACCTGGACCGGGGCGAGCCAGGAGGGGAAGGCGCCTGCGTGGTGTTCGATCAAAATACCGATGAAACGCTCCATCGAACCGACGATCGCCCGGTGCAGCATGACCGGATGCTTTTTTTGGCTGTGCTCGTCCACGTACTCGGCGCCAAGGCGGCCGGGCATCATGAAATCGACCTGCATCGTACCCAGCTGCCAGGTGCGGCCAATGGCGTCCTTGAGGTGGTATTCGATCTTGGGGCCATAGAAGGCGCCCTCACCCGGCAGCTCCTGCCACTCCACCCCGCACACGCCCAGCGCGCTGCGGAGCGCGGCTTCGGCCTTGTCCCAGGTGATGTCGTCGCCCAGGCGCTTTTCCGGACGCAGCGCGATCTTGATCTCGATGTCGTCGAAGCCGAATGCGGTATAGACCGCCAGTGCCTGCTGATGGAAGGCGGTGACTTCGGATTCAATCTGCGATTCCAGGCAGAACACGTGCCCGTCGTCCTGGGTGAAGCCGCGCACGCGCAGGATGCCGTGCAGCGCGCCGGAGGGCTCGTTGCGGTGACAGGCGCCGAACTCGCCGTAGCGGATCGGCAGATCGCGATAGCTGTGCAAGCCTTGATTGAACACCTGGACGTGGCCTGGGCAGTTCATCGGCTTGACCGCGTAGGTGCGCTTCTCCGACTCGGTGAAGAACATCGCGTCCTGATAGTTGTCCCAGTGGCCGGATTTCTGCCACAGCGACACGTCCAGAATCTGCGGGCAACGCACTTCGCCGTAGCCGCTATCGCGGTAGACCTTGCGCATGTATTGCTCGACCACCTGCCACAGCGACCAACCCTTGGGGTGCCAGAACACCAGGCCGGGCGCTTCTTCCTGCAAATGGAACAGATCCTGTTGCTTGCCGATGCGGCGATGGTCGCGCTTGTCGGCTTCTTCCATGCGCAGGATGTAGGCGTCCAGCTGCTTCTTGTCGGCCCAGGCGGTGCCGTAGATGCGCTGCAGCTGCTCGTTCTTGACATCGCCGCGCCAGTAGGCGCCGGAAATGCGGGTCAGCTTGAAAGCCTTGAGGAAGCGCGTGTTGGGCACGTGCGGGCCGCGGCACATGTCCACGTATTCTTGGTGGTAGTACAGGCCCATCGCGGTGATGTCGGCGGACATGCCCTCGATCAGGCGCAGCTTGTATTCCTCGCCGCGCTGGGCGAACACCTCGATCACTTCGGCGCGCGGAGTGACCTTTTTGATCACTTCGTAGTCCTGCGCGATCAGTTCCTGCATGCGCTGCTCGATCGCGACCATGTCGTCCGGCGTGAACGGGCGCTCGCTATAGATGTCGTAGTAGAAGCCTTCGGCGATGACCGGGCCGATCACCATCTTGACCTCCGGATACAGCTGCTTGACCGCATGCCCCACCAGATGCGCACAGGAGTGGCGAATGATCTCCACGCCTTCGGCGTCCTTGGCGGTGATGATGCGCAAGCTGACGTCGTGGTCGATGACGTCGCTGGCATCGACCAGCTGACCATCGACCTGGCCGGCGATGGTGGCCTTGGCCAAACCGGCGCCGATCGACTGGGCGACCTGCATCACCGAGACGGGGGATTCGAATTCGCGGCGGCTGCCGTCGGGGAGCGTAATGTTGATCATGGGCAAGAATGAGGTCTGTGCTGGCTGCAGATCTAAGGCTGCAAGGGAGATCTGCCCACTACTGGACAGGCTCGAATAGGTGTGTTGCGAGAGGTGGTGCAGAAAGAATGCCGTGCGAGCGCCTTGCGAACTGGCGCGGCCGGAATCAGCAGTGGGCGGGGGTAGTGCTCATGTCGCACGCTGGGCAGGCGCGGGGCGCCGGCCACCTTCTCGCAATTGGTCTTGGAGTCGAATGGTAAACCAATCAGCCCGGCGTTGCGCGGGGCGGCACGGCGCCAGCGGGCGCGTGGCATGATGCTGGCCACTTGTCCTGCCAGTGCAGACCATGGCAATCAAAGGTCAAGCCACCTTGCTGGATATCGCCTATCTGGCGGGCGTGTCGCAACCAACCGTATCGCGCGCACTGCGCGGCAGCGCGATGGTCAACGAAGAAACACGCAAGCGCATTCTGCGCATCAGCGATCTTGTTCAACAACAGCATCGAGCCGGGCACCACGCCCGGGCCGGCCATCCCGATGCCGGTGAACCAACGGGCACGGGTCTTCTGGTCTTCGCCGTTCTTGTCGCCTGCCGTCTGAATCTGATCCAGGCCGGTCATTGCCACCTGCATCAGCATCAGGTTCTTGTCGATCGCTTCATGAGGGCTGTTCGAGTGAATCGCCCCGGCTTCTGTAGACACCCCGCAGCCTCATTTTGGAGGTGATCCATCGCACGTCGTCCTGGCGCACGCGCGAGGAGGTCGAGTGGGCCACGCTCAACTGGGCCGGCTGGTTCAACAACCGCCGATTGCCGGAGCCGATCGGGAATATCCCACCGGCCGAGGCTGAGGCCAACGACTATTCCCACTCCCATGAGTCCGCCATGTCGGCGTGACTCAAACCAAGGGGCCTGCGGGAAACCCGGGGCGGTTCACCGGCTGCTTATGCCCAACATCTGGCCAACACCCATATCATTCCCCCCCGGACTCTAAACCTGACCGCTACTCAGAGCGGGGGAACGTCGGCCCCTGAATCATCGACTTGCGAAGCGAGTGGAACCCACGCTTTGCCTTCGGCCAGTCTTTGCTGACCTCGCCTAAGTAGCGGCTAAATGCTTTCGCCATCCGCCCTACGGGCGTCGACCCACTCCATAAAACCTAGGGCCAAAAGATCCGGATGCAGCGGCACCGTGCGCAAACTCACTTCGGTCTTGACATTTTGATGTTCACCTTTGTCCGAAATTCGAATGCACGGAATCTTGTCCTCCTTGAACACATCAGCCACCAACAGCTGCCCGACTTCCGAAGCTCGCGCACCTGCGTAAAGACCGATTAATGCTGCACATTGAGCATTGGCCGAGAGTCGTTCGAAATTGACAGGCGAGAAGATCGTTTTGATTTGCTCACGGTCATAGGCTTTGAACCCCAGCTTGCGCCTGGCACGCTTCTCTCGCACGGAGTAACTCACATGCCCGAATGCAGGGTTGTCGCCTTTGGGCTAGGTGTTCAGTCCCGGCATGAGATGGATCGGATTAACCTTGAACCGCTCGGGTTCGGATGTCCACTGCTTGCAGATGAATTCGTACGGTGTCAGACCCTTCAGGGCTTTGAGTCTGCGAGCGAAGTTGTAGGCGTCGATGACGTTGGCCACATGCTGTTGCAGTTGTGCGTGATCGTCGTAGTGGACGCGTTTGACAGTGGCGTCTTTGATCGTGCGATTCATCCGCTCGACCTGCCCCTTGGTCCAGGGATGCTTGACCTTGGTCAAACGGTGTTCGATGCCGTGCTCCTCGCAGACACGAGTGAAGAGATGCGCACAGGCATAGCGGTCGGAACTGCGGTTGGTGAACTGGATACCGTTATCCGTCAGAACCGTATGCAGAGCATAGGGCACCGCCTGGATCACATTGCGCAGGAACTGCGCTGCAACCAGCTTGTTGGCCGAGGCATGGAGTACAGTCATCCAGCGGCAGCAACGTGTGCTTGCGGAAAGCGACGATCGCCGCCTCATCCGCAACGGACAACACGGTGGAACGCGGCGGCGTCGGCCCGGTTGGCACATCGGCAACCGAGGTCCGCGTCTTCCACTTCGCCACCGTCTTGTGATGGATGCCGTAACGCTTGGAAAGCGCTCTCAGGCTCTCTTGACTCTGCGGTATCGCTCGACGGATCGCCTCTGTCGTGGTGGCGCTCCCATGCAGAACCTGGCCCATCGTGCTTGCTTCCATTCGGGGGAAAATAATGCACCATCAACACCTGGGATCAAACACCTAGTAGCAAGAGGCAATCGCCCAATCAAAGAAGCCGCCCTTCCCGCCCACATAGCTTTGCTTGTTGGTGAGCGTCGGTGTCGAAGCACCATTCTCCCGCATGTGCTGATACCAGCGAGCCAAATCAGGTCGCGTGATCGTGTGGAGCTTGGTCTTTGCCCCCAAAAAGGAGACCAGTGAATCAATAGCCGCCATCTTGATCGTATAGGTCCTGCATGTCTTTCTTGTCCAGCTTATCCACACGTCGATCCCTCAACATGTCGAAGGCCTGAGCATAGCCTGCGGCAAGCAGCAATGCGCGCAGACGCGCACTGGCAAGCTCGCTGGTGTGGAGGGTTCGCTTGATGACCTTTTGGTCGAGCACACGTTGAAGATCGACAGGCACGCGCTGACGAAAAGCCCAGTGACCCGTTGGAGAGCGAATGAGGTGATGAGGGATACGCATCGGGGAGATGTGTCCCGATTTGTGTCCTGCCGAAGATCTTCATCAAGCTGGAATTAATTGTTAAAAATCAACAACTTAGATCAAAATTGGCGGAGAGAGTGGGATTCGAACCCACGGAAGGTTTGACCCTTCGCCGGTTTTCAAGACCGGTGCCTTCAACCGCTCGACCATCTCTCCGATGGTGCTTTGATTCTGCTTTGCATGATCGCCGATGGCATCGGTGAATCACGCAGGCGCCACGCGCTCTGCGGGTTACGCTGATTGTGACCGGCGCTTCAGCGGTGTCACTCAACCCCAGGATCGCCCCCGGGCGCGCATTCTCGCATGCCCGAGCGCGCTTTGCTAATCGCGCCTGCTTGCTGGGTTGCACGCACTGCTGAGCGGTGACGCCTCGCTGCGTTGCGCCTGCCAAGCGGCGTGGCGCTTCGCCGGCATCTGTGTCAACGACCAGACGCAGCGCTCAGCCGGCTTCGGCCACGGCCAGTCGCAGCGCAGTGCCGGCCGCGCGCTTGAGCTTTTCGGCCAGTTCGGCGCAGTTGCCGCCGCAATCCAGACGCGAGCGTTCGATCTCTCGCGGCAGGTGTTCGGCCAGGAAGTCGATGAACACGCGCACCGCCGGCAGCAGGCCGCGACGCGAGGCGAACACAGCGTGGCAGATGCCTTGCGGCAGCGACCAGTGCGGCAGCACCACTTCCAGCTCGCCGCTGCGCACCGCATGGGCGCACACGGTCTCCGGCAGCATAGTGATGCCGAAGCCATCGCGCGCCATCGATTGCAGCAGCGGGAAATCGAAACCGGCCAGACGCGGCTGCAGGTCCACACGACGCATCTCGCCGTTGGGGCCGTGCAGTTCCCAACGCTGATGCGCTTCGTCTTCGCTGGTGCTCATGGTGGTGTGGTTGGCCAGTTCGCTCGGATCCTTGGGGCGGCCGGCGCGGTCCAGGTATTTGGGGCTGGCGACCAGCAACTCCTGCACCTGGCCGAAGCTGCGCATTACCAGGCTGCCGTCGTCGTCCAGGCGCGAGCGCACGCGCAGTGCGATGTCGTAGCCCTCGTTGATCACGTCAACGCGGCGATTGCTGATGTTAAGCTGCAGCCGCACCTTGGGGTACTTGGTCAGAAATTCCGGCAACAGCTTCGGTAATTGGATCTGCGCCAGCGACACCGGGACGCTCACACGCACTAGGCCGCGCGGCTCGGCGCTGAGACGGTCCACCACCTCGCGCGCTGCCTGGGCCTCGGCCAGCATGGTCTGGGCGTGGCGATGCACACTGGTGCCGACGTCGGTCACCGCGAAGCGGCGCGTGGAGCGCTGTAGCAGGCGCACGCCGAGGTCGGTTTCGAGCTGGCTGATGCGCCGGCTCAGGCGCGACTTGGGGATCCCGAGCGCACGCTCGGCGGCAGCGAAGCCGCCATGGTCCACCACCATCGCGAAGTAGTACAGGTCATTCAGATCGTGCATGGCGAAGGCATCCATGGATAGAACGATATCTGATATATAAGCACCTTTATCACAGCAGAGCAACGACCTATGTTGCGTTACCTCTTCAGGTTTGCGGGCTTGTGGGACATCGAAGTCCTACGCGCCGAAGGTGTGGGGTCTTCGCCACAGCAGCGGACGCCGCTCAGGCATCGACACCGACCGGCTCGCATCCGCCAGAGAACGCTGAGTGGTCAGCGAAGCGCATGACGTCACCTGCAAATGCAAACGGGGCCAGTGATGGCCCCGTTTTCTATCAACGCTTGTAGAAGCAGCCCGGTCGCGCACGCCTTGCAGCTACCCCGTCGTGTCGACCGGAACGCTTACCCAATCCGCCCGATCCCGCCCATATACGGACGCAGCATCTCGGGCACGTCCATCGAGCCATCGGCGTTCTGGTAGTTTTCCATCACCGCGATCATGGCGCGGCCCACCGCAGTGCCCGAGCCGTTGAGCGTGTGCAGCAACTCCGGCTTGCCGCTGACCGGGTTGCGCCAGCGCGCCTGCATGCGCCGCGCCTGGAAATCACCGCAATTGGAGCAGGACGAAATTTCGCGATAGGTGGCCTGCGAAGGCAGCCACACTTCCAGATCATAGGTCTTGATCGCAGCAAAACCCATATCGCCGGTGCACAGCAGCACCTTACGATACGGCAGGCCGAGTTTTTCCAGCACCACCTCGGCGCAGCGGGTCATGCGCTGATGCTCGGCATCGCTGTCTTCTGGCGCGCAGGCGGTGACCAGCTCCACCTTTTCGAATTGGTGCTGGCGGATCATGCCGCGCGTGTCGCGGCCGCCGCTGCCGGCTTCGGCGCGGAAGCACATCGAATGCGCGGTCATGCGCAGCGGCAAGCGCTCGGCATCGACGATCTCGTCGCGCACGATGTTGGTCAGCGGCACTTCCGAGGTGGGGATTAGATAGTAAGCAGGGTCAGGATCTATCTGACCAGTCCGCCAATGAGCAACTTCACCAGTCTCTTCGTCAGTTTGAGAGTGGTATTCGTCTTCGTAAATCCTGAAGAGATCATCCTCAAATTTTGGCAACTGCCCGGTCCCGTGCATCGACTCGGCGTTGACCAGCAGCGGCACGTTGGTTTCTTCGTAGCCATGCTGTCCGACATGCAGGTCAAGCATAAACTGCGCCAGCGCGCGATGCAGACGCGCAATTGGCCCGCGCAGCACGGTGAAGCGAGCGCCAGACAACTTGGCCGCGGTATCACCATCCAGCCAGCCGTTGGGCGCACCAAGTTCCACATGATCCTTAACCGGGAAATCGAACTGGCGCGGCGTTCCCCAACGGGATTGCTCGACGTTATCTGCCTCACTCTTTCCGAGGGGCACGTCTGCATGCGGCAGGTTGGGAATCACCGCGTACAACTTCTCCAGTTCTCCCTGAACGGCCTTCAGTTCGACTTGAGACTGCAAAAGCTCGTCAGCGAAACCTGCTACTTCGGCCATCAGCGCGGTGACATCATCGCCCTTGGCCTTGGCCTGCCCGATCGCCTTGGATTTGGAATTGCGCAGACTCTGCAGCTCCTGCGTGCGCACCTGAAGACGCTTGCGCTCGCCTTCCAGCGACTCCAGTTCCGCGGCGTCCAGGGCGAAACTGCGCGTGCTGCGAAGGCGCTCGGCAAGGTCGGCGGGATGGTGGCGAAGCAGGGCCGGATCTAGCATCGGAAGTCTGTGGGAGTCAGTGGGAAGCGCCAGATTATCTCCTGTTCCGCCACCTGCCGCGATCGATTCACTGCGGCTATGCCAGAATTGCGTCGATCCTTCAGGTGAGCCCTATGCCCGCGCCCCGCCCTGCATCCGACCGCCAGATCGTCCTGCGTCTGCCCCGCCACACCCTGAAAATTGCCGGTATCGCCTTCGTTGCCGGCCTGCTGTTGTTCCTGCTGGTGTGGGCCACCGGCCGCAAGGACGACTTCTACAAGGCCTCGCCGGCCCAACCGGCTGCAGGTGCGCCGGCCGACGACAGCATCCAGCCGCTGCCCGCGCCGCTGCCGGCCCAGGACGGAGCCAGCGATATGTCGCAGGCCAAGCCGCCCGAAGACACCCCGACCCTGGTGGAAACCGCACCCACTGACCCACCCGCGCCGACGCCATTGCCGGAAGACGCGGTTGCCGGCGCGCCGGGAACCGCGGCACCCACAAACACCGCTGCAGCGGCCGGCGGAGATCGCCCGGTGCCGATGCAGGGCCAGATGCCACCGCCGCGCTATCCATCGGCCGCGCTACGTCGTGGCGATGTCGGCGATGTGGTGGTGCGTGTGGACGTGGACGCAACCGGTAAACCCGGCGGCGTGACGCTGGTGCAGCGCAGCGGTTCGCGCGATCTGGATCGCGTCGCGATGGAAGCGGTGCGTCAGTGGCGTTTCCACCCGGCGCAGCGCAATGGCCAGCCGATTGCCGGCAGTGTGGACATCCCGTTCGAGTTCAGGCCTGCGCAGTAAGCGCGGCTGACCGAACCAGCGCAAATGGCCGTCAGATGGCTGTTTGCGAGGCGTTGACGCATTAGCGGGTACATCGGGATTTCGGCCGTCTTGCGCTCCCTTTCGGTAACAACACAGGTGATTTGCCAGTTCAGCCAAGCTGAACGCCTGCCGAGTTTTAGCCCTTCATTAGCGCTCCGCCTTAGCTCCCCCTCAGGCAGCGCCGACCAAACTGGTCGTGTCATCCCACAGATGCGCCAGGAGGTCGGCCATGTCCTTCACCTCGAATCCTTTTTCACACCAAACGCAACCGCTGCCGCAACAGTCCGTAGACGTGCGTGATCGTGTGCACGAAGACGATGCCGGCGGCGCATCGCCATGGTTGTGGGCAACGCTGCTGGCCGTCCTGGCGGTGGCGCCGACCTGGTGGTGGACACGGCACAGCGACAAATCGTTTGCCGCTGACATGCGCCCGTTGCCGGCAAGCCGCCAGATCCTGCCGGCCTCCAAAGGCCCGCGTGCCATGACCATGATTGCGCACCAGCCGGTGCGTGCGCCGATCAGCAGCGAAGAAGCCAAGCCGCTGCCGGGCAATGCAATGCCGCGTTATCCGGCCGACTTTGCGCAGGCCGGCATCGAAGGCAGCCGTACCGCTCGCCTGCAACTGGATGTGCAGGGCCAGGTGAGCGATGTGACCATCGTCGATCGTAGCGGTAGCGATAATCCTCGCCTGGATGCAGCGGTAGTGGACAGCTTACGTCAGTGGCATTTTGAGCCAGCAACACGCGATGGCCACGCGGTCGTCAGCAGCGTGAAGGTGCCGGTGGAGTTCACGGCAGAGCGTTAAGCCCGAAGCCGGCGCCCCGCGCCAAGGTATCGAAACCCGGAAACGATGTCGCGACATTGGCGACATCGTTCACCTGCACGCTGCCGGTAGACAGCTGACCGGCAATGGCGAACGCCATTGCAATGCGGTGATCGCCGTGGCTTTCGATCACACCACTGCCGATGCTGCCGCCGTAAATGGTCGCGCCATCCGGCGTGTCGTCCACTTGCACGCCCAGCGTGCGTAGACCAGTGGCCATGGCTGCCAGACGATCGGATTCCTTTACGCGCAATTCGGCCGCGCCGGTGACCACCGTCTGCCCATTCGCCGCTGCGGCAGCCACGAACAGGGCCGGGAACTCGTCGATCATGTCCGGCACCAGCGCTTCGGGAATCTGCGCGCCCTGCAAGGGCGCATGGCGCACGCGCAGATCGGCAACCGGCTCGCCACCGTGTTCGGCGTGGTTGTCTTCGACGATATCAGCGCCCATCAGTCGCAACGCAGCCAGCAGTCCGGTGCGGCGTGGATTCAAGCCCACCGCACGCAGCACCACGTCCGAGCCGGGAATGATGCTGGCCGCCACGATCAAGAACGCTGCCGACGAGAAATCCGCCGGCACCGCGATATCGGTCGCACGCAAGCGCTGACCACCGCGCAGACGCGCCTTGCCTGGCGAGAAATCGATCTCCACGCCGAACGCGGACAGCATGTGCTCGGTGTAATCGCGCGTGGGGTGCGGCTCAGTGACCGAGGTGTCGCCCTGCGCGTACAAGGCTGCCAGCAGCACCGCAGACTTGACCTGTGCGCTGGCGACAGGCGAGACGAAGTCGATCCCGTGCAGCGCCTGCCCGCCGTGCACACGTAGCGGCGGGGTGCCGTCTTCTTCGGTATCGATGCGTGCGCCCATCTGTGCCAGCGGGTCGGTCACCCGTCGCATCGGACGCTTGGACAGTGAGTCGTCGCCCACCAGCACGCTGTCGAAGCGCTGCGCAGCCAGCAGGCCGGCTAACAGGCGCATGCCGGTGCCGGCATTGCCACAGTCCAGCGGCTCGCTTGGCGGCTGCAGGCCATCCACGCCCACGCCATGCACGATGCGCTGCGAGGCCGAAGGTGTTTCGATGCGCACACCGAGTTTGGCAAAAATCGCTGCGGTGGAGCGCGTGTCTTCGCCTTCGAGAAAGCCATCGATCTGCGAGATGCCGTCGGCCAAGGCGGCAAACATCACCGCGCGATGCGAGACCGATTTATCGCCGGGAATGGCCAGGCTGCCCTGCAATGCGCTGCCGTGCTGCGCGATCCAGTGTTGCGTGCTGCTGCTCATGCGTGTGATCCGATTGCTGCGGCATCGCCATGCACGGCGATGCGCTTTGAAGAATGGTGTGGTCGCACCGTCAGCTTGCAGATGTCGGCGCGCCGGCGATTACCGGCTGATCAGTCCGGCGCTCAGGGAATGGCGACCGGATACGAGCCCAGCACCTTGATCTGCGCCGAGTGCGCTTCCAGTTCGGCCAGCGCCTGCTTCATCGCCTCGTCTTCCACATGGCCGGCCAGATCGATGAAGAAGCCGTATTCCCACTTGGCCTGATGCGAGGGCCGCGACTCGATGCGATTCATGCTGATGCCATGCCGCGCGAACGGGCTGAGCACGTCGAACAACGCGCCCGGCTTGTCGTGGATGAACACCAGCACCGAGGTGCGGTCGTGTCCGGAGGAGGGGAAGATCTGCCGGCCGACCACCAGAAAGCGCGTGGTGTTGTCGTCGTCGTCTTCGATCGACTTCATGATGACTTTCTTCAAGCCATAGACGTGCGCCGCACTCTCGCCGCCGATCGATGCGGCATCTTCGGCATTGCGGGCGCGACGCGCACCTTCGGCATTGCTGGACACCGCAAGCTTCTCGACCTTGGGCAGGTGCGAACGCAACCAGCCAGCGGTCTGCGCGAACGACTGCGAATGCGCGTAAATGCGCTCGATGTCCTCGATCCGGCCGGTGCGCGAGAGCAGATACTGATGCACGCGCAGCTCGACTTCGCCGCAGATTTTCAGGTTGGAGGTCAGGAACATGTCCAGCGTGACCTGGATGGTGCCCTGCCCGGAGTTTTCCACCGGCACCACGCCGAAATCGGCATTGCCGGCTTCCACTTCCTGGAACACTTCTTCGATGGTCGCCATCGGCAGGCCCACGGCCGAACGACCGAAATGCTTGAGCACCGCCTGCTGGCTGAAGGTGCCTTCCGGGCCGAGGTAACCGATTTTCAGCGGCTCCTGCTGGGCCAGACAGGCCGACATGATTTCACGATACACATGCACCAGCACTTCGTCGCTGAGCGGGCCTTCGTTACGGTCTACCACCATGCGCAGCACCTGCGCCTCGCGCTCGGGCCGGTAGTAATCCACCGCTGCGGCGAGCTTGCCCTTGGCCTTGCCGACCTGATTGGCGAAGTTGGCGCGCTCGGCGATCAGCGCCTGGATATTGCGGTCGATCTGGTCGATCTTGGCACGCACATCGGCCAGCAACGGCGCGGCGACCGCCGGCTTTGCAAGCTTGCTTGCCGACTTGCTTGCACTTTTCTCTATAGATTTATCTGCAGATTTACTCGCCGACTTGGTCTTGCCGCTAACGGCGGTTATGGGCTTGTTGGACTTGGGAGCCATCGCTGGACATTCCTTGGATAACGGCGCATGCGCCTGCGCGGCACCTGCCGCGGTCGAATGAAGACTCAGCCGTGCCGCTGCTGGAAGTCGTGCATGAAGCTCACCAGCGCCTGCGCGCCCGCTACCGGCATCGCGTTGTAGAGCGACGCACGCAACCCACCAACGGCCTTGTGCCCCTTCAAGGCAAGCAGGCCGGCGGCATTGGATTGACTGACGAACAACGCGTCCAGCTGCTCATCCGGTAGAAAAAACGGGATGTTCATGCGCGAACGCACGGCGGGCTTGATCAGGTTGCGATAGAAGCCGCCGGAGCCATCGATCGCGCCGTACACCAGCGTGGCTTTCTCGGTATTGCGACGCGCGAACTCCTCCACCCCGCCCTGTTCGAGCATCCACTTCACGTTGAGGCCGAGCAGATACCAGTTCCAGGTGGGCGGCGTGTTGAGCATCGAATCGCGGGCAGCATGCGAGGCGTAGTTGAAGATATCCGCCCGCGGCTGGCCGGCCCGTTCGAGCAGATCGCGGCGCACGATCAACACCGAGATGCCGACCGGCCCCAGGTTTTTCTGCGCACCGGCGTAAATCAACCCATAGCGCGAGATATCCAGCGGCTCGGAGGCGATCGACGAACTGAAATCGGCGAACAACGGCAGCGTGCCCACGTCCGGCGTGTCGCGAAACTCCACGCCATGGATGGTCTCGTTGGCGGTGATGTGCACATAGGCCGAGTGCGGCGACAAGGTCCAGCTGGACACCGGCGGAATGTCGATAAAGCCTTCCGACTGCGCATCGGCGGCGATGCGCGCGTCCACGTAAGGAGCCGCCTGCTTGATCGCGGTCTTGCCCCAATGCCCAGTGATCACGTAATCGGTCGCCTGACCAGGCGCGGCGAAATTCAGCGGCAGCAGCGCCTGGATGGTGGTGGCACCACCGGCGGTGAACAGCACTGCGTAATCGTCGGGAATCGACAACAGGGCGCGCAGATCTGCTTCGGCTGCGGCCGCCACGGCCATGAAATCGGCGCTGCGGTGGCTGATTTCCACGATCGAGGCGCCGACGCCTTTCCACTCGATCATCTCCGCCTGCGCCTGCCGCAGGACCGATTCCGGCAATGTCGCAGGGCCGGCACTGAAATTGAACGCACGTGTCATGGCACACCTTGTCGAGCTAGCCTTCTAGTATGCCGCAGCGCACCGGCCTTGGCAGCGTTGCAAAAAAGTTGCAGCTGCATCCTTCTCACCGACGCCGGCGTATGATTTTGCGGAGTCCATGGGCAGAATCATCACCGTGGTCCCTTATTCCCACCAGCAGCCACTGTCAGGAGCGAGCCATGTCCCTTCGCGATGTCTTGAAGACGCCGTCAGGCGAGATCACCGATGAGGCTGTTTACCGCGACCGACGCCGGCTGCTGCAACTGTTCGCGCTGACCCCGGCGCTGGGCGTGGCCGGGTGTGCCGAGGCCGATCCGCCGCCGCCCAAGACCGTGGTGACGCCGGCGCAGGCGCGCAGCGGTTTCCGCACTACCGAGGAACTCACCCGGCTGGAAGATGTCAGCAGCTACAACAATTTCTACGAATTCGGCACCGACAAGACCGATCCGTCGAAGGCCGCCAAGACCTTGAAGCTGTCGCCGTGGTCGGTGAAGGTCAGCGGCGAGTGCGAAAAGCCGGACAGCCTGTCGCTGGACGCGTTGTTGAAAGGCATCACTGCGGAAGAACGCACCTACCGGCTGCGCTGCGTGGAAGGCTGGTCGATGGTGATCCCCTGGAACGGCGTGCCGCTGGGCGAGGTGCTCAAGCGCTTTGCGCCCACCTCCAAGGCCAAGTACGTGGCCTTCACCACGCTGGCAGATACCCAACAGATGCCCGGCATGCGCTACCGCTCGATCAACTGGCCGTATCGCGAAGGCCTGCGCATCGACGAAGCGATGCACCCGCTGACCCTGTTGGCCACCGGCCTGTACGGCAAGCCGCTGCCGCAGCAGAACGGCGCGCCGTTGCGGCTGGTGGTGCCGTGGAAGTATGGCTTCAAGAGCATCAAGTCGATCGTGGAAATCCGCTTTGTGGAGAAGATGCCCGAGACCGCGTGGCACGATCTGCAGCCCTCCGAATATGGCTTTTTTTCCAACGTCAATCCGGCAGTGGATCACCCGCGCTGGAGCCAGAAGAACGAGCGTCGTATCGCCGGCACCGCCAGCAAGCTGTTCGCCGAGCGCATCGCGACCAAGCCGTTCAACGGCTACGCAGATCAGGTCGCTTCGTTGTACGCGGGAATGGATTTGAAGAAGTGGTTTTAGGGCAGCAGAACTCAGCTTGATATCGACCTATCGCAGGAGTGCTCCCGGGCGCGATGGCTTTCCTGGTCACGCCCCTTGCGCCCAGGTGCGCACCTACGATGCAGGCATCGCAATCCCGCGCAGCATCGCGTCCCTCTTCGAGATCACATGGCCAAGACATCCACATCCCTGATCGCTGCCAAGACGCTGCTGCATGCGGCCGCGCTGGCGCCGATCGCACTACTGGGCTGGCAATTCTGGCAGGTGTGGCAAACGGGCAGCGATGCGCTGGGCGCTGATCCGGTGGCCGAGATCGAGCACCGCACCGGGCTATGGGCGCTACGCTTCCTGCTGATCACATTGGCAATCACGCCGCTACGCCAGCTCACCGGCCAGGCGATGCTGATCCGCTTCCGCCGCATGTTCGGGCTGTACGCGTTCTTTTATGCAAGCGTGCATCTGGCGGCGTACCTGAGCCTGGATCTGCGCGGCTTCTGGACCCAGATCTTCGAAGAGATTCTCAAGCGTCCCTACATCACCGTCGGTTTTACAGCGTGGCTGCTACTGCTGCCGTTGGCGATCACCTCCACCCAGGGCTGGATGCGCAGGCTCAAGCGCAACTGGGGACGCCTGCACATGCTGATCTACCCCATCGGGCTGCTGGCGGTGCTGCACTTCTGGTAGTTGGTGAAATCCGATATCCGCGAACCGGCGCTGTATGCCGGCATTCTCGCGATGTTGCTGGGCTGGCGGGTCTGGAAAAAACTCAGCGCGCGCCGAACCACAGCAAAGCGCTCAACGCCGCCGCCAGCAGCGCCGCGCTGAGCAGCAGCCATGGCCAGCGCGCGACCTTGACAGGCGCATGCGTCGGTTCGCTGGTGGCGCGCGGCGGCGGCGGCAACGGCTCCGCGTCGGGGATGTCCCAGGTGGTGCCATGATGGGTGCGCGGCACCTCGACGACAAAGCGGTGGCGGGCGTCGAATACGACCTGGTCGCCGGCCTGCAACCAGCCGTCGCGCACTTGCACGCCGTTGATCCAGCTGCCTTCTTCCGAGCCCAGATCGCGGATCAGCACGCGGTCGCCATGCCGTTCCAGGCGGGCATGTTGAGCGGCGAAGGCCGGGTCGTCGATGACGATGTCCGCGGCCGGGTCGCTGCCGACAAGGCGTGGGCGATCCAACGTGAAGCTGCGCCCGTGGTGACGGCCGCCCAGCCCGCGCAACAACAGACAGACCTCGCTCAGGCCGGCGCCGTCGTCCTCAATATCGTTGGCCGGCGCGCTCGACGGCGCACTGCGCAACAGCATCTCCACGCCGTCGGCATAGATTGCATCGCCGGGTCGCAGCAGTGCCATGCGGCGTACGGGGCGTCCATTGACGTGGATGCCGCGGATTCCGTTGGCCACCTGCAACCAGAGACCGCGTTGGTCCAGGCAAAACTGCGCCAACAGCAACGCGCCCTGCGCATCGGCAACCACCCGCACGCTGCCGGAGGCATACCGTGTGATCCGGTGGATGCCGGGCTTGAGAGAATGATCCGGCTGCTGCCGGTGAGTAAAATGAACTTGCAGATCGCGCACCCCCGCAGCCTAGCAGGTTTGCCACTTGCAGCGGCCAGCAACGTGATCGGCGCCCACCAAGCGGGTGCGCCGTGTCTGCGCCTCGTTCCCGGTCCGCTGCAAGCATCCGCACTTGGAGCCTGGCCCGTGCATACGCACAATGCGCGCTCCTTTCATCTTTACTATGGAACCCATGTCCAGCATCGATATCCGGCACGACCATTTCTTGATGCCGGCACAGGCCCGCGCGGCGATCGACGAGGCGGCATGCAAACTGACCGATCGCTACGGCATCGCTTCGCAGTGGGAAGGCGACACCTTGCGCATTGCGCGCGCCGGCGTGGACGGGGCGATCGCCCTGCTGCCGCAGCAGGTGCATGTCACCGCCGAGCTTGGGTTTCTGTTGTCGGCGATGCAGCCGATGGTGGAATCGGAAATCCGTCGTTTGCTGAATGAAAAACTCGCCTGAACGCGGCGCTGCGGGCGCGGTGGCCCAGGCGTGCGGATGCTTCCGCGCTAAGTCACCCGCGCCGCACCGCGCTCGATGCGTGGATGCTTGAAAACGCGTCATGCGCACACATCACGTGTACACACCCCGGCAGGCAATGCTTCACCTGCCCGATGCAGCGTCGGCACTAGGGTGAAAGCAACGTCGCTTTAGCAATCTACAGGAGCATCGCATGACGACCGGATACGATCAGAACGGCAACCGCGACAAGGCGGCCCATGGTTTCCAGGCGCAGGCAGAACAGATTTCGCGCCGGCTTGGCGAATCGGCACAGACCGTGTGGCTGGCCGGGCTAGGCGCGCTGGGCCGCGTCCAAACCGAAGGCGGCAAATTGTTCGATTCATTGGTACGCGAAGGTGCGGCCTACGAACGCACCGGCCAGCAGAAGGCCACCGAAAGCGTCGATGAGCTGCGCGAAGAGGTGGAGACCCAGTTCGAGCAGGCGCGCGACACCGCCGTGCGTGGCTGGGACCGGCTGGGCAAGGCCTTCGACGAACGCGTCAAGGGTGTGTTGCGCACGCTCAACATTCCCGAACAGGACGAGCTGGAAAACCTGCGGCGTGAAGTGGAATCGTTGAAGGCCCAGGTCCGCGCCAACACCTCTGCCACCAAGCGTGCCAACCGCACCGCCAACCAGGCCGCGCAAGCGGCCAGCAGCGAGACGACCGGCACCGGCACGGCAACCACGCCAGGAGCCAGCTCTTCGACCGCGAACAGCAGCGCATTCGACGTCGAGTAGGCATAAGTGCCTGCCAATGCTGCAAAGCAGCATGATTTTCCACACAATCGCGAAGGACCCGCCAGTCCTGTAACACGAAGTCCGTTTGCTCCCCTCCCCTCACGGCTTCGGACTGGCGGGTCTTTCGCTATCTGGATCACGGCTCGTACCATCGCCGCCCGCGATCCATTGACGAATCGGTCGCGAAGGATTCTCCTATTCGCATCTTTTCGTCATAACTGCCATAACCTCGATTGACGCTCATACCTTCCTGGATTTTTGCGCTTTCGGCCGCCCTGCTGCTCTGGTTGGCGGTCTGCGCTTATGTGTGGCTGGTACGCCGTCGCGCCGACGAAACCACTGAAGGCGTGCGCGCCCTGGCAGCGATGCACTGGCGTGATTTTTCTGCGGTAGTGCTGCGCGTGCTGCAGGAGCAACGCGGTTGGCAACCGACCCAGTCGCCGCAGGACGGCCTGCCCACTGCGGATTTCATGATGCAGACCGAACACGGCACGCGCCTGGTTGCCTGCAAGCACGGGCGCGGTTATCGCATCGGCGTGGCGGCAGTGAACGAGTTGGGCGCGATGGCGCGGCTGGCCGGTGCGGGCGGCGGTGTGATGGTGACAGAGGGCCGCATCGAACGCGAAGGCATCGCGGCCGCTGACAAGCAATCCATCGAAGTGCTGGACGGCACGCGCCTGTGGCCCCTGCTCAAACCGTATCTGCCGGGCGATGTGGAAACCGGCGTGGTCGGCATGGCACGGCACCGTGCGATCCGCCACAGCGTCATTGCCGGCGCGGCGCTGGCAACGCTGGCCCTGGGCGCTGTGCTGGCGCTGCAGCCAACGGCGCCGGAGGCTGCGCCAACGCAGACTGCCGCAGCACCCCCCCCACCAGTTGCAGCACCCGTGCGTGCTGCGCCCTCCGCTGCTCCGGCGACTGCAGCAGCGCAAGCTGCGCCGACGCCTGCGTCCACTCCTGCGGTTGCGCCGGCTCTTTAAAGACGAGAAGGAACCAGATGCAGCGACCATGCAGGGCTATCAACGTAAAGTTTCCAAAGCGCTGGCACAGACGCCCGGTCTGATACGCGGCGTCTGGATCACCCAGGCAACGTTGGCGGTGGACCGCACGGTCGAAGACTCCGCCGCATGGCCACTGATCTGTCGCGAACTGGAACGCTATCCGTACCTGCGCACCGTACGCGTGCAACTCAACCCGCGCGCAGGCGTGGACGAGCCGGTGCATTGGCGTCAGTGCACGACGATTTGAGTGGGTGGCCGGAACGTGGTCCAAGGCCGCTGACGACGCATCGCGAGCGTTACTCAGGTGAGTGCGGCGCGCGCAACAATCATAATGTCCTTAGATACATGCCGATTCCGAACGCCAGTTCCGAACGTCGACCATACACGCATGACCGCAGCCTAGCCGGCTGGTCAGTCGCTCTAAATCTCAGCGCATTCCGGGCGCAAACCGCGCCACCAGATCGTACGACCCGCCCAGAAACCATTGGCGCACGTAGGTGACCGGCTGATCGCCTCGCCAAGTATGGCGATCGATGACCAGGCATGCGGCGCCATCGTCCACCTGCAGGCGTTCGGCCTGGGCGCCGTCGGCATTGACCGCGCTGATGCGATGTTCGGCGCGCGTCCACGGCACGTTGCGCAATAACCAACTGCCCGGCGCCACGTCGGTGAACGATTGCAGCAACGCCTCCGGCACTGTGGTGGTGTCGATGACGCGCTGTTCCAGCGCGAACGGGTTGCCGTCGGCCAGATGCACGCTTTCCAATGCCAGGACTTTGCCGGTGCTGCCCAAGGCGCGCTCTTGCGGCACGCACTGGCGCACATTGCGCAGTCGCCGCGACGACAACCAAAACCGATAGGCATGACCGCGCGTGGTCATCTCCACTTCGATATCCGGGATCGACAGCGCGACCTGTTCCAGATGCGGATGCGGCCGCGCCACGAACGAGCCGGTGCGGCGGCGGCGTTCGATCATGCCGGCGTCGGCGAGCAAACCGAGCACCTTGTTGACCGTCATACGCGAGCATCCGTACTGGATCATCAGCTCGTGCTCGGGCGGCACGCGGTGACCTGGCGGCCAGTCGCCACTGTGGATGCGTTGTTCCAGATCCTGACGGATGCGTTGATGCAGGGTGCCGGGCGCGGCGATGGGGGGGGCGGTCAAAGCAGGTCTCCGGTCAGACACGCATTGTGCGCGCATCCGCTCAGTTGCTCAGCAGAGATCGCAAAACGCCAGCAAAACGCGTGGCGATGCGCGCACGATCCACATGCTGCCCGTCGCGCACCACCCATTGCCCGGCGCGCCAGACATTGCGCACCGCACCACCGCGTGCGGCAAACAGCCAACTGTCGAGCAGTGCATCGCTGCTGCGCGCCAGCAGTGCCGGATGGGCGAGGTCCAGCTCGAGCAGATCGGCCGATGCGCCGACCCGGATTCCGCTCTGCACAACACCCAAGGCCTGCGCCGCGCCATCGCTGGCCTGATCGAACAACCATCGCCCGCTGGAAACGCCTTCTTGCGCAAGCACATTGCGCGCACGCAGTTGCAGGCGCTGGCCGTATTCGAGCAGGCGCAGTTCTTCGGCCGCATCGATCAGCACATTCGAATCCGAGCCCACGCCAAAACGCCCGCCCGCAGCGGCAAACGCCTGCATCGGGAACAGCCCGTCGCCCAGATTCGCCTCGGTGATCGGGCACAGCCCGACCACCGCGCCGCTGTCGACGATCGCCTGCAGTTCAGTCGCGTCCACCTGCGTGGCGTGCACCAGACACCAGCGCGCATCCACCGGCGCGTTGGCCTGCAGCCACTGCACCGGGCGTTGTCCCGACCAGGCCAGACACGCATCCACCTCGCGCTGCTGTTCGGCGATATGAATGTGGATCGGGCCATCGGTGAGCGGCACCAGCGCGGCCAATTGCGCCGGCGTCACTGCGCGCAGGCTGTGCGGTGCCAGCCCGAGCACCGCATCCGGCAAGGCCTTGAGGCTGCGCGTGCAGTCGTCCAGCAATCGCGTGAAGCTGTCGATGTCGTGGATCAAGCGACGCTGCTCCGCACTGGGCGCGACGCCGCCGAAATCCGAATGCGCATAGAACACCGGCAACAGCGTCAGCCCGATGCCGGTGTTGGCGGCGGCAGCGACGATGCGCTCGGACATTTCGCCGGCGTGCGCATATGCCGCGCCGCCGGGGCTGTGGTGCAGATAATGAAATTCGCCGACTCGAGTGAAGCCGCTTTCGAGCATTTCCACATAGGCCTGTTCGGCGATGGCTTGCAGGCTGTCCGGGTCGAGCCGGTCGACAAAGCGATACATCAACTCGCGCCAGCTCCAGAAACTGTCGCCGCTGCGCCCGCCCACTTCGGTCAGGCCGGCCATGCCGCGCTGGAACGCGTGGCTGTGCAGATTGCCCAACCCGGGCAGCAGCACGTCTACACGGGTATCGATGGCGGCGACGGCGGTATCGGTCTGTACCGAGGCGATGCGCCCCTGCGTCAGCGTGATCCGCATACCGCTCGCCCAGCCATCGGGCAAAAGCGCCCGGGCTGCCCACAACGCCTGCACCTGTTGGTCTGCCACTGGACACCCTCGATTGCCGGTTCTATTGTATATACATATCAGACACCACGAGCCTGCGCCATGCATTGCGACGTCCTCTGGCACAACGCGCAACTGATGACCCTGGACGCCGCCGCTGGCGGCCTGGGCATCGTGGAAGATGGCGTTCTCGCCTGCCAGGACGGCCGCCTGGTGTATGCCGGAGCGGCGGCTCTCGCCCCGCCGTTGGAACCCGACACCGCGCACGATTGCCAGCGCCGCTGGATCAGCCCCGGCCTGATCGATTGCCACACCCACCTGGTGTATGCCGGCAGTCGCGCCAACGAATTCGAGCAACGTCTGCGCGGCGCCAGTTACGCCGAAATTGCAGCAGCCGGCGGCGGCATCATGGCGACCGTGCGCGCGACACGCGCTGCCGACGACGCAGCACTATTGGCCGCCAGCCTGCCGCGCCTGGACGCCCTGCTCGCCGAAGGCGTGACCACGTTGGAAATCAAATCCGGCTACGGGCTGACCCTGGAAGAAGAAACCAAGCAGCTACGCGTGGCGCGACAGCTCGCCGCGCTGCGCAAGGTTGAAGTGGTGCCGACGTTTCTTGGCGCCCATGCGGTGCCACCAGGCAGCGATGCGCAGACCTATATCGACCAGGTCTGCATGCAGATGATTCCGGCGATTGCCGCGCAAGGTCTTGCCGAGGCGGTGGACGTGTTCTGCGAGCATCTGGCGTTCTCGCCCGCGCAGGCCGAACAGGTCTTCATCGCCGCGCAGGCACACGGCCTGGGCATCAAGCTACACGCTGATCAACTGAGCAATCAGCACGGCGCAGCACTGGCCGCACGCTATGGCGCGCTGTCGGCTGATCACATCGAATATCTGGACCAGGCCGGGATCGCTGCGATGGCCAGCGCCGGCACGATCGCGGTGCTGCTGCCGGTCGCGTTCTATTTCACCCGCGACACCCAGGTGCCGCCGATCGCCGCGTTGCGCGCGGCTGGCGTGCCGCTGGCAGTGGCCACCGATTGCAATCCAGGCACCTCGCCACTGACCAGCCCGCTGCTGGCGATGAACATGGCCGCCACGCTGTTCCGCATGACCGTGGACGAATGCATCGCCGGTTTTACCCGCGAGGCTGCACGTGCGCTCGGACGCAGCGAGCGACTTGGCCGGCTGCGCGCCGGCATGGACTGCGACCTGGCGATCTGGAACATCGACGCGCCGGCCGATCTGGTCTATCGCATGGGCTTCAACCCACTTCATGCCCGCGTCTGGCGCGGGCATTCCTGCTGAATCCGGAGTCGTCATGAGTTCTGTTGTCCTGCAGCCCGGCCAGGTCACACTGGCGCAATGGCGTGCGTTCTACCGCGGTGCCGAGGTCGGGTTGGACGACACCTGCGCGGCCGCGGTGCTGCGCAGTGCGCAGACGGTGGAGGCGATTGTCGCGCGCGGCGAGGCGGTCTATGGCGTCAACACCGGCTTCGGCAAACTGGCCAGCGTGCGCATCGAGCGCGAGGACCTGCAGACCCTGCAACGCAATATCGTGCTCTCGCATGCAGCCGGTGTCGGCGAACCCACGCCGGTGCCGGTGGTACGGCTGATGATGGCGCTCAAGCTCACCAGCTTGGCGCAAGGCGCCTCCGGCGTGCAGCCGGACACGCTGGCGCTGCTGGACGCGATGCTGCGCCGTGGCATCACCCCGGTGGTGCCATGCCAGGGCTCGGTCGGCGCCTCCGGCGATCTGGCGCCGTTGTCGCATCTGGCGGCGGTGATGATCGGCGTTGGCGAAGCCTTCGTCGGCGAGCACCGCCTGCCTGCCGCTGAGGCGCTTGCACAGGCGCAATTGCAGCCGCGCGTGCTGGGCGCGAAGGAAGGCCTGGCGCTGCTCAACGGCACCCAGTTCTCCACCGCCTGCGCATTAGCCGGTTTGTTCGAGATCGAAACCGTGCTGCAGGCCGCGCTGGTCACTGGTGCCTTGTCGGTGGAAGCAGCCAAGGGCTCGGATACGCCATTCGATGCGCGCATCCATGCCTTGCGTGGACAACCGGGGCAGATCGCCACCGCTGCGGCACTGCGCGTCTTGATGGCCGATTCGAGCATTCGCGAATCGCACCGGCTGGGGGATGTGCGCGTGCAGGATCCGTACTGTCTGCGCTGCCAGCCGCAGGTGATGGGCGCCGCGCTGGACATCATGCGCCAGGCTGCGCGCACGCTGGAGATCGAAGCCAATGGCGTGTCCGACAATCCCTTAGTCTTCAGCGAAACTGGCGAGGCATTGTCTGGCGGCAACTTCCATGCCGAACCGGTGGCATTTGCGGCCGACATGCTGGCGATGGCGGTCTGCGAAATCGGCTCGATCAGCGAGCGCCGTACCGCGATGCTGGTCGACCCGGCCTTGTCGGGTCTGCCGGCGTTTCTCACGCCGCGCCCGGGCTTGAATTCGGGCTTCATGATTCCGCAGGTGACCGCTGCGGCCCTGGTGTCGGAAAACAAACAGCGCGCCTATCCGGCCAGTGTCGATTCGATTCCGACCTCGGCCAATCAGGAAGATCACGTGTCGATGGCGGCGCACGGCGCGCGGCGTTTGTTGGCGATGGCCGAGAACGCCACGCACGTGATCGGCATCGAGTTGCTGGCTGCGGTGCAAGGCTGCAATTTCCACGCGCCACTGCGCTCAAGCGCTGCGTTGGAAGCCGCACGTGCACTGCTGCGCGCACAGGTGCCGACCTTGCAGGACGACCGTTATTTCAATCCCGACATGTTGGCTGCCAGTGCGTTGGTGCGCTCTGGTGCGCTTGCGCGCGCAGTGGCGATGGCATTGCCGGGTGTGGAGCAGGACGTATGAATCAGCAAGCTGACCATACGCAATCACGCCACCCGCGCGTTTGGGCCACTGCATCAGCGCAAGGCGCGCAGCGATGAGGGCCCTCCCCGCCTGGCTGGAAGTCCACCGTGGCGATGCGCCACTGATCGTCAGCTTCCCGCATACCGGTACCGAGTTGCCCGACGACGTGGCCGATCAATTCGTCTCGCCGTGGCTGGCGCGCCGCGATGCCGATTGGTGAGTGCATCAGCTGTACGACTTCGCGCAATCGCTCGGTGCCACCACCGTGCGCACCGCGATCTCGCGCTCGGTGATCGACGTCAATCGCGACCCGAGCGGGGCATCGTTGTACCCGGGCCAGAACACCACCGGCCTGTGCCCGCTGACCACCTTCGACAATCAGCCGTTGTATGCAGACGGCAAGGCACCTGACAAGGCGCAGATCGATCTACGCCGCACACGCTGGTTCGATCCTTATCACGCTGCGCTCGATACCGAGATTGCGCGCCTGCGCGCGCAACACCCAAAGATCGTGGTCTACGACGCGCATTCGATCCGCTCGCATATTCCACATCTGTTCGACGGCGAGTTGCAGCAGTTCAACATCGGCAGCAACGACGACCGCAGTTGCGATCCAGACCTGGTCGATGCGGTGGAACGGCTGTGCCGCAGCAGTGGCTCCAGCACCGTGCGCAATGGGCGTTTCAAGGGCGGCTGGATCACCCGCCACTACGCGCAGCCCGAGCGCGGCGTGCATACGCTGCAGATGGAGCTGGCCTGCCGCGGTTACATGCACGAGCCCGACGACATCACGCCAGAAACCTGGCCCACGCCGTGGCATCCCGCGCACGCAGTTGCATTACGCGCCGTGCTGCGGCACGTGCTGCTGACCTGCCTTCAATTCGCCAACGCAACAGCTCACTCCTCCGACACCACGCCGCCTGCGGCGCACCGTTGATTGCAAGGAACCCGGCATGACCCGTTACGATGCAACCCGCGTCATCCGCGCCGCCACCGGCACCACGCTCACCGCCAAGAGCTGGCTCACCGAAGCGCCGCTGCGCATGCTGATGAACAATCTGGACCCGGACGTGGCAGAGCGCCCGCAGGAGCTGGTGGTCTACGGCGGCATCGGCCGCGCCGCGCGCGATTGGGAATCCTTCGATGCGATCGTCGCCGCGCTCACCCGTCTGGACGACGACAAGACCTTGCTGGTGCAATCCGGCAAGCCGGTCGGCGTGTTCCGCACGCATGCCGATGCGCCGCGCGTGCTGATCGCCAATTCCAATCTGGTGCCGCGTTGGGCCACCTGGGACCACTTCAACGAACTCGATAAAAAAGGTCTGGCGATGTACGGCCAGATGACCGCCGGCAGCTGGATCTACATCGGCGCGCAAGGCATCGTGCAAGGCACCTACGAAACCTTCGTGGAAATGGGCCGCCAGCATTACGGCGGCGATCTGTCCGGGCGCTGGTTGTTCACCGGCGGCCTCGGCGGTATGGGCGGCGCGCAACCGCTGGCCGCGGTGATGGCCGGCGCCTCGTGTATGGCGGTGGAATGCCGCCGTTCCAGCATCGACATGCGCCTGCGCACCGGCTATCTGGACACCTGGACCGACTCGCTGGACGAAGCGTTGCGGCTGGTCCAAGAGTCCTGCGCCAACAAGACCCCGCGCTCGATCGGCCTGCTCGGCAACGTCGCCGACGTGCTAGAAGAATTGCTGGCGCGCGGCATCAAGCCCGACCTGTTGACAGACCAGACCTCCGCGCACGATCCGGTCAATGGATATCTGCCGCAAGGTTGGAGCGTCGAGCAGTGGGACGACAAGCGCGTCGGCGCACCAAAAGAAGTGGAACACGCCGCGCGCGCCTCGATGGCTAGGCACATCCAAAGCATGCTCGGCTTCCACGCGCTCGGCGTGCCCACCGTGGACTACGGCAATAACCTGCGCCAGATGGCGATGGAAGAAGGCGTTGAGAATGCCTTCGACTTCCCCGGCTTCGTGCCCGCCTACATCCGGCCGCTCTTCTGCCGCGGCATCGGCCCGTTCCGTTGGGTTGCGCTGAGCGGCGATCCGGACGACATCGCCAGGACCGATGCAAAGGTCAAAGAGCTCATTCCCGACGATGCGCATCTGCATCGCTGGCTCGACATGGCCGCCGAAAAGATCGCCTTCCAGGGCCTGCCCGCGCGCATCTGCTGGGTTGGCCTGGGCGATCGGCATCGGCTTGGCCTGGCCTTCAACGCGATGGTGCGTAGCGGCGAGCTGAAGGCGCCGGTAGTGATCGGCCGCGACCATCTGGATTCGGGCAGCGTCGCCTCGCCGAATCGCGAAACCGAAGCCATGGCCGATGGCTCCGATGCGGTGTCCGACTGGCCGCTGCTCAACGCCCTGCTCAATACCGCCAGCGGCGCCACCTGGGTGTCGCTGCACCACGGCGGCGGTGTCGGCATGGGTTTCTCGCAGCATGCCGGGATGGTCATCGTCTGCGACGGCAGCGAAGCGGCAGACAAGCGTATCGAACGCGTGCTCTGGAACGACCCGGCCACCGGTGTGATGCGGCATGCCGACGCCGGGTATGCCATCTCAACCGAGTGCGCACGCGAGAAAGGCTTGGATTTGCCTGCCATCCTGTCCTGATACATCCGCGTGGCCGAGAACGCGTAACGAGCGGGCGATAGTCAACAGCGGACACGCTGCGGCGAAAACCGCAGCATCGGAGCGACACATGACGCGTGCGGGCACCGGCCATGCCTGCCAAATAGCCGTATAGCTATCGTGATCGCTGCTCCCGGGGTGAACGCGCCCGGTTGATCTCCTGCTGCATGCCACGTATGCATGCATACGCCTGGCCGCGTCACACGAAACACATCAGCTGGCTACGCACATGTGTGACGCATGCCTGCGTCGAGCTCGAAACAGAGTGATCCTGGTCACGACTCCCACTGCGACCGCGCACTACTGCTACCGCGAAATCCTCTCATCGAGTAAGCTGGCGAACAGCCAGGCGACCGTGAGGAAACGTCTGGCCGGCACTGATTTTGACACGCACGCATAACGACTTCGCGCGTTCAGAAGGCGCGAGGTTTTTCTTATGGATCACACTGAGAGCCCCCACTCATGCAGCAGGAACAGCGCATCGATTCGTTGACCGGCATTCGCGGTCTTGCTGCATTGCTTGTCGTCTACGCGCATCTGGCCGAAGAAAATTTCTTTACCGATACCAACCTATTTCCCGGTGAGATGGGATTCATGGTTTTTTTTACCCTGAGCGGGTTTCTGATGCTGAGGTTTCCCCACGTTTTCCCGAGATAGATCAGCTGGTTGCACCCGGATCGTGTAGAAACAAGTGCGCGCATGGCG
>NZ_MDEJ01000002.1 GCF_002940065.1 Xanthomonas populi
GCGATTACGCACACTGCCCGAACACGTCTACAACCAGATGGTCATGGGCTGAAAAACGTGGGGATACCTCAGATGCTGACTGGCATTTTGTCGGCGCTGGATCTGGCGCGCTTGCGCATCGATCAAGGACGCACCGAAGGGCTGGGCCGCTTTCTGGATGTGGCCTCGGCCTCGGCGTTGCGGGCCGCCTCGCTGACCCAGCGACTACTGGCCTTCTCGCGCCGGCAATCGCTTGAAGCGCGCCATCTGCATCTGAACGATCTGGTGGTGTCGCTGCAGGAGTTGCTGGCGCGCACGCTGGGCGAATCGGTGCGCCTGGAAACCGATCTGCACGCCAACATGCCGCAGGCCTACGTGGACGAAAACCAGTTGGAGAGCGCGCTGCTCAATCTGGCGATCAACGCACGTGATGCCATGCCCGGTGGTGGTCAGTTGCGGATCGCCACGCGCCCTCTGCTGGTCGATGCGCAGCCGCTCGAGCTTGGCCGTGGCGTGAGCCTGGCGCCCGGCAATTATGCGGTGGTATCGGTCACCGACAGCGGCACCGGCATGCCGATGGATGTGTTGGAGCGCGTGTTCGAACCGTTCTACACCACCAAGCCGATCGGCCAGGGCACCGGCTTGGGCATGTCGATGATCTACGGCTTCATGCAGCAGTCCAACGGGCAGGTGTGGGTGGAGTCGGCGTTGGGCGTGGGCACCACGGTCAGCCTGTACCTGCCCGCGGGCGTGCATCTGCAGCCCGCGACGCTGCCGCCGCTGGCCGGTGCGGTGGTCACGGGAAGCGGCCAGCAGGTGCTGGTGGTGGAAGACGACGAACAGGTGCGGTTGCTGGTGACCGAGCTGCTCAACGAATTGGGCTACGAGGCCGATGTGGTGGCCGATGCGGACGCTGCGCTATCGATTCTGGCCTCACGCCGGCGTATCGATCTGCTGGTGACCGACGTTGGTCTGCCCGGGCTCAACGGGCGCCAGCTGGCGGAAATTGCGCGTCAGTCACGGCGCGATCTGCCGGTGATCTTCATGACCGGCTACGCAGAAACCGCACGTGATCGCGGTGAATTTCTGGGTGAAGGCATGAGCATGATCGCCAAGCCTTTTACGCTGGGCGAATTCAGCGGCAAGTTGCACGAGGTGCTGGGGCCTTCGGCTTGATGGCGTTGCACGCTTGACGTTACGTGTACTTGGTCGGTCGAGGGCGCGAGATGCCCTCACCGTTTGCGGGACACGCCGTAAACCCGTCCCTGGGGGCTCGGTGGCGGCATCCATGCCGCCACACGGTCCCGCAATCGGCGAGGACATCGCACCAGAAAGTTTGCGGGTTGCTTTGTTGAAAACCATGCACACCTACCATCTTGACTGGTCCTTGCCCGCCCACCGTCGCGGGACCTTAGAGCGGCTAACAAAACGTAGCGAGCAGTCGTCAGGTGGGTGCGGACGGCGCGCAGGAACCGGCCTAGCGAGCAGCGCGTTTGGCTTGCCGTGCGCTGGCCAACGATTCGGCCACGGCGATTTTTTCGGCGACTGCTTTCTGCATCGCAGAGCCGGTGTCCAGCAAGCTGTGCAGATGGCGCCAGTGTTCGGTGGCGGCGCTGTAGTCCTGCTGCTGGAAGTCGCTGATGCCGAGCAGCCACAGGGCGCGTTGATGATCCGGCTCGCGTGCGATCACCTGTTGCAGGCGCGCGCGCGATGCGGCGTCGATGGCGAAATCGCTGCGAGTGCCCATGTCTGCCGCGATCCAGCCGACGATGGCAGCGCTGTTGTCGGGTGCTATCTTGAGTGCTTGCGCATACGCGTCGCGTGCGTCGGCCGAACGGTTTTCCTGCTCGTGCGTTTTGGCCTGCTGCAGCCAGGCGTCCAGCGTCTGCAGCTGTGCCTGCTCGGCCGGACTGATGGCGGGTGTCTGTGCTTGCGTGCTGCCGGCAGCAGGCGCATCTGGTGTCGTCTGCGCTGCCTGTTGCGCTGGCGTGGCGTACACGTGCGTTGCAATGGCGTCGGGCGTGCCGACCACGCGATACAGGCCGGCAGTGGCGATCGGCAAGCCGATCACCAGCACAATCGGCAACGCATAGCGTGTGCTCCGATGGTGCGTTGGCCGGCGCAGCAGCGGCACCAGCAACAACAGCAGCGCGATCACCACCAACGCCGCGCTTATGAAATAGAAACCGGTCATCACCACTCTTCCTCAGCTTGCGGCGCCACCGGTGTGCCGGCACGCGCACGTTTGCGCACGGTGTGGATCACCACGCCTGCACCGGTGCCCAGCATCAACAGCGGGCCGAACCATAGCAGCCAGGTGCCGCGTTTGACCGGCGGGTCGTACAGTACGAAATCCGAATAGCGCTCGACCATGTACTGTTTGATCTGCGCGTCGCTGTTGCCGGCCTGAATCTGCGCGAACACCTGATGGCGCAGATCGCGCGCGAGCTCGGCATTGGAGTCTGCCAGATTCTCGTTCTGGCACACCAGGCAGCGCAGTTGTGCGGTCAGACGCTGGTAACGCGCTTCTTCGCTGCGGTTCTTGAACGGCAGCGGGTCCACCGCCTGGGCCGCCAGCGGTGGTGCAAGCAGCACGCCGAGCAGCAGCACCAGCAGCAAGCGCAGTTGCCGGCCTGGCATGCGCCAGTGCCAGCGCCATGAGGGGCGAGCCGGCATCACCGCGCGCCCTTGGGCAGCGCGGCGATGGCAGGCAGCAGTGCATCGTTGATGACATCGGGTGTGAGCACGCCGATGTGCTTGTAGCGGATCACGCCTTGGGCATCGATCAGAAACGTTTCCGGCGCGCCGTAGACGCCGAAATCGATCGCGGTCTGGCCGGCCTCGTCTGCGATCACTACGGCATACGGGTTGCCGTATTGTGCGAGCCACGCCGTGGCATCGGCGGGTGCATCTTTATAGTTATAGCCGATCAGCGGCACGCCGAGCCGGTTGGCCTGCGCCATCAATACCGGATGTTCGTGCACGCATTCGGCGCACCAGCTGCCGAACACGTTGAGCACATACGGCTTGCCCAGCAGCTGGTCGCGGCTGACGTGTTGATCGGGCTGATCCAGTCGCGGCAAGGAGAACGCCGGTGCCGGTTTGCCGATCAGGGGCGAGGGCACATCGCGCGGGTTGTGCTGCATCGTCCAGTAGATGCCGAAGCCGAACAGCGCCGCCAGCAACAGGAAAGCCAACAAGGGCAGCAGACGGTTCATGCGTGCGATTCCTGCACAGTGACGATGGCCTCGTGTGCCGGCGAGATGGCTGCTTTGCCAGCGACGACCGGCGCACGAAAACGGCGTGCGCAGGCGCTGACAAAACCGCCCAGCATCATCAGCAGGCCGCCGGCCCAGATCCAGCGAATGAAGGGTTTGTAGTACAGCCGCAGGGTCCAGTCGTCTTCGATGTGCTGGTCGTCCAGCGGCTCGCCGAGTGCGACATACAGATCGCGGGTGATGCCGGGGTCGATCGCCGATTCGGTCTGAATGCGCTCGCTGCTGTACAGGCGTTTTTGCGGATGCAGCAGCGCGACCACCTGGCCATCGCGGCTGACCTGCACGCTGCCTTGTTCGGCCTTCCAGTTCGGCCCATCGATCAATTGCACGCCATCGAAGCGGAATACGTAACCGGCGATCTGCGCGCTTTGTCCCGGCGCCAGGCGCACATCGCGTTCGACCGACAGGCTTTCGGACACCAGCACGCCGGCAACGAACACCGCCACGCCCGCATGCGCGAGCAGCATGCCGGCCATTTCAGCCGGAAAACGGCGCCCGTGCGGCATTTCGCGCCAACGCTTGTGCATGTACAGCGCGGTGCCGGCTGCCACCCACGCAGCGACGCCGATACCGGCAATCGCCTTGAGTTGACCATCGGCAAACAGGCTGCCGACCAACGCACACGCAATCGCTGCGATCCCTGCGCGCGTGCCGATTGCCTGCAACGGCGCCGCCTCGGCCTTGCCCCAGCGCAGGTACGGGCCGAACGGCAGCAGCAGCACCACCGGCAGCATCAGCAGCGGGAACAGCAAGCCGAAGTACGGCGGCCCCACCGAGACCTTGCCCAGGCCGAATGCATCGGCGATCAGCGGGAACAAGGTGCCCAGCAGCACCATCGCGGCGGACACGGTGAGCAACAGATTGCCGATCAAAATCGCGGTCTCGCGCGAGGCTGCGGCGAACGGTTTGCCGCTGGCGATCTTTGGCGCGCGCAGTGCGTACAGCAGTAGCGAGCCGCCGACCACTGCCACCAGGAAAATGAGGATGTACAGGCCACGGCGCGGGTCGGCGGCAAACGCATGCACCGAGGTGAGCACACCCGAACGCACCAGGAAGGTGCCCAGCAACGACAGCGAAAACGCCAGGATCGACAGCAGAATCGTCCACGCGCGCAGGCTGCCGCGTTTTTCGGTGACCGCCTGGGTGTGGATCAGGGCGGTGCCGACCAGCCACGGCATGAAACTGGCGTTTTCCACCGGGTCCCAGAACCACCAGCCGCCCCAGCCCAGTTCTGCATATGCCCACCAGCTGCCGGCGACGATGCCGGCAGTGAGGCAGGCCCAGGCCACGTTGGTCCACGGCCGCGCCCAGCGCACCCAGGCCTGTTCCAGTTCGCCGCCGAGCAATGCCGCCACCGCAAATGCGAACGCCACCGAAAAACCGACATACCCGGTGTACAGCACCGGCGGGTGGAAGGTCATGCCCGGGTCTTGCAGCACCGGATTGAGTTCGTTGCCATCCAACGGAATCGGCGACAGCCGCCCGAACGGATTGGAGGTCAGCAGGATAAAGGCGAGAAAGCCCACCGACACCAGCCCCAGCACCGCCAGCACGCGGGCGGCGAACTGCTGCGGCAGATGCCGGCTGAACGCGGCCAGCAACACCGTCCAGGTCGAAAGGATGGCGATCCACAGCAGCAACGAGCCTTCATGCGCGCCCCACACCGCAGCGACGCGGTAGTACCAGGGCAGGGCGATGTTGGCGTTGTCGGCGACATAGCGCACCGAAAAATCCAGCGACAGCAGCGACCACGCAAGCAGGCCGAACGCCATCCACACGAACACCGCTTGACCGACTGCCGCCGGCCGCGCGACTGCCATCAGGGTGGTATTGCCGCGCCAGGCGCCGATCAGCGGGAAGACGCTCTGGGCAAGCGACAACAGCAGCGCCAGGATCAGTGCGATCTGGCCGAGTTCAGGCGTCATGGGCGAATCGCATCGTGCAACGAAGAAAGATCATGGAAGTGATTGAAAGCGGTGCGCGCAGCATCAACGCGGCGCCGACAGCGACACGGCGGCGGCGGGAATCGGCTTGCCGACATGGCCTTCGGCCATCGCGTCTTTCAGTTCTTTGGGCATATAGGTTTCGTCGTGCTTGGCCAGCACTTCGTTGGCCACAAAGCGCCCGCCCTGCATGCGTCCGTTGGCGATCACCGATTGGTTGTCGCGAAACAGATCCGGAAGAATGCCGGTGTATTGAACCTGCGTTGCGGCGTGCTTGTCGATCACGGTGAAGTTGACTTTCAGGCTATCGGTCGCACGCTGGATCGAGCCGGCCTTGACCATGCCGCCGAGGCGAAATTGCTGATAACTGGCCGCTTCGCCGGCGTGCACCTGGCTGGGCGTGAACAGATAGCTCATGTTCCGTTGCAGCGCCAACACGATCAGCGTCACCGCCAATGCGGCAGCCGCGAGCACGGCGAGTACCAGCCATAGACGTTGCTTGCGAGTGGCATTCATGGCGCGTCCCGCTCCAGTGTGGGAACTGGCTGATCGCGTGCACGCCGCGGTGTTTGCCGCTGCATCTGGCCGCGCAGCTCGCGTGGCAGGCGGCGGCGACGCAACCAGGGCGATGCCAGGTCGGCCAGCAACACCAGCACGAACAATGCGTATGCCGTCCACACGTAGTGGCCGTAACCGCCCATCGCCAGAAAGGTGTTCATGCGGTGCGCTCGGTCAACACGATGCGGCGTGCCCAGTCCTTGCCGCTTTCCAGTGCGAGCAGGTCCACGCGCACGCGGCCGAGCAGGCTGGCAAGGTAATAGAACTTGGTCGCCAGCATCATGGTCAGCAGCGGCCACAGCATGTCGGCGCCCATCTTGGAGGGGCCGAGCAGGCGCACCGTGGAGCCTTGATGCAGCGTGTTCCACCACACCACCGAGTAATGCACGATCGGCAGATTCACCAGGCCCACCAACGCGAGCAAGCCGGCCGCGCGCATCGCCTGGCGGCGATCTTCCACTGCGTGATACAGGCCCAGCACACCCAGATACAAAAACAGCAGTAGCAACTCGGAGGTGAGCCGCGCATCCCAGGTCCACCAGGTGCCCCACATCGGCTTGCCCCATAGCGAGCCGGTGCACAAGGTGATGAAGGTGAAGGCCGCGCCGATCGGCGCCGAGGCCATGGTCGCCACTTCGGCGAGCTTGATCCGCCACACCAGCGCAATGAACGCGGAAACGCCCATCGCCGCGTAGATGAAAAGGCTCATCCAGGCGCTGGGCACGTGGATAAAGATGATGCGGTAGGCGTCGTGCTGCTGATAATCCGGCGGCGCCAATACCAGCCCGCCGTAAGCGGCCACTGCGCCGAGCAGCAATGCCAGACCCAGCGCCCACGGGCGCACGATGCCGGCGACGCGGTAAAACGTGGGCGGCGAGCTGAGTTGATGCAGCCACAAGGGAATCCACTTGGTCATGCCGGTGTCGTCAGTTTGAATGTTTGGCGTGCGAGGCCAGCGCGTCGACCGCTGCGCCGGCGTTGACCTGCAGCTGGCCGTCTGAGATTTTGCTGGTGCGTTGCATCAGCTCGCGCAAGGCTGCGGCGTCCATCGACGGCGACATCGACAACAGCAACGCGGCCATACCGCTGACGTGCGCGGTGGCCATCGACGAGCCGGAAGTGAAGTCGTAGCGGCCGTTCGGCTGGGTGGTGAGGATGTCCTTGCCGGGCGCGCTCAGCACACCGGGCATCGCGGCGGTGGCGCTACTGCTACGCACCACCAGCACGCCGGGCACATCGTTGGGAAAGCCATCCATGCGCCCGTTCGGCGGCATTGCGGCCACCACGATGCGGCCCTGCTGCACCAGATGTAGCAGCATCTTGCTCAGCAGCGGGTCGGCCGGGCCGCCCAGGCTCAGATTGATCACGCGCGCGGAGCTGTTGTTGATCGCCGCCAGCGCCTTGGCCAGGGTGAAGGTATTGCAGCGTGCGGTGGCACCGACGGTCGGTGCATACCAGCACGCCTTGTAAATGCTCAGCATGGCCTTGGGCGCCATGCCGACGATGCCTTGGTGGTTATTGCTGCCGGCAGCAATGATGCCGGCCACTTCGGTGCCGTGCGAATCGCTGCTGGTGGCGATCGCGGTGTCGTCGACCAGATCGTGCACGTCGCGGATGCGCGATTTCAGATCCGGGTGTGCGGTGTCTACGCCGGTGTCGACCACCGCCACCACCACGCCGCGGCCCTGGGTGAAGGTTTGCGCGCTGGCCGCATCGGTGGCGATAAAGCCGCGTTGCATGTCCACATACGGGTCGTTGTAGCCGGACAGCGCCGTGGTCTTTTCCGCTGCATCGGCGGAGAGCACCGAGAAATCCTGTACCGGCTGCACCAGCTCCACGCCTTCGTCGTCGGCCAACGCACTGACCAACGCATCGCGCGACACACCCGGTGGCGGCTGCAGCACGGCGCAATACAGGCCCAGCGAGGTGATCGGCCAGCCGGCCACTTCGCGCAGTTTGTAGCGCTGTTTGATGGCTTCCATGCGCACGGCGGCCTTCTGACCGGCCCCGTAATAGCTGGAGGCATAGCCAATCAGGCTGGAGCCGGCGCGCGCCGGCGGCGCGGCGAGCGGGTTGGCCACCGCCAGCAGGATGTCGCGGCTGCTATCGGGCGTGTGCGCATCTGCCGGCGCTGGCGCGGGGCTGCTGACGACAGCTTGCGCAGCATTCTGTGGCATGTCCTGGGCGTGCCCCGTGGCGTAGGTGCCCAGTCCGATGCAGGCGGCGATCATGCCGATAGCGAAGAAGCGGCTCATGGTGCGGACACGATCTCGGCCAGGCGGATGCGCGGGTTGGCACGCAGCTGCTGCACCGTGTGCTGCGGCTGGGCCGGCTGCTGCGGTCCGGCAGGTACCACGGTGTAGGCACCAATTTCATTGGGGCCGCCGACCACCTGCAACTGCTGCGCATGCAGCAGGCTGTCCCAGTCGGCCACGGTCATCCTGGCGTCCGGCACCACGCGGATGGCGCCTTGCGGTACCGGCAATGCGGTGGCGCTGCTGAGCGTGCGGTAGTCGTGCGAGGGCGCAGGCGAAGCCAGCTTGACGCCCATGACGCCCAGACCGATCGCCTGCACCAGGGCCGCGGCGGCCAATGCGCGCACCGTCCAATTGCCGGAGCGGCGTGCTGCTGCCGGCACCAGCGCGGGCGCAGTCTGCTGTTCTGGCGCATCCAGGCGGCCGAGCAGGCGTAGCAGGCCGGCGTTTGCGTCCAGCTTGACCGCCGACGGCAGTGCAAGCGCTTGCCGCAGGCGATTCTGCTGCGCGAATTCGGCGCTGCACGAGGCGCATCTGGCCACGTGCGCGATCAGCCAGGTGTTCTCTTCCTCGGTGGCACTGTCCTGCAATACCGCCGGCATCAGTTCCCAGGCGTGCGAGCATTCCTTGCCAGGGGCGATGAAAAACGTCTTCATTGCAGGGTCTCCGTGTAGGGGGCGCCGCCGGCCAGGCCGGGCAGCACATTGCGTAATTTGACCCGCGCATGGAACAGCCGGGCTTTAATGGTGCCGACTGGGCACTGCATGATGTCAGCGACTTCTTCAAGCTTGTGGCCGACGCCATAGACCAGTTCGATCACCATGCGCTGGTCCGGCGAGAGCCGTTGCATGCCCTTGTCGAGCCAGTCGCGCAGCTCGCGGTCGTCGTTGTCGTCGGCGCTGGGGGCGTGGTCTTCCACCACGGCGGTGTCGTCGATGGCCTCGCCGTCATGCTGGCGCAGGCATTTGAGCCCGCAGCGATAGGCGATGCCCATGATCCAGGTCGACACCTGCGAATCGCCGCGGAAGTCGCCTGCTTTTTGCCAGGCGATCCAGAAGCAGTCGTTGATGGCTTCTTCGATGATGTCCGGGCGCCGGGTCAGCCGCGACAGGAACCGGCACAGCCGGCCGTGGTAGCTGGTGTACATGCTTGCCAGGGCGGCACGATCGCCCGCGGCCATGCGCCGCAGCAGCACGCGGTCGGTGGCATCACTCAGGGTGTCGGAATCATTCATCGAGGCAGGCACGGCAGAAGACGTATGTCAGTGCCCGCGCGGGGGCAAAAGGTTGCGGGTGGATCAGAACGTGGTGGAGACCGTGCCCAGCCATGGCGTTTCGCCCGGGCCGCCCTGCAGGCGCGGGGTATTGCTGCTGGTGGCGATGCGTTCCAGTTTCAGCGTCCATCGTGCCCGGCTCCACTTCAGGCCCAATTGCCCGTACTGATAGCGGCCGGACGCGGCGGCGCCGTAGGCCATCGCCGGGAAGCGCGAACAACCGGCGCCGATCGACAGGCTGACGTCGTTGCGCAGCGGGATACTGGCGGTGACGTCGATGGCCAGATTCCACGGCGACTGATCGGCACGGGGGAAGTTGAAGGTGGACAGCGACAAGGTGAGCGCGTCGCGGTAGGACCAGGCCAGGCTGGCTTCCTGGCGGTCGAAGGTGCGCGTGGCCTGGTTGGTCGGGTAGCCGTAATACAGCAGGCTGGCCTGCATCTGCCAACGGTCGTCCAGCATCCAGGCGCGTGCGGCCTGGGCGGTGATGGCCACCGGCTTGCTCAGCGAGGGCGATTGCAGCGCGACCGAGGTGGAGACCGACCAGCCGGGCGAGGGCAGCCAGTAGCCGGCTGCCTGCAGCGTGAGCGTGTTGGGCGCAATCGAGATGCCGCGGTCGATCAATTGCGAGGTCAGTGCCACCGCGCCGCCGACATTGTCGGCCATCGCCCCACAGGGGCTGACGACCAGGGCCATCAGCAGGCACTGGCGCAGCGTGTGATTGCGCCGGCGCATGTGCGGGCACGGACAACGCGCGTTGGCGCTGGGCGCTGTGCACTGCCGCCTCGGTAAGCCCGGCATGTCCCACGACTGCCCGCCGCAGGCGTAGTTGCCTGTCGTGCGGAGCGGAACCGAACTGGCGGGCGGACCAGGGGGCAACGGATGAGCGTCTACGGTGAGCGGGGGCGCAATAGTGCCTGATGCGTCGGGCAGACCGCTGCGAGCACGACGGTTCCGTTCATATACGCGAAAGAATCGCGGCTGGCAATGCGGCCTATGCGATCCCCCGGAGGGGTGGGGCAATGCGCTCCGGATGCCGGCCGGCAGCGTGACTGCCGGCCGGCCAGGCAACAATCAGTGCAGGGTATTGAGGTAGGCGATCAGCGCGTCGAGTTCTTTCTGATCCTCCAGGCCTTCGTACTTCATCTTTGTACCCGGCAAGGCCTTGGACGAGGACTGCGACAGATAGGTCTTGAGCTGGGCAGGCGTCCACTGCCACTTGCTGCCCTTGAGCGCATCGGAGTAATTGCTGTAGTCCGCCAGGCTGGCGGCCGGTCGCCCGGCCACGCCGAACATGGACGGGCCTTTCTTGTTTTTGCCCTGAGCGGCGCTGTGGCATTCGGCGCATTCGGTCATGAAAACGCCTTTGCCGTCGGCTGCGCGCGCGGGTGAAGCAAACAGTGCGCCGGCCAGCAGCAGGCCGGCGATCGGTGCGCACAACACGGTGTTGTGGAGTGACTTCATGGGGGTCCTTACACGTGCGGGAATCAGAACGAGACATTGACCGACAGCGCGAAGCTGTCGAGATCGCGCGGGTTGGTGATCGGATTGCCGCCACCGAATACGTTGGTGGTGCTGCCGTTGAACTTGTCGAAGCGGAACCAGGTGGCCGCGAAACGCACGTTGGCGTTGGTGGTGTAGGTGCCTTCCTTACCGAACGGAGTCCAGTACAGCAGAATCAGATTGGCGGTGGTGTCGGGGATGCCATAGGGCTGATAGCGCGCCACATCGAACGAGCCGCTGTTGATCAAGTGCGCGGCGAGCACGCCATAGGTCTGCTTGAACGCGTAGTTCATGCTGATGTTTTGATCGCGCACACTGCCGCGGTCGCGCGGGGACATGCTCGGGTCGGTCGGCAGCAGCGGGCTGCCGTATTTGCGGCGCTCGTAGATGTTGACGTAGGCCAGCGACAGCACGTGTTCGCGGGTGCCCAGGAACTGATAGGTCAGGTCATAGCCAAGATCGGTGAAGTCATCGCTCGGGCCGCCGGTGCGCAGGCGTTGGCGACGGGTGGTCATCGCGGTCAGGCCGGCCGAGAAGAACTGCCGCTTCATGTCCTTCATATAGGCAAAGCGCGCATAGCCGGTGTCGCTGAGCTTGCCCGGGTCGCCGTTGGGATTCCAGCCCAGGTGGTCTTGCGCGTCCGTTGACAGTGCGCTGTAGCTGCCGACTTCGCCGTACCAATTACGGTCGAACAAGCCGTACACGCTGGCACCGATCACGCGGTTGGACAGCGCCGACGAACTCAACATGCTGGCCGAACCGGCATTGGAGACTGGGCTCAGGGTCGATGCATTCGGTAGCACGTGGATCGGATCGGACACGCCGGGGTTGTTGTTGACGCTGACGCCGACCATGGCATCCTTGCCGGCAAGCTGGAACGGCTTGCTGACAAAACGCAGATCGACATCGTCCAGCTGGGTGTTGAAGGTGTCGTTGCCGCCGTTGTTGGAGCGGATCTTGGAGTAACCGCCGATGTGGTCGTTGACCCGGCCGGCCAGATACAGGTCGCCTTCGTTGACGCGTGCGCTGCTGTCGCCGCGGCTGGGATTGCTCCGCGTCCAGGTGACCTGGCCGGAAACCGGAATCTTGGTGCCGTTGCCATCGGTATCGGTGAAGCCGCCGAGTTTGAAGCGCATGCCATATGGCGTGAGCGAGGGGCCGTAGGAGCCGATATGGCAATTCGCGCACGACGAGCCGGTCTGGCGCGCGAACGAGGGAATCGCCTGCGCCTGTGTGCTAGCCAACAGCAACAACGGGCCGGACACGCACAACAAAGACGTCAGGGAGGCAGTACGCGTGGCAGCGGTGCGACGCGGGGCGGGCTGGGGAGTGAGCATGGAAAGTCCTTGTTCGACGGTGCGGGGTTCGGTGCTGCGGGAGCGGGGGAGGGCTGGCAACTCGGGGGAATTCATCGGTTTTTTCTCGGCAGCACGCGATGCAGAACGCCGTCGCGTAGCACCAGGTGATGCCAAAGGGCAGCGCCGATATGCAGGATCACCAAGGCCAGCAAGACCCAAGCGGCATTCAAGTGCCAGGTGCTCAGGGTGTCGGCCAGATCTTCGTCCGGCGCGACCAGATTCGGCAGCGTCAATCCGAACAGGTACACCGGTTTGCCGTAAGCGTTGCTCAGCGACCAGCCGATCAGCGGCAACGCCACCATCAAGCCGTACAACGCGACATGGGTGGCGCCTGCAGCCAGCCGCATCAGCAGCGGCGACGGCGGGCCAGGCGGCAAGTTGCGCAGGCGGATGCGCAAGCCCACGCGCAGGACGAAGAGAAAGAGCACCATCAACCCGAAGTGGCGATGGCCTTCCATCAGCCATTGACGCAATGCGCGCCCTTCCAGTTCGGCGCGTAGCAGAATGAGTGTGGCGGCCATTGCCAGGCACAGCACCGTCAGCCAGTGCAGCACGCGCATCGATTTGGGAAGTGGAACCACCTGCGCAACCAGTGGCGCCTGTTGCGGCAGCGCGGTGGCGCTGTCGGTGGCGGCGGTGTCGGGCGCCTGGGGGGATGAACGCATTTGGTCGGTGTGCTCCGGTGCTGGTCGTTGGTTCTGGCAGTGCGCGGTGCGCTGCCAGGCCTGGCTCCCCACGCCGGCCAATCTGCGGCCAGGTGAGCGTGCACCGATATGTGCGGCGATGTCGGTAAAAGGTTGCATCGCCCTGTGGGCTTTGCGCTGCAATTGAGTGCGCATCTACGTCTGGCGTGCATGCAACTGCGCTTGTGCGCACATCGATTCGCAGCGCTGTGAGGTGGTGCAACCTTTCGCGCATCCCGGTGCACTCAGGCATGTCGCACTACGTGCAGTCAGCGGTTACGCCCCCGAATCATGGCCATCGAACGCATCCAGTTGCACACCCACGGTGACGATCGCGGTCTGCTCATCTCGTTGGAGCAGCAGCGCAATGTGCCGTTCGAAATACGTCGCGTGTATTACCTGTTCGGCACCCGAGATGGCGTGCATCGCGGCCAGCATGCGCATCGCCAGCTTAATCAGCTCGCTGTCGCCCTGCATGGCTCGGTGACGATTCTGCTGGACAAAGGCGACGGCAATAGCCAGGAGGAAGTGGTGCTGGACGACCCCTCGCAAGGCCTGCTGCTCGGCCGCATGGTGTGGCGCGATCTGTATCGCTTCAGCCCCGACTGCGTGTTGATGGTGCTGGCCGACCAGTTCTACGACCCGGCCGATTACATTCTGGATTACGACGAATTTGTGAGCGAAGTGCGCGGCGAACGTCGCCTCGACGCATACAGGCTGGAAGCATGAGCACGCATAAGCCATTGGTGATCATCGGGGACGGCGAGTTTGCGCAGGTCGCCTGCGAGTATTTCCAGCATGACAGCGATTACAGCGTTGTCGCCTTCAGTGTGGAGCGCGACTTCCTGCTGCAGCCCACGCTGGCCGAGCTGCCGGTGGTGGCCTTCGAAGAACTCGAACAGCGCTATCCGCCCGAGCAGTACGAGGTCTTCGTGGCGATTCCAGCCACGCAGCTCAACCGCCTGCGTACGCGTTTTTTTGACGATGTGGTGCGCCGCGGTTATCGCTGCGCCAGTTATGTCAGCTCGCGCGCGTTCGTCTGGCGAAATGCGCAGATCGGCGTCAACTGTTTCATCTTCGAAGGCAACGTCATCCAGCCGTTCACCCGCATCGGCGACAACTGCATCCTGTGGAGCGGCAACCATATCGGCCACCGCACCGTGGTGCAGGACAACGTGTTCATCGCTTCGCATGCGGTGATTTCCGGCTATTGCGAGATCGGGCGCGGCAGCTTCATCGGGGTCAATGCCACGCTCAGCGACAAGGTGCTCATTGCCGCAGACAACATCATTGGCGCCGGCGCGTTGGTCACCCGGCATACCGAAGCGCAGCGCGTGTATGTGGGCTCGCCAGCGCGTGCGGTAGCGGGCAGGTCCAGCTTCGACGTGGAGCTCTAACGGCATGTTTGCCTGGACCAAGCGGGGCCTGGTGTTCGATGTCGCGCGCGATGGTGTAGGCGGCTGGATGCAGCATGCCGCACTGACGCCGACGCCGCACCGCTTGTCTGCGCAGGTGCTGCGCGTCTATGCGTGTTTTCGCGATGCACAGGGCGTGAGCCGGATCGGCTATGTGGACGTGCGCGCCGATGCGCCGACCCAGATCGTGCGTGTCAGCGAGCAGCCGGTGCTGGAGATCGGCCGCGATGGGTGCTTCGACGATAACGGCATGATTCTGGGCGATGTCGTGGCCGGGCCGGATGGCTTGTACATGTTCTATGTCGGCTTTCAGCGTGTGGCCAAGGCCAAGTTCCTTGCTTTCACCGGGCTTGCGGTATCCAGCGATGGTGGCGACAGTTTTCAGCGCCGGCAGGACACGCCGCTGCTGGATCGCGCCCCCGGCCGCAGCACGATTGCCGCGGTGCATTCGGCCCGCTATGAAGATGGCCGTTGGCGATTGTGGTACGCGGTGGGCGACGATTGGGAAATCATCGACGGCCAGCCGTATCCGCGTTATCACATCCGTTACGCGGAAACCGACGATCTGCGCAGCATCCCCACCGATGACGTGGTGTGCCTACGTCCGCGCGATGACGAATACCGCATCGGGCGTCCGCGCGTGTATCGCCTGGGCGATCGCTATCTGATGTATTTCACCCGCGGCGATACGCATGGTGGTTACTTCCCAGGCATTGCATTCAGTGGCGATGGTGTGCAGTGGGAGCGCGATGACAGTCAGTTGGGGCTGCAGCTGTCCGAACACGGTTGGGATGCGCAGACGCTGTGCTACCCGGCGTTGATCCAGCAGCATGATCGCGTGTTGATGTTCTACAACGGCAATGCGATGGGGCAGGCCGGCTTTGGCCTGGCCGACGCCGCGCTGCCGGTGGACCTGCACGGGCGCCATGTTTTCGGTTAGGCCGTATGTTGCTAGCGATGCGCCTGCGTGGGACGCGTTGGTGGCGTCCTCGCGCAATGGCAACCTGTTGCATCGGCGTGGCTATATGGACTATCACGCCGACCGCTTCGTGGATGCGTCGTTGTTGGTCGAGCGCGGTGGCGAGGTGGTGGCGGTGTTCCCGGCAAGCGTGCAAGGCGATTGCGTCAGCAGCCATGCCGGCCTGACTTATGCAGGGTTGCTGTCGTCGATGGCATTGCGCGCTGGCGCCACCTTGCAGGTGTTTGAACAGATTGCTGCGCACTATCGCGCAAGTGATGTGCGCGAGATCGTGTACAAGCCGGTGCCGCACGTGTTTCACGCGTATCCGGCCGAAGAAGATCTGTATGCCTTGCATCGCTTGGGTGCGCAGCTGTACCGGCGCGACCTGTCATCGGTGATCGCGCTGCGCGAGCCGTTCGCGTTCAGTGCCGAGCGTCGGCGTTCGCTGGTCAAGGCGCGCAAAGCCGGTGTGCAGATCCAGCTCGGCACGCAGCTCGATGCCTTTCATGCCTTGCTGACCCAGGTGCTGCAACGGCACGGTGTGGCGCCAACCCATCGGCTGGACGAGCTGCAACTGCTGCAAGGCCGGTTTCCTCAGCAAATTGTGCTGCATGAAGCGCGCGCGCAGGGTCAGCTAGTGGCCGCAGCACTGGTGTTGGATTTCGGTCGCAGCGTGCACACCCAGTACCTGGCGGTGTCCGAGCAGGGTCGCCAGTTGGATGCACTGAGCTTGCTGCTGGCCGAGCTGATCACGCAGGTGTATGCGCAGCGCCATTACTTCAGCTTCGGCATCTCCACCGAGGAGGGCGGGCAGGTGCTCAATGATGGGCTGGTCGAACAAAAGGAGCGCTTCGGCGCGCGTGCCGTGGTGCAGGATTTCTATCGGTGGACCTTGTAATGGATGTGCCGTTTCTGGATTTGCGTGCAGTCAATGCGCGCTACGCGGATGAATTGAAAGTTGCTGCCGCGCGCGTGATCGATACCGGCTGGTATGTGCTCGGGCAGGAGCTGGCTGCATTCGAAGAAGAATTCGCCAGCTACTGCGGCGCCGCGCATGCAGTGGGTGTGGGGAATGGACTGGATGCGTTGTCGCTGATCCTGCGCGGCTATCGCGAGCTGGGCGTGCTGCGCGAGGGCGACGAGATCATCGTGCCCGCCAACACCTTCATTGCGAGCTTTCTGGCAATCAGCCAGAACCAGTTGGTGCTGGTGCCGGTGGAGCCGGATCCGCTGACCTTCAACATGGACCCGGTCAGTGTGGAGAAGGCGATCGGGCCACGCACGCGCGCCATCATGGCAGTGCATCTGTACGGGCAGCTGGCCGACATGGCCGCATTGCAAACGCTTGCCCACCGCTACGGGCTGCTGCTGATCGAAGATGCGGCGCAAGCGCATGGCGCACGTGCACATGGGCGACGTGCCGGTGCCTTCGGCGATGCGGCGGCGTTTAGTTTCTTTCCGACCAAGAACCTGGGCGCACTGGGCGACGGCGGTGCGGTGGTGACCTCGGATCCGCGCCTGGCCGAGCGTGTTCGCGCGCTGCGCAATTATGGCTCGGAAGTGAAATATCACCACACCTGCCAGGGCGTGAATTCGCGGCTGGACGAAATGCAAGCCGCGTTCTTGCGGGTCAAGCTGCGCTATCTGGAGGGCGAGATCGCGCGTCGGCGTGCGGTGGCGCAGCGCTATCTGCAGGGCATCGAGCGTCCGCTGATCACGCTGCCCACTGTGATCTCTGAGGAGCAGCATGTCTGGCATCTGTTCGTGGTGCGCAGCCCGCAGCGCGATGCCTTGCAGGCCCATTTGCTGCGGCTGGGCATCCACACCCAGATCCATTACCCGGTACCGCCACATCGGCAGCCGGCATACACCCCATTGGGCGATGCCTGCCTGCCAGTGAGCGAGCGGTTGCATCGCGAAGTGCTGAGTCTGCCGATGGGTCCCGCACTGGACGACGCGTCGGTGGAGCGCGTGATTGCCGCATGCCAAATGTTCGGCACCACTGCATGAATCTCATGCGCAGCAGCGCGTACACCGGCGTTGCGACGCTGGCCAAGCTGCTGGCTGCGCTGGTGGTGGTCAAGTTGGTGGCGGTGTACGCCGGCCCGCAAGGTGTCGGCCGCTTGGGCCAGTTTCTCAATCTGATGTCGGTGCTGGCGGTATTGGCGGGCGGCGGTATCAGCGCCGGCATCGTCAAGTACGTGGCCGAGTATCGCGACGATTCGGCGGCGCTCGTACGTCTGCTCGGCGCGGCGCTCTGGTACGCGTTCTGCGCCGCCTGCGTGATAGCGGTGCTGGCAGTGGTGTTCAGTGGCGTGATCGCCGAGCGCCTGTTGGGCGATGCGGCGTATCGGCCGCTGATCTGCGTGCTGGCGATCGCGCAGTTGGGCATTGCTTTGGTCAATTACATTCTGGCGGTGATCAACGGTTTTATGGATGTTCGTCGTCTGGCGTTTGTGCAGGTCAGTGGCGCGGTGTTGAGCGTTGCCCTGGTGGCATGGCTATCCAGCCGGGCGCAGCTGCAAGGCGCGTTGCTGGCGCTTGTGTTGGGCCAGGTGCTGTGGTTGCTGGCCGGCGTGCCGGCACTGCGACGCAGCCCGTATTTCCAACGCGAGATGTTGCGCCTGCGCTTCGATGCGCCGATGACGCGCAAGCTCGCCGCATTCTCGGTAATGACGTTGACCGCCACGTTGCTGCCGCAGTTGGTGGCTATTTTGGTACGCGACCATCTGGCGTTGCAGTTCGGATGGCAGCAGGTCGGTTACTGGCAGGCGGTCAGCCGGGTGTCGGATGCGTATCTGTTGTTCTTCACCACCGCCATCAACGTGTATTACCTGCCAAAGCTGGCGTCCTTGCACGAGCGCGCAGCGCTCGGGCGTGAGTTGCGGGCCGCGTATCGCTATGTGATGCCGGCCGTGATCGTGATGGCGTTGGGCGTCTACGCGTGCCGCGATCAGGTCACCTGGCTGCTATTCGATGTGCGATTCGCTGCTGCAGCACCGCTATATGGCCCGCAGTTGTTGGGCGATGTCATCAAGATCGCCGCGTTCGTGCTGTCGTACGTGATGCTGGCCAAGGCCATGACGCGGTTGTTCGTGATTTCCGAATGCGTGTTCGCCGCCAGCTATCTGGCGCTGGTGTATCTGTTCACTGCGCAGTTCGGGCTGGTCGGAGCGATGTATGCCTTTGTCGCCAACTACGTGCTGTATCTGCTGTTCAATCTCGTGGTGGTGCGTCGTTATCTGGTGCTCACGGCATGAGCGATCACACGCAACCCGCCGGACGTGCGAGTTGGCCGTTGGTGTCGGTGTTGATTCCGGCCTTCAACCATGCAGGTTTCGTGCAGCGTTGTCTGGATAGCGTGTTGGAAGACCCGTATCCGTGCAAGGAGATCGTCATTATCGACGACGGCTCCAGCGACGCTACTGGCGAAAAGATCGCGCAGTGGATTGCTACCCATGGACATCGGCTGCCTGTGCAGTTCGTACAACGCGACAATCGCGGCGTGGCGGCCACGCTCAATGAGCTGGCCTTGCGTGCGCATGGCGACTACCTGCGGCTTGGCGCAAGCGATGATTATCTGTTGGCCGGTGGGTTGGATGCGCAGGTGCGTTACCTGCGCGCACATCCGCAAAAAATGGCAGTGATCGGCGATGCCTGCGTGGTCGATCAGCATGGAAAATTGCTATACGGCAGTGCCATGCGCGACCTGCATCGAGTGGATACCGGTGTGTACCGTTCCGAGTCCGGCATCCGCCGTGCGGTGATCCAGCAGTGGGCGGTCAGTGGTGCAGTGGCGTTTCTACGCCGTAGTGCCTTCGATGTGCACACCGGCTGGGACGAATCGCTGCGGATCGAAGACTGGGACTTTTTCCTGCGCCTGGCGGCGCGCAATGCACTGGGTTTCGTCGACGTGCCGGTCTGTGCGTACCGCTTGCATGGTAACAATCTCAGTAAGACCGCGAACGTACGCGCACGGATTGCCAACTTGCGCGAGTCGCGTCAAGTGGCGCTGCGTTGTGCGAAGTCGTTCGATGAGCCCGAGCGCACGTTGCTGCGCGCGCAATCGCGTTATATCGCTGCCAAGGTCGCATTTTTGCAGCGCCGGCCACATGCGGTGATCGGCCACTTGCTCGCCTATGCCTGGTTGTCGTTGCCAGCCAGGTGGCGGCCCAGGCACACACGCAGTGCGGTGGAGCCTTTATGAACACGCTGTTGCGCCGGCCGGCGACTTATCTGGCACTGCCGATGTTGCTCAGCTGTGCGCTGACGCTGCTGACCTACACGCTGCCCGGCGGCTATCCGGACGGTATCGCGCTGCTGGCTGTCGCCGCCGCTGCGACGTTTGTACTGGATGCCGTGCTACGCACCCATCTACCTGCAGTGGAGCGCTTTGGCAACTACCGCTACGCCGGCACCCGCGATGCATTCGTGGTGATGACGTTGGCGGCGGTAGTGACGGTGTTCTGTATCGTGGATGTGGGGTTGTTTCCGATTCCGTTGTTCAGCGACCCATCCTCGTATGCCACCTTGAGCCCGTTGCGCTCGCACGTACGGCACATCTCCAACATGTGCTGGATCCTGCCGCCGATCGCGCTGCTATGCGTGCGCCATCGCGGTCTGCGCGCGGCGATGGTGACGCTGGGGTTTGTGTTCCCGATTGTGGTGATCGACCGCAATCGCATCTTCGCCGGGCTGTTTTCGTTCGTGCTGGTGATGCTGTTGCGCCGCGATCCTGCGCGCCGCTTGCCGTGGAAGACCATCGGCTTGCTGGTGCTGGCCGGTGGCGGGGTGTTTTCCATCCTGGGCGCGTTGCGTTCTGGCTCGCTGGCCACGGTCGCCTTGCCGTTCAGTGCGTTCTACCGCGCGATGCCGCAGGGCGTGCAGTGGCTGCTGCTGTACATCAGTGCCGGGCCGTACAACTTCGGCGCGATCCTGGCCAAGGGCTACGTCAACGCCAGTTTTCTGGTCAATCAATTGGTGCCGTTCAGTGGGTCGATTGCCACCGCCGGCACCAGCATTCCGCTGGATGCGCCCAACATCAATGTGGGCACGGAATTCTTTCCGTTCCTGATGGCCTGCGGCGCGCCGGGCGCGTTGATGGCGCTGCTGGCGTTGTATGCGGGCCTGGTGTGGAGCGTGCGCCTGCTCAACACCTCGTTGTCGATCTTCCATGTGCTGATCTTCCTGCGCATCGCCTATGCCTGCCTGATGGCGCCGTTCGCGCCGCAGGCCTTCACCTGGACCAACTTCGGCTTCATCGCGCTGTGCCTGGTGTTGCACGCCTGCACGGTGTTGTTGCCCAGCCGTCATGGGTCACCTACCGCTGCTGCGTAATTGCGCGGCAGCTTCGTTTTCACCACGTTCCAGAGCCGGTGCACCATGAATCAACACGACGACATCTATCTGATCGATCTCTGGCGCATCCTGCGCCGCCAATGGCGTTGGGCGCTGGCCGCTCTGGTGGTTGTCCTTTGCCTGACGTTTGCCTTCACCCGGCTGGCCAAACCACAGTGGGAGGCCACCGCCTGGATCCAGGTCGGCGAAATCGGCCCAACGCCGGCCGGACGTGACCCCAAGGTCGAGCCGTTCCAGCGCGTGATCGATCGCATGAAGACGCGGCTGTTTCAGGATGCGGTGCTGCGCAAGGCTGGTGTGCCGCTCAAAAGCCGCGCTGCGCAGTTGTATCGCGGCAGCCTCAAGCCGGATCCGGACCCGTACGCGAATCTGATCGGGGTGGTCATTCGCGCCGAATCATCGGAGCAGGCACGCAAGTTGGCGACGACCACCGTGACCGAACTGCAGACGCTGCACGGCGTGACCAATGCAGTGGCGCTTGAGCAGGCACGCACGCGCTTGCAAGGCTTGAATGAAGATCTGCGCGCGGCAGTCAGCAACCGGGCGCAGTTGCAGCAGCAATTGCAGGCCGGGCAGGGTGCCGCAGCGGCCACGCCTGCGCAGGTACTGGCTGGTGTGTTGCTGAGCGACAGCGACACCACCATCCGCGCGTTGAAAGCCGAGCGCGACGATCTCATCGCCCGCCTCACCACGCGATACACCTACCAGACGTCGCTGGCGTGGCCGCTGTATGTGCCCGATCGCCAGGCGTTTCCGAATGCGATCTCGGCCTGGGCTGCTGGTTTGCTCGCTGGCGCCGGGTTGGGCGTGCTTGCGGCGGTGTTACGCGATGCGTGGCGGCGTCGCGCGGTTGCCGTCGGGCATTCTGCCGCCTGATCTCAACGGCAACGGGTTGCAGGTTGGACATCGCTCACCAGACTGCAACCAAAGCCGCTGCGCGTGGCACTCACGGGTCAATCAAGTGATACCGCGTTGGCGATGTCGCGTCTGGAGAGTGTCGTGAGAACAGCTGGACTGGTGGGGGAGGCTGCGCATGTCGGTGGTCAATGAGCATGCGGCGCGTGGTGGCACTGTGGCCCCGGAGCGGTTGCTTGAGACGCAACGTGCGTTCGATAGCGTCGCCCCGGACTACGACGGCCCGCGCGGCAATAACGCGCTGATCCAGCGCATGCGTACCACGCTGTGGGACACGGTCGCGGCCGAGCTGCCGGTTGGGTCGCGGTTGGTGGATCTTGGCTGCGGCACTGGTCTGGATGCCGGCGAATTCGCACGCCGCGGTTACAGCGTGCTGGCCACCGACTGGTCGCCGGCGATGGTCGAACGCACCCGCCATCGGGCCGCCACGCAGGGCCTGGAGGAACGGTTGACCGCCGCGCACCTGGGCATCCAGCAGCTCGATCAGCTGGAGGGCACTTTCGACGGCATGTACTCCAACTTCGGCCCACTCAATTGTGCGCCGGATCTGCCTGCGGTGGCCACCGAATGCGCGCGTCTGCTGCGCGCCGATGGCTGCCTGGTGTTTTCGGTGATCGGGCGCATCTGCCCTTGGGAAATCGGCCATTACACGGTGCGCGGGCGCTTCAAGCGCGCAGCGGTGCGGGCTGCGCGCGGGGTCACGGCGGTGGGCATGAACGGCCACACCATCTGGACCTGGTACCACCTGCCACGCGAGTTCTACCGCGCCTTCAGCAAGCAATTCGTACTGGACAGCTATCGCGCCTTGAGCCTGTTCTTGCCGCCGCCGTACTTGGTGGAGTTCTGCGAGCGCTATCGGCGTCTGTCCGCAAAATTGGGCTGGTGCGACGACCGTTTGGGCGGGCTGCCGCTGCTGCGCGACATGGGCGACCACTTCCTGATCGTGATGCGCAAGCGCTGAGTGGAGATGCCGATGTCCATGGCCGATGTCTGTTTGCAGGGCGCGCGCTCGATCACCTTGACAGGCCCCTCGCGCGCCGCAGTGATGGTGCGCGCGGGCCGCTTCGGCGGCACGCTCGGCACCGGCAGCTTGCGTTTGGATTTGCAGGCCCATGTGCTGGCGCCGGGCTTGATCAACGCGCACGATCATCTGCAGGTCAACTGCGTGCCGCCGCTGCCGCAAGGCGCACCGTTCCCCAACAGCTACGCGTGGATCGAGGCGTTTCAGGCGCATTTTCAGCATCCCGATGTGGCTGCCGCATTGCGCGTGCCCAAGGCGGTGCGCTTGCGTCACGGCGGCTTTAAGAATCTGCTCGCCGGCGTCACCTGCGTGGCGCAGCACGACCCTTGGCACGCCACGTTGGACGAGGCCAATTTTCCGGTCGGCCTGCTGCGTGAATTCGGCTGGAGCTACGCGGTGGGCTGGACCGGCTATGGCCCACCGGTACAAGGCAGTTTTGCCGCCACCGCGCCCGAGCATCCCTGGATGATCCATCTGGCCGAAGGCACCGATGCGGTGGCGGCTGCCGAACTGGACGAACTGGATCGGCTCGGCTGCCTGGCCTCCAATAGCGTGCTGATCCACGGCGTGGGCATGGGCGAAGCCGACATCGAACGGGTGATCGCACGCGGTGCGGCGGTGGTGTGGTGTCCTTCAAGCAATCTTGCGCTGCTAGGCCGCACGCTCGATCCATGGCGCTTGTGCATGGCCGGGCGGCTGGCACTGGGCAGCGATTCGCGCATCAGCGGTGCGCGCGACCTGCTGGAAGAACTGCGTAGTGCCGCCGGCAGCGGGCTCGCACCGGATCTGTTGCTTGGCATGGTCACCCATCAATCCGCGTGCATCCTGCGCATGAAAGCACGCGGCTGCATCGCCCCAGGCGCTAACGCAGACCTGGTGATCGTGCGCGATCGCGGTGGCGATCCTTCTACCAGCGTTGTCGGTTGCGAACGTAGCGACCTGCGCGCGGTGATACGCGATGGCGCCCCGCGCATTGCCGACCCGGATTTCGCACAATGGTTTGAGGCGGCCGGCATCCAGACCGTGCCTGTGCTGCTGGACGGTCGCCCCAAACTGCTCGACGCCACGCTGGCCGATCCGGCAGTGCTGGCACTGGAACCCGGTCTGCAGCGCGTGCCGCAGGCAGCGCACGCGCCATTTATTGCGATGGCAGCCAATGGTGCTGTGTCGTGACTGCAGTGCCAACGCTCGAACCGGGGGCAGCGTATGCGTTGTGGGCACAGGCGTATCCGCCGCACGCGCACAACCCGGTGATGCTGGCCGAAGAACGCGCCATGCTCGCGTTGATGCCCGGCGCGTTGCATGGACAACGTGTGTTGGACGCCGGCTGCGGCAGTGGTCGCTACATGCTGCATGCATTACAGCGGGGTGCGCTGCATGTCACCGGTGTGGATCTGTCGCCGCAGATGCTGCAACGTGCCGGCACCGAGCTCTCCCGCGATTGGCCGTCGGCACGCGTGCGTCTGCAACATGGCAGTCTCGACGCATTGCCCTTGCCTGCTGCAGTCGCCGATCTCAGCGTCTGCGCCCTGGTGGTCGGGCATCTGCAGCAGCTCTGGCCTGCGCTGCAAGAACTGCATCGGGTCACCCGCGTTGGCGGGATCGTGCTGTGCAGCGACGTGCATCCGATCGGCCATGCACTGGGCTGGCGCCGCGATTTCAAGGCCGACGGCCAGCAGTACGCAGTGCGGCATACGCAGCATCTCTACAGTCAGTGGCATGCGGCATGCGCGTCGCTGGGCCTGGCGATCGAAACGGTCGCCGAACCGATGTTGGACCCGGCCGATATTCCGCCCGGTGCACGTTTCGATCAGGCCGCGTTGCAGGTACCGGTTGCGTTGGTGCTGCGGCTGCGGCGCATCGCGTGAGTGATGCGGTGTTCCTTGCGATGCGTGATTGCAGCACGTATGCGGCTTGCAAGCGCTGCAGCCTGAGCGCCGTGCGCTGCGCGAAAGAGTGCGCTACCGGCATTGCAAAAGCTGCATGCCAGTCGATGTCCGCCTCATGACCCTGCATGTGGCGCAACTCAATCTGGTACCAACGCCCGAAGGCATCAGCGTAGAACAGGTCTTCGCACAATGGCCTTCGCTGGCCGACATCGCCGAGGCGGTGGCCAGCGCAGGATCCCGTGTGACGGTGATCCAGGCCTGCGCACTGAACACTCGGCTCACACGCCAGGGCGTGGACTACCAGTTCGTCGATCTGGACGCGCGTGGCAGCAAACAGCGCGCTCGCAGTCTCGCGGCAATGCTGCGGCAGATCGACGTCGATGTGATCCACGTGCACGGCCTGGAATTTGCCGGCGATGCGCGGCGGCTTGCGCGCCTGCTGCCGCAGATTCCAATCCTGTTGCAGGACCATGCCAACCGTCCGCCACGCTGGTGGCGCCGGATCGTGTGGCGGGCGCGCTACGCAGCAGCTGCCGGCATCGCGTTCACCTCGCTGGAACTGGCGCAGCCGTTTCTGCGCGCGCGCTTGTTCAGATCAAAAACGCAGCTGTTTGCGATTCCCGAATCCAGCAGCCGCTTCTCACCAGGCGATCGCCTGCAGGCACGCGAGCACACCCGTCTGCATGGCGACCCGTGTGTGTTGTGGGTCGGCCATCTGAGCGCGGCCAAGGATCCGCTGTGCGTGTTCGATGCCATCGCTATGGCGGCACGCGTGCTGCCGGGGCTGCGGCTGTGGTGCGTGTTCGACCAGGCACCGTTGATGGAACAGGTACAACAGCGCCTGCGCGACGATCCGTCGCTGGCGCGCTGCGTGCAGCTGCTGGGCAAGGTCGCGCATGCACGCGTGGAAACACTGCTGCGTGCGTCGGATCTGTTCGTCTCCGCCAGCCATGCGGAAAGTTGCGGTTATGCCGCAGTGGAAGCCTACGCCTGCGGCACCTTGCCGCTATTGACCGATATTCCTGCTTTCCGCGCGCTCAGCGATGCCAGTGCGGTCGGCGCGTTATGGCCGGTAGGCGATGCCTCGGCCTTGGCGGAATTGTTGTTGCGCGTCTCCCGCCAGCGATCCACTCGCACGCAGGTGCGTGCGCATTTCGATGCACGGTTATCCTTCGCCGCAGTGGGGCAACGCTGGGCAACCGCCTACACCCAATTACTGGCCGCCGCGCCGGGGCGCACACCATGAAACTGGCCTTGGTCGTACCGGGCGGCGTGGACCGCAGCGGCGAAGTGCGTGTGATCCCGGTGTTTTTGACTCTGATCGAATGGCTGGCGCGCAATCACCAGGTGCATGTCTTTGTGCTGCATCAAGAGCCGATGCCGGGCACCTGGAGCTTGCGCGGCGCCACCGTGCATAACATTGGCGCACAGCGCACCCGTCTGCGCGCAATCACTGCCATTTGTGACGAACATCGGCGTGCACCGTTCGACGTCATTCAAGCGGTTTTTTCCGGCGACTGCAGCTTGATCGCCGTGGCGGCTGCAAAACGATTACGATGTCCAAGCGTGGTGCATATCGCCGGTGGCGAGCTGGTCGCCTTGCATGCCATCGGCTACGGCGGCCGGCGTCGGTGGCGTGGGCGTCTGCGCGAAGCGGTGATCCTGCGCCTGGCCGATTGCGTCACTGCCGCCAGCGCGCCCGTCGTCGATTCGCTGCAAGCACTCGGCATCCGCGCGCAGCGCGTGCCGTTGGGTGTGGATCTGCGCGTCTGGCCGCCCGCTGCGCCACGCGCGCGCACTGGCGCAATCGCACGTTTATTGCACGTGGCCAGCCTCAACCCGGTCAAGGACCAGACCACCTTGCTGCAGGCGATGGCGGCGCTCCAACGCGCCGATGTCGCTTTCACCCTTGACATGGTCGGCGTCGATACCCTGGATGGCGCCATGCATCGCCTGGTGCAACAGCTGGGCCTGAGCGAGCAGGTACGTTTCTTGGGTTTCAAGACCCAGCGTGAGTTGCGCCCGATCATGCAATCGGCCGATCTGCTGGTACTGTCCTCCCTGCACGAGGCTGGGCCATTGGTGCTGCTGGAAGCTGCAGTCGCAGGTGTTCCAACTGTCGGTACGGCCGTCGGGCATCTGGTCGAGTGGGCACCGATCTGCGCATTGGCAGTGCCGCCGGGCGACTGGGCCGGGCTGGCAGAAGCCGTTCGTCAGGTGCTGGCCGACGACGAGCTGCGCTTGCGCCTGGCCTGGGCGGCGCAGTGTCGTGCGGTACGTGAAGACGCGGCATTGACCACGCGTCTGTTCGAAACGATCTACCTGCAATTGTGCGAGCAGCGACCGCTGCGCTGAGTGTGCGTGCACGGAGTAGGACAGAGGCTGCTTACATCAACTACGCGCGATCGCGTCTTGACTCAACCGATACCGCTACAAGACCTCGCTACGCAAATCGCAACAGTGCTCACTTGGAAAGTATCAGCACGTTGCGCAAACCACGTGCAGCCTCACACCGGCTGCAAATATCCGTCCAACGCCGCACGCACCACATACAGCATGTCGGTGCGTGGCACCGGTCGAGTCAGGCGTGTCATCAATCGGCGCGCCTGGGTCTGCCGCACCCATGGCTGTCCCTGAAGCCACAACTGGGTCTGCAACATCTCCGCGCGTTCCTTGCGGCTCTCAGCCGAGGGCGCAACGCGATTATGCAAATACTGCCGCGCCTCGCTCAGCGAACGTGACCATTCGATGCCGGGCAGCGCCGGCAACCACAGGTTGGAGCACGAAGCCGTGGTCAGGGTTTGGCGGGCAGCACGCATGCGCAACAATCGCGGGCAGTCGGCCTGCAGGCGCGCCATCACTGCCGGCGGCACCACACTGCGGTAGTAGCGTTGCAACAGCAGTAGCGGCGGCAATGCCCACCACGGCGACACGTTCGGGTCTTTCCACAATTGGTCCCAATCGCGCTGCCCCATGCGTGTGGCAAGCAACGCAAGATCGTGCAGATGCATCAGCCGGATGCTGCGATGGCAGATGCCACCGGCCGCATGCAGCAACATGTGACACATCAACGCTCCGATGGACGGGTAAGGATTCAAGCCCGGCTGCTGACGCTCTGGCAGGATGCGTGCGGTGATCTCCACGCTGCTCACCGGCAAGCGTTCCTGGATACGCGTATGCAGCTCGATAGTGATCGGCGCATCGCGATGCTCGCCCAACCCCGCGACCGCTTCGCCGTGCATCGGCTTGAACACCTGATGCTTCCATTGTTCGAAAGAGGCCACGTAACCGAGTTCGCACAGCAGTGCCGCTGCAGCTGGTGCGTCCCCCGGCTGTACGAGCAGATCGATATCGGCCATCGGGCGGTCGCCGGGCAGATACACGCCAAGCCGATGCAGTGCGGTGCCTTTGAGGCCGACCAACGCGATGCCTGCATCGCGCGCCGCCGCATCGATGCGCGTGAGCAGCAGCGCGATGCGCCGATGCAGATCTTCGACATGGCGGCGTTGCTCGCTGAGAAACGTGGTCCATTCCGGGTTCTGCCACAGCGAGCGACGCTGCAGCAGCGGCGACACGCCATGCGCTGCTGCCGCTGCTGCCGCCAGCTGCCATTGCAACCGATCCCATTGCGGCACCAGCTCTCCCGGCTGTGCCAATTCCTGGGCCAGCCGTTCGGTGGCCGTGCGCAGGCCGTGCTTGATGGTGCGAAGGGAAGGCTGCATGCGGGTGTGATCCGGTAAGGCGAGGTGATGTTTGGAGAGGCTGCGAGGTATTGCGCGCTAGCCGACCAACACGCTCGCCAACTGCCGCGGTTGACGTGCTGCAACGCTGACCAGCGGTTCGGTGCGATGCTGTCGTTCCGATGCGATCAGTGCGGACCAACGCGCTTCCAGCCGCTCCGATGCCTGCGCGAACGCATCGGCCGTCATCGTGGTGCGTGCCTGTTGCAGATCGACTTGCGTATGCAGCAGATCGCGCACGCTGCGATAGAACTCGGAATCGTAAGCACCATGGAACATCATCGCCAGGTCGTCGCTGTCCTGCCAATGCGTCTTGCCGCCCAACTGGTTTTTCACTTCTTCGTAAAACTTGGTGCCGGGCAGGGGATATGACACGCTGACCCCGATGATGTCCGGGTTGGCCTGCGTTACCAGCGCGCGCGTGGCTAGGATGTCCTCTAGCTCTTCGCCCAGATAACCCAGTTGAATGAAGAAACCCACGCGAATGCCGCGCGCACCCAAGCGCTGACGTGCGGCGATCACCTCGCCGACCTGCGTGCCCTTGGTCATCTTGTCCAGGATGCGCTGGCTGCCGCTTTCTGCACCCAGCCAGGCCTCTGCGCAGCCGGCGCGCGCCAGCGCTGCGGCCATGCGCTCGCTGGCCAGATCGGCGCGGGTCTGGATGGTGAAGGGAATCGCACCATCGGCATCGGTCAAGCGCTGTGCAAAGGCTTCCACCCAATCGATATGGAAGCCGAAGATGTCGTCGGCCATCCAGATGTGATCGGCCTGGAAGCTGCGCTTGAGATTGATCATTTCGGCAGCCACGTCTTCCGCCTCGCGGCGCTTGTAGTGATTGCCCCAGATCGGTTTGGCGCACCAGTTGCAACGGAACGGGCAACCGCGCGAGGCCGCCATGTTCAAGCTGAAATAGCCGTGCCGTTGCTGCCAGAAGCGCTGATAGCGCGGCATGTCGACCAGGTCCCACGCAGGCAGGCCGCTCAGGCGTGCGTCCGGCGGTTGTGCGCCACGGTGGACGTGTGCCTCGGTAGAGTGACTGGTGGCGATACGTGCAATGCCCGCGAGCCAGGCCTCTGTCTCGATGGTTGGATCTGCTTCAGCGCGCGCCACCAGTTCCAGCAGTGGCGCGATGCCTTCGCCGACCAGTACCGCGTGCGCACCAGCAGCCAGAAACGCATCCGGGTTGTCGGAGGCATCCGATCCGGCCACCAGCACGCGACAGCCTGCCGCGCGGGCCTGCCCAATCATCTGGCAGGCAGCTTCGCGCATGCGGCTCAGGCACATTTTGGTGAGGAAGTTGAAGTTGTCTTCGTAGAAGACCACCAGGTCCGGATGCGCCTCGCGCAACGCGCCGGTGTAGTCCTGCACATCGTCGGCAAGCATCGCGTCGAACAGGCTCAAGGCATGGCCACGCTCGCGCAGTAACGCCGCTATCTGCAGCGTTGCCAACGGCGGATACGGCTTGCCGCGTTCCCACTGCTTTGGGTCGTAACGCAGAAAATACGAATGACTGACCTGGATCTTTAGCATCTGCACAAGGCTCTCGTTCTGTCGCCAGGTGCGCGCAGCGGCAGCGCGCGCAAACACCGGCATTCGGCTCGGCAGTAGGTGCGCACGCAGGTGCATTTGGTTGCGGGGCTGCGATGCGCACTGTGCGAAGCGTTGTGCATGTGCCGCGATGCAACCTTTGGCTAGCCGAACGACACACACCGGCAGATCGATGCAATGGATGGAAGGAATGCCGCACTCGGCCGCGTTGGCGCAACTCCTGCCAGTGAGCGATACAGCACGCTCGGCGGCGCCCAGCAATGCGATATCGGCGGCAGACCCGTTCGGCGAGCGCAGCGTGCGTCGTTTGGTTGTGCGCCGGCAGATTCTCGGCGCGCTGTTTCATTTCCAGAGCGAGAGCGAAGCACTACTGGCGTTGGTGGATGCCGCTTATGCAGGCCTGCCGGCGCATCGCTTGCCGGGTGCGCCGGAATTCCACATCACGCTGGATCTGATGTCGCGTGGCCAGGCGCCGTCGAGCGCAGAGCCGCCGCCGGTGCGCACGCATGCAAGCGGTGGCTTGCTGTGCGGCGTCATGGATGCCTGCAACTATCTGATGCTGTCGGTGCCCGAGCGCTGCGCCATGCTGGTGGTCTCCGAGGACATGCTCGCGCACGCTTATCACGTGCGTTATGAGCTGATCGAATTTGCAGTATTTCTGCTTGCTGCGCGTGGGATGGGATTGGTGCCGCTGCACGGTGCCTGTGTGGGCCGGCGCGGACGCAGCGTGCTGTTGCTCGGCGCCAGCGGTGCGGGCAAGTCGACGCTGGCATTGCATAGTTTGCTACATGGCCTGGACTTCATCGCCGAAGACGGCGTGTTCGTTGCGCCGGAGAGTCTGCTGACCACCGGCGTTGCCAACTTTCTGCATCTGCGCTCCGACGCGCTTGGCCTGGTCGATGCAGACACCCGCGCGTGGATCAGCGCATCGCCGACCATCCGCCGCCGCAGCGGTTTGGAAAAGTTCGAAATCGATATCCGCCATGGCCGTGCACGGCTTGCGCGCACGCCTTTGCAGCTGTGCGCAGTGGTGATGCTGTCCAGCACACCGGCCAGCACATCGGCGCAGTGTCTGGTGCCAACGCCCGTCGAGCACATTGCCGATCGTCTGGCGCACGATCAGCCGTATGCTGCGGGCCAACCGGCATGGCAGCGTTTTGTCGAACAGGTGCAGCGCATCGGCATGTTCACGCTGCGGCGTGGCGCGTATCCGCAGGCATCGGTGGATGCACTGCTGCAGCTGCTGCGATGAGGGCGCAGATGCCGGTGCGTCGTGGCGTGACCCGTGCGGCCAGCATCGTGCCGAAGCCGGTCTTGCACGACCTGCGTCACTGAGATGCAGACCTACGTCTCCCGCGACCGCATACGCGCCGCGTTGCGCAATTTCGTCAGCACGCTGGTGCCTGCTGACCTGCCAACCATCGCGCTCTATGTCGCGTTGTCGTTGGCGGCTGCATTGGCCGGCAGCCTCGTTGCGGTGTGCCTGGTGCCCTTGGTGCAACCCGGTCACAGCGTGCGCCTGGCCGGCTATCGGCTGGCATTGCCTGATGGTTTGCCGCTGCAAGTGGCGTTGTTTGCAGGCATCAGCCTGGTGTTTGCCGCACTGCGATGGCATAGCGCACGGCTGGCCGCACGGCTGACCAGTCGCTATGCGATCGGGTTACGGCGGCGCGTGCATGCCGCGTTGATCGATGCACCGCTGCCAGCCTTGTCGGGCGCCAGTTCGGCAGAAATCGCCAACGTACTCACCTACAACATCGAAATCGCCACACAAGGCTTCAGCGCGGTGCTGCAACTGTTGGTGGCCGGCATCACTGCGCTGGTGAGCATCTGCATTGCCGTGCTGATCGCACCCGCACTATTGACGGCGATGCCGTTGCTGCTCGCTTTGGCATGGATGGGACTGCGCATCTCCAGCAGCGATGCGCAGGCACGCATCAGCCGCGACTACGTGGCCGACATGACGCAGCTGTTCTGGTTGAGCGAAGACTTCCCGCGTCGCCTGCGGCATGTGCGCTCGTTTCAGCGCGAAGACGTCGAAACCTGCCATTACGAGCGCATTTCCATACGGCTGGGGCAGGGCTATGCGCACCAGCAGGAGTTGGTAGCGGGCAGCAGACTGGTGCTGGAACTCACTGCGGTGGCCGCAATCGCCGGCATTCTGATGCTGGCCAATCTCTGGCAGGGCGCCGATCGTGCCGCACTGATCACCGTCAGCCTGCTGCTCGGGCGCTTGATGCCGTATTTGGTCACCACGCGGCAAAGCGTCCAGCAACTGCGCTCGGCCTGGCCGGCGCTGCAGTTGTGGCGGCGCTATGTGGAACTGGGTACGACGCGTACGCAAGCGTCGGCCGAAACGGCAGCGCCCTTGCCGACAGCATTGCATCTCCAACACATCGGCTTGGCAGCGCCGCTACCCAGGCTCGATCTTGATCCGATGATTCTGCTGCCGGGCGAAATGACCCTGGTCGTCGGGCCGTCCGGCATCGGCAAGAGCAGTCTGATGGATGTGCTCTCCGGGCAGACGCCGCCATCGCAGTTCACCGCGCATATGGCCGGGCGTCGGCTGGATTTTGCCGCGTATCGCGCATTGGTTAGGCATAGCGCCTACATCGGCCAAGGCGTGCGGCCGTGGCAGCGCACCGTGCGCGATTGTCTGAACTGGGCGCTGCCCGGCACAGCGGATGCACGCATGTGGGACGTTTTGGGCGATGTCGGTTTGAGCGAACGTTTACAGCGCGATGGGCAAGGTTTAGAGACGCGAATCAACGGCCAGGACGGGCGCCTTTCCGGTGGCGAATCGCAGCTCCTGCTGTTGGCGCAGGTGTTGTTGCGCAAACCGACCTTGGCGGTGCTGGACGAAGCCACCAGCGCGCTGGATGCGTATGCCGAACATCAGGTGTTGTGCATGCTGCGGCAGCGCTTGCCGCAGACCGTGTTGGTGGTGGTTTCGCATCGCACCAGCCTTGCTGCGGTTGCCGACCGCACGGTCGCATTAGGCATTGTGCTTGCTGAGCAGGCAGCTGTCCACGCCGATGCAGTTACAAGCTCAGGCGCGTAATCTCACCTGGCTTATTCGCGTCGCCGCCACGATTAACCTGCAATTTCTTCCAGCGCACGATTGCGCGTACGCGGTCCGAACAACGCAATCACGCTAGCCACGATCGACATGCTGATCACGATAAATGCCAGTACGCCATGGCTGCCGACCTGGGCAAGCAACCAACCGATCAGTACGCTGCTCACGGCGGTGGAAAGACGGTTGAAGGAATAACAGAAACCCACCGCCCGCGCGCGCAACCCGGTGGGGAACAGCTCGGCCTGGTAGCCGTGGTAAGCGAAGCTCATCCAGGCATTGCAGAACGCGATCATCGCCCCGCATAACACCATGCCGATCGCCTGATGCTGCAGCGCGAACAGTACACCAAACAGCATTGCGCCCAAAGCTGATGCAGTGATCTGCCATTTGTTTTCCCAGCGCTGCGCAAAGCGCAGCAACAGCAGCGGCGCCAACGGGTAGGCCAGCGAGATTGCAAAGGAATAGCCCAGGCTCTTGGTCACACCGGTGCCTTGCGCCGAGATCAGTGCCGGCAGCCAATTGCCGAAGCCGAAGAAGCCGATCGCCTGAAAAATATGAAACACCACCAGCATGCCGATGCGCCCGCGATACGGCGCACGCCACAACAGCGATGCCTGCGCCTGGAGCGATGCCTGCGTCTGGCTTGCCGGCAACGGCGAGACGACGTCCGGCGCAGCCAAGGGCGCGCCCAGATCGCGTTCGCAGCGTGTTTCCAGTTGGGTCAGCACTGCGTCCGCTTCGGCATAACGTCCTTGCGCCGCCAACCAACGCGCCGATTCCGGCAAACGGCTGCGCAGCCACCAGATCGCCAATGCAAACACGCCACTCAGCAACACCACCCAGCGCCAGCCGCTCACGCCCAACGGTGCATACGGCACCAGCATCCAGGCGGTCAGCGCCACCGCCGGCACTGCCAGAAACTGCACGAAGAACGCAAAGGCGAACGCGGCGCTGCGCATATGCCGTGGCACCAATTCGGACAGATACGTGTCGATCGTGACCAGCTCGATGCCCAAACCAATGCCGACGACAAAGCGCAGCACGATGACGCCGGTCGCAGTGCTTTGCAGGCCCATCGCCACGGTCGCGGCGGTGTACCAGATCAAGGCGAAGGTGAACACCGGCCGGCGCCCAAAACGATCGGAAAACGGACTCAACAATGCGGCGCCGACGAACAAGCCTAGAAACGTCGCCGCCGCAAACGCGGCCTGGTCGGACATGCCAAACACGCCATCTTCACCGCTGGCGAAAATGCCATCGCGGATCAGCCCGGGGGCTGATGTAGGCGGTCTGAAACAGATCGTACAACTCGAAAAACCCACCCAACGCCAACAAGCCAACCAATCGCCACAGCGTGGCGCTGGCCGGCAGCCGATCGATACGCGCGGCGATCTGTGCAGCGCCGGAAGCAGGGTTAAGCGGAGCGGTCGTAGCCATTCGTCGTGCAGGGGCAGCCAGGGCGGCTTCTATCGCAGCCAGGGCGGCTTCTATCATAGTCAGCAGCTAGATCACGCAGCACCAGTGCTTCGTAGCCAGGCAAATGCATTCGCGTACGAATCACTTAGCGCAACGCAACAACAGCCGCCGCGCACCGTCGTTAATCCCCTCTCCCCCCGGGAGAGGGTTGGGGTCAGGGTCCCTGTGCCGATCACCGTGCCACTACCAAGTCCCTTGTCTCGAATGCGGCCCCAGCAAAGCCTTGCATCCCAACACAACGGAAGCCTCTGATTCGGTTGTGCCAGGCTTGCCGATTGCAAAAAATCCATCCGCAAATCCCCTCGCTGTTCGACCACTGGAATGCTGTAATCCCCTCAGCACTACCTCGGCAGGTAGCAATGCCGCCCAGTCAGCCCCATCTCTTGCACATCATTCATTACCCCGGAGTCATCCGATGACGCCCATTTCCGTGCTCGATCTGGCGCCGGTCTGCGAAGGCAGCGACACCACCCAGGCCTTTGCCAACATGCTTGATCTGGCTCAGCACGCCGAGCATTGGGGCTATCAGCGCTACTGGCTGGCCGAGCACCACAACATGCCGGGCATTGCCAGCGCCGCCACTGCGGTGCTGATTGGTCACGTCGCCGGCGGCACCAAGACCATCCGCGTCGGCGCCGGCGGCATCATGCTGCCCAACCATGCGCCGCTGCAGGTGGCCGAACAGTTCGGCACGCTAGCGTCGCTGTACCCACAACGCATCGACCTGGGCCTGGGCCGCGCCCCCGGCACCGACCAGCCCACCGCGCGCGCCTTGCGCCGTTATTTCGACAGTGCCGATCACTTCCCTCAGGACGTGGCCGAGCTGCTGCGCTACTTCGCGCCGGCCGTGCCGGGGCAACTGGTGCAGGCCGCACCGGGCGCCGGGTTGGAGGTGCCGGTGTGGTTGCTGGGCTCCAGCCTGTTCAGTGCACGGCTGGCTGCAGCAATGGGCTTGTCGTTCGCGTTTGCCTCGCACTTCGCGCCCGATGCGATGGACGAAGCCGTCGCGATCTACCGCCGCGAATTCCGCCCGTCCGCGCACTTGGCCAAGCCGCACGTGATGCTGGCCCTGAATGTGGTGGCAGCCGAGACGCAAGCGCAGGCGCGCCGCGTGTTCACCACCCAGCAGCAGAGTTTCGTGAACCTGCGTCGCGGCAGGCCGGGCAAGATTCCCGCGCCGATCGACGATATCGACACCTTCTGGCAACCGCAGGAACGTGCCGGCGTGGAGCGCGCCTTGGCCTGCACCGTGCTGGGCGATGTTGACCAGATCGCACAAGGCGTGGCCGAGTTCATCGACCGCCACACACCGGACGAGCTGTTGTTCACCGCCAACATCTACGACCACGCGGCGCGGTTACGCTCGTTCGAAATCGCTGCCATCGCCTGCCGCGAGCTGGACGTGACCACTGCGTGATTCACGTCGCTTTGCGCGGCGATCCGCTCAGATGCGTGCACCTCCATTGGGAAGACCAGCATGCAACTTCAGGAACGCAGCGAGAGCATCAAGCAGTTGGCAGAATTGATCCGCGGCGTGGACATTGCGATGTTTACGACCGTCTCGGCAGACGGCAAGTTGGTCAGCCGGCCGCTGGGCACGCAGGAGGTGGAATTCGATGGCGACCTATGGTTCGCCACTGCTGCCGACAGCCCGAAAGTGGCGGAAATCGCCGCAGATCCGCGTTTCAACGTGGCCTATGCATCGGCCTCTAAAAACAGCTATGTATCGGTGGCTGGCACCGCACGCGTGCTCAACGACCACGCCAAGATCGAGCAGCTGTGGTCGCCGACAATGCAGGTATTTTTCCCGGGCGGCAAGGACGATGCGCGTCTGCGTCTGATCCATGTGCGTGCCGAATCGGCCGAGTACTGGGACGGCCCGAGCGGGCTGCTCGGCAAGGCGCTGTATTTTGTGATGACCGCCGTGACCGATGATCCGGGTAGCTTGTCCGACAACCGCGTGGTCGATCTCAAGTAACGGCGGTCGATCAGGTGTGCCGCTCGTCGCGCATCAGCGCCAGGCGACCGGCCACCAATCGCGCACCAGATCCAACAGCTGGTCAGAAGTGACGCCGAACACCGCCACTGACACCAGCGCCGCCGCCCAGCCCACCAGCAGCAATGCGCCATCGCGCTCGAGCAGGGCCAGCGCAAACAACAGCAGAATCAGCCCGAAGATGTAGTTGGTGAACGGGATCGGCAACGTCAGCAAAATACCGACCAGCACCAGCAGCACGCCGGTGACGACCTGCGCAGGCAAACGATCCAGCATGCCGTGCAAACGCGGCTTGAGCAGCCGATCCAAACGCTGCAGCGTCGGTGCAAGCCGCGCAACGAAACGCTGACTGGTCCTGCGTCGCGGCCCGCGCTCGCCGATGAAGCGCGGCACCCACGGTTTACGCAGGCAGCACATCATCTGCACGCCGATCAGCACCGTCAGCGGCCCGCTGATGCCACCGGCCACACCGGGAATCGGAATGAAGGACGGCAGGATCGCCAGAAACAGAAACACGCCGAATGCGCTCTGCTGCAGATCGGCCAGGATCTCGCGCACACGCAACACATGATTCGGGTCGCCCTCGCTGAAGGTCGCCAGCAAGCTGCGGATGCCTTCGTTGCGATACCGCATCTGCGCATCAACCGATGCCTCGGATGGCGGTGCGCCGTTATCCGACGATGTCATCACTGTCCTCATCGCCGATGCGGCTCAGCAGCAGCTTGTCCACACGCGCCCCATCCAGATCGACGATCTCGATGCGCCAGCCGGCCCAATCGAAGAACTCGCCCGCCTGCGGAATGCGCCCGAAGTAGTAGATGCATAGACCGGCGAGGGTGTGGTAGTCGGCTTCGGGCAGCTCGGCGCCCAGCACTTCGCGCAATTCTTCCACCGGCAGCGAACCGTCGATCAACAGCGAGCCGTCGCCGCGCGTGATCACCAGCGCATCTTCGTCGGTGTTTTCCACCGCCTGCAGACGGCCGACCACCGCGCCCATCAGGTCGCTGATGGTCACCAGCCCGCGGATTTCGCCGTATTCGTCGACCACCAGCGCCATCGACTGCTGTTCTTCGCGAAAGATCTCCAGCAGCTTCATCGCATGCGTGGATTCGGACACGAACAAGGTGTCGCGCAGTGCCTGGAACAAGTGCGCGCCGTGTCCATCAATACGCGTGACCAGCGATTTGACCTCCAGCACCCCGGCAATGTCCTGGTCGCTGCCGCGATACACCGGGTAGCGCGAAAATTCGTGCTCGCGCATCACCTGCAGAGTGCGTTCCCCATCGGCATTGGCATCCAGCCAGGCAATGCGGTTGCGCGGTGTCATCAGGCTGTCGGCGGTGCGGTCGCCCAGTCGCATCACGCGATTCATCATGTCGCGCTCGTGCGCGTCGATCACGCCGGCCTCGTGGCTTTCGGCCACCAGCATGCGGATCTCCTCTTCGGTCACTGACGCCGATGCGTCCTTGCCCATGCCCAACATGCGCAGCACCAACCGGGTCGAGCGCGCCAGCACCCACACGCCCGGCGCAGCGATCTTGGCCAGCCACGCCATCGGCACCGCCACCACGCCGGCAATGTCTTCGGAATTGCGCAGCGCCAGCCGCTTGGGTACCAGTTCGCCGAAGATCAGCGTTAGGAAGGTGATCAAGGCCACCGCCAGCGTGCTGCCGATCACCGCCGAATAGGGTTTGGGTTCGCCGATCAGCGCGAAGCTGGCCGACAGCGCAGGGAACACCCGCTGCAGCCAGACGCCAATGGCCTCGCCGATGGCTTCACCCCCGAACAGGCCGGTCAGAATGCCGATTGAGGTAATGCCGATCTGCACCGTGGACAAAAAGTTTTCCGGGCTTTCGGCCAATGCCAGGGCCCGCGCGGCGCGCTTGCTGGAGCCGGCCATCTGCTTCAGGCGGCTCTTGCGCGAGGTCATCAGGGACATCTCCGACATGGCGAAGAAGCCGTTCAACAAAATCAGCGCGATCACGATCAAAAACTCAACCACGGGCGTCTTCCCCGGTCAGTGAAGGGGAGGGCGGGCGAGCACTGGGTTGGCCGGCGCGCGACAAGGCGGGGCGGCAACGGGGGGGTAGGTGGTCGTCTTCCATAGGGTGCGCCCGACGGCGCGGTGGCATGTTAGCAAACCGCAGGGTGGTTTGAGCTGGGAAATGCCGATGTGAAGGCCGCTTCCGCCGCCGAGATACCCTGACAGGTCATGAAACGGTCATAATTCGCGCTTGGCGTCCGTCTCTCCGTCGACGGCAGGAAGTTGTCCACCCATGTTCTCGTTGCAGACCATCTTCGGTTCCGGCAAGCAGTTCTATTCGCTTCTGAACGAAGGGGCGCAGGCCGCTTACGACAGCACCAAGGCCTTGCACGCCATGATGCGCACGTCCGACCGCCAACCCGCGCTGGACGCCTTCAAGCTGGCCCGCCTGCGCGAGCGCGCCGCCTTGGACAAGATCGGCCAGGCGCTGGTGGACAGCTTCATGACCCCGATCGAGCGCGAAGACATCGAAGCGCTGGGTTCGGCGCTGTACAAGATTCCCAAGCAGATCGAAAAGTTCGCCGACCGCTATTCGCTGGCGACCAAGCATCTGGAACACATCGACTTCGCGCCGCGCGCGGCGATGCTGGAACAGGCCGCCGCCGTCGTGGTGGAAATGGTCAACGACCTTCCGCATATGAATATCGATCGCATGACTGCGCTCAACGACAAGCTGCGCATGCTGGAAAACGAGGCTGATCGGTTGATGCTGGAGCTGTATCGCGACATCTATTCCGGTCGCCTGGACACGCTGCAGATGTTCCTGCTCAAGGAATTCTTCGAGATTCTGGAAAAGGCCATCGACCGTTGCCGCGAGGCAGGGGTGGTGGTGTACCAGATCGTGCTGAAGAACAGTTGAGGTCGCCGCGTGCTTACCTTAGTTCTGGTGGTGATCTTCGCTGCCCTGGTGTTCGAGTTCATCAACGGCTTTCACGACACCGCCAACTCCATCGCCACCAAGGTGTTGTCGCCGGGTTGGGCGGTGATGCTGGCAGCCGGCATGAATCTCATCGGCGCGCTCACCGGCACCGCGGTGGCGTTGACAATTGCCTCCGGCCTGCTCAACACCAACGTGGTCGAGGTCACCCCGCAGGTGATTCTGTGCGCGCTGCTGGGCGGCATCATCTGGAACCTGATCACTTGGTGGAAGGGCCTGCCGTCGTCGTCCTCGCACGCCTTGATCGGTGGCCTATGCGGTGCCGGCCTGGCTGCAGCGCATAACGACTGGGACGCGTTGATCTGGTCTGAGAACATCGGCAACTGGGCCAAGAACAAGGGCCTGTTGTGGAAGGTGTTCGTGCCGATGATCACCTCGCCGATTGCCGGCTTCCTGCTCGGGATCGTGGTGATGTTGTTGCTGTGGGCGATCATCGCCGGCATGGCCAAACTGGGCGGGCCGATCGGGCGGCTGGCGCGGCCGCGCTGGGTCAACGCCTTCTTCGGCAAGGCGCAGATCGCCTCTGCTGCCTACATGGGCTATGCGCACGGTCACAACGACGCGCAAAAGACCATGGGCACCATTGCCATGACCCTGATCGGGGCGCAGTCGGCCGGTGCACTGGACGATCTACCAGGCTGGTTGAGCTTCCTGCATCCGGGCACCGGCATCGCGGCCGGCGACGGTATCCCGATGTGGATCGTGCTGACTTGCGCGGTGGTGATGGCCGCCGGTACCGCCTCGGGTGGCTGGAAGATCATCAAGACGCTCGGCCACAAGATGGTCAAGCTACATCCCATCCATGGCTTTGCCGCAGAAACCAGCTCGGCCACCGTGCTCACCGTGGCCGCGCATTTCGGCATGCCGGTGTCGACCACGCACAGCATTTCCACCGCCATCATGGGCGTGGGCTTTGCCAAGAATCCGCGCTCGTTGCGGCTGGGCGTGATCGAGCGCATCGTCTGGGCCTGGATTCTGACCATCCCGGCCGCCGGCGGCGTGGCGTATTTGATCCTGCGCTGTTTCGACTGGTTTAGCTGGACCTGAGCGTTGTCGCGCTGCGGTCACCTCGGTGGGCGATGATGCGGCGCTATTTGCGGGTCGTTCCATGACAGGTCATCCCGTTCGATACCGATGTTCTAACGCGTTCTGCCTGAGGAAAACGCGCCGATGATGCTTGCGCTGGTGTGCGTGCTGTTCTTGTTGTCCTGGCTGATCGGCCGCCGGCGTTGGCTGCGTCGCGCACGGCTGCTGGCGGCGGCAACGCTGGCGTTGCTGCTGCTGATCGGCTGCGGCCCATTGCCAACCTGGATGCTGCACGGGTTGCAGCAGACCGGCGTCAACGATTTCAACGACTGGCGCTCGCGCAACATGATCGTGTTGCTTGGCGCGGGCACGGTGCGTCCGGATGGCCCGGATGCCACCGCCGAAGCGAACGTGTTTGCTTACGGCCGCATCGTCGAGTCAGCGCGGCTGTATCGGCAATGCCGCGCGCATGGCGGTGACTGCAAGATCGAGATCAGTGGCGGCGACGCGCGCGGGCTAGGCTTGTCCGAGGAGGTGGTGTATCGGCAGGTGTTGATCAGGCTGGGCATCGATCAGGCCGATCTGATCATGGAGCCGTCCAGCATGAACACCTGGCAGAACGCGCAGTTCAGCCAGCCGTTGCTGCGCAAATACCGCGCCGACCGGGTCGTGCTGGTGTCGTCGGCCACCCATCTGCGGCGTGCCGAACTGTATTTCCGGCATTTCGGCATCGAGGCCACGCCGGTGCGCTCGGATTGGTTGACCGCCTCCTGGGCCTGGTTGCCGCAGAGCTACAACTTCACCGTTGCCGATGTCGCCTTGCACGAATACCTGGGCATCGCGCGCTACCGTGTCTACGAGTGGTTGGGCTGGAACGTCAAGGCCACCCAGCCCGGAGCGTTGTGAGTGGGGATGGGGGATTGGGAGTAGCCGGCGCGCGTCTTGGCATGCGCGGCTGCAACCGCGCCTGGTGCAGCTTCCAATCTGGCAGAGGCAAGGACAGATGCGCGACGAACACATGCGCGGTGGCCGTAAGGCTGAAGGGCTCTGCCCGTTCGCTCCGCAACCACACGCGAAACTCGCTCGCAGCTGGCGTGAGCCATCGCCAGCCGCGTCTGCGGCCGGCGATGGCTGCGCTCAGCGTGTTTCGTACATCGTCTTGACGTCGTTGCGGAACGCCGCCTGGCTGTCGGCGCGGTTATAGAACATGTGGCCACCCGGATACTCGCGCACCTGCACGCGCTTGGGGTCGTTACCCATCGCCGGCATCTGGTCCACCGTCAGCACCGAACCCATGAACGGGCAGGAGAGATCGTTCCAGCCATGCGCGATCAGCACGCGCAGTTTCGGGTCGATCGCCACCGACTGGCGCAGCTGCGTCACCGCACCCTTGCGCAGTTCGTCGTTCCAGTCCCATAGCGTGTTGACGTCGTAGTTGAGCGCCTGATAACGCGCATCGACCTTCCAGCCGACCACGCGAGTGACGAAATCCACCATTGCCGTGGTGGTCGGCGCGATGATGCTGTCCAGCAGTGGGTCGTTGGCGCGTTGCTCGGGGTCGTTGGGGAACGGGTCGAACGCGGTCACGTTGGAATCGTAGCGGCTGCCCAATTCGCCCTTGTCGCGGAACACCTCGCGCAAATACGCCTGCGTCTCCAGACGTCCGCCTGAGCGCCGTACATAGGCCGGATCCAGCCCGGTCATGCGGATGACCTGTTGCAGCATCGCTTCAGTCGCCTGCGGGTCGGTGCGTCCCTTCATCAGCGCCACCGCATAGTCGCCGCGCGTGTAATCGATCACCTGACGCATCGCCGTGTCGCTGAGCTGGCCCTGGCGTTCCAAATGCGCGGCGGCGATCGAGGGCAGCGTCATCATCCAGGCCAGTGGCGAGACATCGCTGTTGTCGTCCAGGGTCGGATTGAGATACGGCGACACCAGCACCACGCCGTTCATCGCCACGCCTAATCTGGTCTGCAGGTACTGGGTAATGCGCGGGCCGCGGAAGCCGCCGTAACTTTCGCCCACCAGATACTTTCGCGCCTGCAGGCGACGATTCTTGAGCAGCCAGTCGTAGACCACACGCGAGAGATATTCCACGTCGGCCTGCGGGTTGTAGAACTGTTTTTTGGCTTCGTCGTCGCCGATCAGGGCACGGCTGAAGCCGGTGCCGACCGGGTCGATGAACACCAGATCGGTGAAGTCCAGCCAGGTGCCCGGGTTGTCGCGCAACGGCGCCGGTGCCGAGGCGCTATCGCCTTCTGCGCCAAAACCCACCACCTTGGGCCCGATCGCGCCCATGTTCAGATACACAGACGACGCGCCTGGCACGCCATTCAACGCGAAGGTCACCGGACGCTCCTTGCCATCGACGGTGTAGGCGGTGAACACCACCTCGCCGGTGGTCTTGCCTTGCGCATCGCGCACCGGCAGCGTGCCCACCGTCGCGGTATAGCTCAGCGTGCGCCCGGCCACACGCGTGCTCTGACGCACGCTGGCATCGGCCGGCAACGGCGCAGGCTTTGACGCTGCCGCATCGTGCTTTGCGTCGCTTTGGGCGTCGTTTTTACTATCGTTCTTATCTGGCGCAGCGGCCAGCGCCGTCCCGCTAAGCAGGACACACGCCAGCAGGCCGGCACGGAGAAAAGAGGGCATGAGCATCGACGTCGGTGCGGGGGAGCGACGATGCTAAGCCACGGCAGAGTCCGCTGGATGTGCATAAAGGCATGCGTGTCGTGTTGGCCGATGCAGCATGCGAGGAAGGTTCATGCGGTCCGGTGAAAAGTAAGCGTCGACCGAAAAAGAAAACCGATAGCCCTTCCTTGTCCCGTCGGGAGAAGGCGCCGCGCAGGGTCGGATGCGGGGATGGGCGAAGCCTCGCATCATCCATTACACAGTGGCTTCGCCCGTCCCCTCTCCGGCTGGGAGAGGGGCTTTTAAAGCTTCCGGTGTCTTCAGACTTCCAGCGAAGCCAAATCGCCCTTGCTCTCAAGCCACTGCTTGCGATCGCCCGCGCGCTTCTTTGCCAGCAACATGTCCATCAACGAACGCGTCTGCTCTCCGTCGTCGATGGTGAGCTGCACCAGTCGGCGCGTGTCCGGGTGAATGGTCGATTCGCGCAGCTGTTGCGGATTCATCTCGCCCAGGCCCTTGAAGCGGGTGACGCTGACCTGGCCCTTGATCTTCTCGCGCGCGATCTTGTCCAGCAGCGTGGTCTTTTCTTCCTCGTCCAGCGCGTAGAACACCTGCTTGCCCACGTCCACACGGAACAGCGGCGGCATTGCCACGAACACATGGCCGGCGGCCACCAATGCCGGGAAATGCCTGAGAAACAGCGCAGTCAACAAGGTCGCGATATGCAAACCATCGGAGTCGGCGTCGGCCAGGATGGTGACCTTGCCGTAGCGCAGCCCGCTGATGTCGTCCTTGCCCGGGTCGCAGCCGATCGCGATCGCCAGGTTGTGCACTTCTTCGGAGGCCAGCACGCTGCCCGAGGCCACTTCCCAGGTGTTGAGGATCTTGCCGCGCAGCGGCAGGATCGCCTGAAAATCCTTGTCGCGCGCCTGCTTGGCCGAGCCGCCGGCCGAGTCGCCTTCGACCAGGAACAATTCGGTACGCGACAGGTCCTGGCTGATGCAGTCGGCCAGCTTGCCGGGCAGCGCGGGGCCCTGGGTGACCTTCTTGCGGACGATCTGCTTCTCGGTCTTCAACCGCGCACTGGCACGGTCGATGGCGATCTGCGCGATCTTCTCGCCGATGTCCACGTTCTGGTTTAGGTACAGGCTGAAGGCATCGTGCGCGGCGCCTTCGATTAAGCCGGCGGCCTGGCGCGAGGACAAACGCTCCTTGGTCTGCCCGGAGAACTGCGGGTCGGTCATCTTCAGGCTGAGCACGAAGGTGACCCGGTCCCACACATCTTCCGGCGCCAGCTTGACCCCGCGCGGCAGCAGATTGCGGAAGTCGCAGAACTCGCGCAGCGCATCGGTCAGGCCCGAGCGCAGGCCGTTGACGTGGGTGCCGTGCTGCGCGGTCGGAATCAGGTTGACGTAGCTTTCCTGTACGAGCTCGCCTTCCGGCACCCAGGCCGCGGCCCAGTCGACGATCTCGGTGTCTTTCTTCAGGCTGCCTGCGAACAGGTCGGCCGGCAGCATCTCGTGCTCGGCCATTTCGCCTTTCAGATAGTCGCGCAGGCCATTTTCGAAGTACCAGCTGTCCTGCTCGCCGGTGGCCTCGTCATGCAACTTGACGGTCAGCCCGGGGCACAACACCGCCTTGGCGCGCAGCAGATGGCGCAGCGAGCGCACGTTGAACTTGGGCGTGTCGAAGTACTTCGGGTCGGCCCAGAAACGCAGCCGCGTGCCGGTGTTCTTCTTGCCCACGGTGCCGACCACTTCCAGCTTGGAGGCGGCGATGCCGTCGCGAAACTCCATGCGGTGCTCGCTGCCTTCGCGCTTGATGAACAGCTCGACCTTGGTCGACAGCGCGTTGACCACGCTCACGCCCACGCCGTGCAAACCGCCGGAGAAGGTGTAATTGCGGTTGTTGAATTTGCCGCCGGCATGCAGGCGGGTCAGGATCAACTCCACACCGGGAATCTTCTCTTCCGGATGCAGGTCCACCGGCATGCCGCGGCCGTCGTCGGACACCTCGCAGCTGCCATCCTTGAGCAAGGTCACTTCGACCTGCTTGGCGTGACCGGCCAGCGCCTCGTCGACCGAGTTATCGATCACTTCCTGCGCCAGATGGTTCGGGCGCGCAGTGTCGGTGTACATGCCAGGACGGCGTTTGACCGGGTCCAGGCCCGACAGCACTTCAATATCGGCGGCGTTATAACGGGTGTTCATGCATCTCGTTGGCACGTGAAACGAAGCCCAAGTGTGGGGGCTGAGCCAACTTTTTGCACGCGACAGGCGTTCAGTGCGCGGCCGGGTGGCACTGGCTACCCTGGCGTTGGATTCGGAACCAAACGTCCTCACCTGAGGATGTCACCGAAACCGGAGGACACCATGAAGTTCAAGCACATTCTCATGCTCACCCTGGGTGCGGCCGCAGTGGCGGCGCTTCCTGCCCTGGCCCAGACGGCCCCACAGCGGACCGAACATGGCGCCACCGCGCAGAAGGCCGAAGACGCCAAGGCCAAGACCGAAGCCGAGCGCAAGGCCGAGCGCCGCGCTGCCGCTGCCGCGCAAAAGCCCAAGGGCGAAGTTGCCGCGCCCGAGGAAGAGGAAGAGAGGAAGCCCGCGCGCTGATCACGCTGCACAGTGGCGACGCGTTACACAGACGCCCCGGCTTCGGCTGGGGCGTCTGCATTTGCGGCCCACACGGCCTACGGTTGTCACTGCGTGATCGCAACCGCGTCACGCAACCCTTGGGCATTCGCCCGTCACCCGCTAAACTAGGGATTTCTGGGAGGCTTCAAGCCCCATGACCCCCCTGATTTTTGTGACAGGCGGCGTAGTGTCCTCGTTGGGTAAGGGCATTGCGGCGGCTTCGCTTGCGTCCATTCTTGAAGCGCGTGGCCTGAAGGTCACGATGATGAAACTGGACCCTTACATCAACGTCGATCCAGGCACGATGAGCCCGTTCCAGCATGGCGAGGTTTACGTCACCGACGACGGTGCCGAGACCGACCTGGATCTGGGCCACTACGAACGCTACGTGCGCACGCGTCTTTCCCGCAAAAACTCCGTCACCACCGGCCGGATTTACGAGAACGTGATCCGCAAGGAGCGTCGCGGCGATTATCTGGGCGCCACCGTGCAGGTGATTCCGCATATCACCGACGAGATCCGTCGTTGCATCGACGAGGCCACCGCTGGTTTCGATGTGGCATTGATCGAGATCGGCGGCACCGTCGGCGACATCGAGTCGCTGCCGTTTCTGGAGGCGATCCGCCAGGTGCGTACCGAGCGCGGTGCCGAAAAAGCCATGTTCATGCATCTCACCCTGGTGCCGTACATCGCCGCCGCCGGTGAATTGAAAACCAAGCCGACCCAGCATTCGGTCAAGGAACTGCGCTCGATCGGCATCCAGCCGGACGTGCTGCTGTGCCGTTCCGAGCAGGCGGTGCCTGATTCGGAACGTCGCAAGATCGCGTTGTTCACCAATGTTTCCGAGCGCGCGGTGATCAGCTGTCCGGATATCGACGTGCTGTATGGCATGCCGCTGGAACTGCGCCGCCAGGGGCTGGACGAGCTGGTCATCGATCAGTTCAAGCTGCGCGACAAGGTGGCTGTGGCCGATCTGTCCGAGTGGGCGGCCGTGGTGGATGCGGTCAAGCATCCGCTGGACGAAGTCACCATTGCGGTGGTCGGCAAGTACGTCGATCACCAGGACGCCTACAAGTCGGTGGCCGAAGCGCTGCGACACGGCGGCTTGCGTCAGCGCACCAAGGTCAACTTGAAGTGGCTGGAAGCGCAGGATCTGGAAGACAGCGACATGGCCGCGCTGCAGGACATCGATGGCATTCTGGTGCCGGGCGGTTTCGGCGACCGTGGCTTCGAAGGCAAGGTGCAGACCTGCAAATACGCGCGTGAGCACAAGGTGCCGTACTTCGGTATCTGCTACGGCATGCAGGCCGCGGTGGTGGACTATGCCCGCCACGTCGCCCATCTGGATGCGGCCAATAGCACCGAAAACGATCGCCAGTCGCCGCATCCGGTGATCGGCCTGATCACCGAATGGCGCTCCGCCACCGGCGAAGTCGAAAAGCGCGACGAAAAGTCGGATCTGGGCGGCACCATGCGGCTGGGTCTGCAGGAGCAGCGGTTGAAGCCCGGCACGCTGGCGCGCGAGGTGTACGGCAAGGATGTGGTCGCCGAGCGCCATCGCCACCGCTACGAGTTCAACAACCGCTACCGCACCCAACTGGAAGACGCCGGCCTGGTGATTTCCGGCAAGTCGATGGACGACACGCTGGTGGAGATGGTGGAACTGCCGCGCGAGACGCACCCGTGGTTCCTGGCCTGCCAGGCGCATCCGGAATTCCTCTCCACGCCGCGCGATGGGCACCCGCTGTTTATCGGCTTCGTGCGCGCCGCGCGCGAGAAGAAGGCGGGCGGGAAGTTGTTGAAGGAAGCGCGTGCGTGAGCCGTTCCTTCTCCCGCCGGGAGAAGGTGCCCTCAAGGGGCGTATGAGGGTACGGGCGAAGCCTCATGCACTCAAGTTCTTCAACTACTACGTGCTGGCCGTACCCTCACCCCAACCCCTCTCCCGTTGGGTGAGGCTTTAATCAATAGGTGACCTGATGAAACTGTGTGACTTTGAAGTTGGCCTGGATCAGCCGTTGTTCCTGATCGCCGGCCCCTGCGTGATCGAATCGATGCAGCTGCAGCTCGACGTGGCCGGCAAGCTCAAGGAGATCACCGGCAAGCTGGGGATCAACTTCATCTTCAAGTCGAGCTTCGACAAGGCCAACCGCACCTCCGGCACCAGCTTCCGCGGCCCGGGCCTGGAAGAAGGCCTGAAGGTGCTGGCTGCAGTCAAGCAGCAGATCGGCGTGCCGGTGCTCACCGACGTGCACGAATACACCCCGATGAACGAAGTCGCCGCCGTCGTCGACGTGCTGCAGACCCCTGCCTTTCTGGTACGCCAGACCGATTTCATCAAGAATGTCTGCGCCGCCGGTAAGCCGGTCAACATCAAGAAGGGCCAGTTCCTGGCGCCGTGGGACATGAAGCCGGTGGTCGAAAAGGCCAAGTCGACCGGCAACGAGCAGATCATGGTCTGCGAGCGTGGCGCCTTGTTTGGCTACAACAATCTAGTCAGCGACATGCGCTCGCTGAGCGTGATGCGCGACACCGGGTGCCCGGTGGTGTTCGATGCCACCCATTCGGTGCAGCTGCCGGGCGGGCAGGGCAGCAGTTCCGGTGGCCAGCGCGAATTCGTGCCGGTGCTGGCGCGCGCTGCGGTGGCGGTGGGCATTTCCGGCCTGTTCGCCGAAACCCATCCGGATCCGTCCAAGGCCTTGTCGGACGGCCCCAACGCCTGGCCGCTGGACCGCATGGAAGAACTGCTCGAGACCCTGATGGAACTGGACGCGGTGACCAAGAAGCACGGTTTCGCGCGCTTCGCATGAGTTCCAGCCCAGTGGCGGCGCTCCACATGCGCCGCCACTGGCGGCAGTGGCCGTGGGGGTGGATTGCGCTGGGGCTGAGGCATCGCTGTGCCGGTTTGCGTGGGTCCGCTCAAGGCGATTTGGCAACGTGCCGGTGCGCGGCGATAATCCTGCAGCTTGTTTCCGGTGTACTTCCCCCCCCCTTAACTGGTAACCCCTCGTTCCTATGACCACTATCGCCAAGATCCTCGCCCGCGAAATCCTCGACTCCCGCGGCAATCCCACGCTGGAGGCCGAAGTCACGCTGGACGACGGCGCGTTTGGCCGCGCTGCCGTGCCCTCGGGCGCCTCGACCGGCACCAAGGAAGCGGTGGAACTGCGCGATGGCGACAAGACCCGCTACCTGGGCAAGGGCGTGCTGCACGCGGTGAAGAACGTCAACGGCACCATCGCCGAGACGCTGAAAGGCTTCGATGCGGCCGACCAGCAGGGTCTGGACCGTCGCCTGATCGATCTGGACGGCACCGAGAACAAGGGTCGCCTGGGCGCCAACGCGCTGCTGGGCGTTTCGCTGGCCGCCGCACACGCGGTCGCCGCCTCGCGCAAGCAGCCGCTGTGGCAGTACCTGTCCACCATTACCGAATCGGATGTGTCGCTGCCGGTGCCGATGATGAACATCATCAACGGCGGCGCGCATGCCGACAACAACGTCGACTTTCAGGAATTCATGGTGCTGCCAGTCGGCTTCACCTCGTTCTCCGAAGCACTGCGTGCCGGAACCGAAATCTTCCACGCGCTCAAGTCGGTGCTCAAGGGCCACGGCCTGAGCACGGCAGTGGGCGATGAAGGCGGCTTTGCGCCGGACTTCCGCAGCAATATCGAAGCGCTGGACACCATCCTCGAAGCGATCGGCAAGGCCGGCTACACCGCCGGCGAAGACATCCTGCTGGGGCTGGACGTGGCCTCCAGCGAGTTCTACGACAACGGCAAATACAACCTGGTCGGCGAGAACAAGCGCCTGACCAGCGAGCAGTTCGTCGACTTCCTGGCCGACTGGGTTGCGCAGTACCCGATCATCAGCATCGAAGACGGCCTGGCTGAAGACGACTGGGCCGGCTGGAAGCTGCTGACCGACCGTGTCGGCAAGAGGGTGCAGCTGGTCGGCGACGATCTGTTCGTCACCAACCCGAAGATCTTCAAGCAGGGCATCGACTCGGGCACCGCCAACGCGATCCTGATCAAGGTCAACCAGATCGGTACGCTGACCGAAACACTGGAAGCCATCGCGATGGCGCATGCGGCCAACTACGCCTCCATCGTCTCGCACCGTTCGGGCGAAACCGAAGACACAACCATCGCCGACATCGCCGTGGCCACCACCGCCACGCAGATCAAGACCGGTTCGCTGTGCCGTAGCGACCGCGTTGCCAAGTACAACCAGTTGCTGCGCATCGAGCAGGCGCTGGGTTCCGGCGCGCGTTACGCCGGCCGCGACGCGTTCGTTTCGATCAAGCGATAAGTCGTGCGCAACTGGCGCTGGCTACTGCTGGTGCTGGCGGTGCTGCTGGCTTGGCTGCAGTACCGCTTCTGGTTCGGGCCTGGGAATTCCGGCGAAGTGATGATGCTGGAAGCCCAGGTCGCGCATCAGGCACAGGACAACGAAGGTCTGCGCCAACGCAACCAGGCGTTGGCAGCAGAGGTGAAGGATTTGAAGGACGGCGAGGCGGCAATCGAAGAACGCGCGCGTAGCGAGCTGGGCATGATCAAACCGGGCGAGACGTTCTATCGCGTGGTCGAAGATGCACCATCGCTGCCGCCCGCAGTGGCCGCGCCGTCGGCCGAGCCCGTCGAGCCTGCCGCACCGGCGGAAAAGCCATGACTGGCTCGATCTGGGCGATCGTGCCGGCCGCTGGGCGCGGCACGCGGTTTGGTGGGCAGATTCCCAAACAATATCTGCAGGCTGCCGGCCAGCCATTGATGGCCTACACCTTGGCGGCGCTTGCCGCGCATCCGGCGGTGGCCGGCATCGTGGTGGCACTCGCCCCCGACGATGCCGACTGGCCGGGCTGGACGGCGGTGCAGTCCAAGCCGGTGTTGACCTGCGTGGGAGGCGTGACCCGCGCCGCATCGGTGCTGGCTGGATTGCTGGCCTTGCCCGAGAGCGTGCGTGCCGATGACTTTGTACTTGTGCACGACGCCGCACGTCCCAACTTGGCGCTGGCCGATCTGGAACGCCTGCTGGAAATCGGCCGCGGCGACCCGGTCGGCGCCATCCTGGCCGCACCAGTGCGCGACACCCTCAAGCGTGCTGGCGACGATGGGGGCATCGATGCCACCGAACCGCGCGAGCGGCTATGGCGCGCCCTGACCCCGCAGCTGTTTCGTCGCCATCAACTGATCCGTGGTCTCACCGAAGCGTCGGCGGCCAGTGTGGACGTGACCGACGAGGCGATGGCGATGGAACGGCTGGGATTGCGCCCGTTGCTGGTGGAAGGTGCCGAAGACAACTTCAAGGTGACCACGCCCGTAGATCTGGCACGCTTTGAGTTCGAACTCGCACGACGTGGCGTTGCCGTGGATGCCGAATCGGTGGCCACACGCAGCGATGCTGTGTTTGCTGGTGCCAATCACGACGTCAACACGCTTTAGAGCGGCTGTCGAACGATTGCCAGGCCGGTGCGCAGAACCGGCTGTGTAGGCCACTCGTACACTGTGGTTTCTTTACAACGTCCATGCCGACCTAGACGACTGCTCGCTCCATGTTGTTGGGCACTCTCACTCACCACGGATTTCCCATGTCTTTCACTTTTCGAATCGGTCAGGGCTACGACGTGCATGCGTTCTGTGTGGGCGACCACTTGATGCTGGGCGGGGTGCGCCTGGCGCATAGCCACGGCGTGCTCGCGCACAGCGACGGCGATGTGGTGTTGCACGCGCTGTGCGATGCGATGCTGGGCGCCTTGGCGCTGGGCGATATCGGCCAGCACTTTCCGCCGTCCGACCAGCGCTGGAAGGACGCCGACAGCGCGCAGTTTCTGCAGCATTGCGATTCGTTGCTGCGCGAGCGTGGCTGGCGCGTCGGCAATGCCGATGTCACGGTGATCTGCGAGCGCCCCAAGATCGGCCCGCATGCGCTGGCAATGCGTGAGCGCATCGCCGGTCTGCTGGCGATCGAGCTCGATGCGGTCAGCGTCAAGGCCACTACCAGCGAACAACTCGGCTTCACGGGCCGCAGCGAAGGCATCGCTGCGCAGGCTGCGGTCTTGCTCGGCAAGATCGCAGCGTAACCGCGGCTAACAAATCGACTGCGCTCACCGCCGGTCGGGCGCGGCCGGTGCTCGGTACAGTGAGTATCACGCGCACCCTGCGGTTCTGAGCGTGCTGTCCACACGCACCTGACCACTGCTGGCAAGGTTTGTTAGCCGCTCTAAATCGCAGTCACGCACGCCTGGCTCGCCTTGGCGTTGCAATGCGACACCACCGCGCCGAGACACTCGGCACACAGCGCACGCGATGTCGGCGCGAAGGTCAACCACAGCATGAGCGACACCTCTCTCCTGCCGCGCGCGCATGGCGCTGCGGTCCTTCGCGCGGCAATGCGCAGCACGCCCGAAGATTTTCAAGTCGATGAGGTGCCGGCATTCGAAGCCTCCGGCGAAGGCGAGCACCTGTTGCTCAGCGTGCGCAAGCGTGGCCAGAACACCGCGTACATCGCCAAGAAACTCGCGCTGTGGGCGGGTATTGCGGAAATGGGTGTCAGCTACGCCGGCTTGAAGGATCGCCACGCAGTGACCACGCAGCGCTTCAGCGTGCATCTGCCCAAACGCATCGCGCCGGACATCGCCATGCTCGACGACGACGAAATGCAGGTCATCAACAGCACCTGGCACAACCGCAAGCTGCAACGCGGCGCGTTGCACGGCAATCGCTTCGTGTTGACGCTGCGCCAGGTGCAGGGCAAACGCGACGCGATCGAGCAACGCTTGCAGGCAATCGCCGCACGCGGCATTCCCAACTGGTTCGGCGAACAACGCTTCGGCCGCGATGGCGGCAACGTGGCATCGGCGCTGGCGATGTTCGGCTACACGCAGGATGCCGACGGTGCGTTGGTGCCAGCACCGAAGCGGCGTCTGCGCAACGATCAACGCTCGATGCTGCTGTCGGCGGCGCGCTCGGCACTGTTCAATCGCGTGCTCACCGCACGCGTGGAGCAGGGCAGTTGGGATGTCGCGTTGGAGGGCGAGGCCTGGATGTTGGATGGTTCACGCAGCGTGTTCGGCCCCGAGCCGTGGAGCGATGCGCTGGCAGAGCGACTGGCGCGTTTCGATATCCATCCCAGTGGTCCGTTGTGGGGCGTGGGTGAGCTGCGCTCGACCGACCGAGCTGCGGCAGTGGAGCGGGGCGCGTTGGCCGATCCGCAGTCCGAGGCGTTGCGGATCGGTCTGGAAGCCGCTGGCTTGAAGCAAGAGCGCCGCGCCTTGCGTTTGCGCCCACAAGGATTGGACCATCGCTGGCCGGATGCAGAAACCTTGCAGGTCGAATTCGCATTGCCGCCGGGCTGCTACGCCACTGCGGTGGTGTGGGAGTTGGGCGAGGTGATCGATGCAGGTCGTTTCACCGCCAGCGTGCGTTCTGACGCGTAAGCCTGTTCGGTCGCTGGCGGCCGCACGGCATGGCGCCAACGATGATCTCGAAGTGCCGATCCACGCGCAGGAGCGGCTTCGGCCGCGATGGGGATCTTCAATAGATGTTTCCTGGCGAACGCGTCACCTCTCGTAGGAGCGGCCCTGACCGAGAGAGGCATCACCAAGACGCGTCACTTTGCGCAAGCGTGTCTCACAGGCCTGGTCTTCGTCGTTCGTCGCGCAATCAGCCTAACGCCGCGCCAACAACACCAACAACGCGCCCGTCCCGCCTTGCATCGCCGGCGCCGAATGAAACGCCAGCACATCGTTGCGCTGGCGCAACAGGCGGTCCATCAGATTTTTCAACACCGGCGCGCCATTGTCGGACTGCAGACCCTTGCCATGGATAATGCGCACGCAGCCATGTTCGTGCGCATGCGCATCAAGCAGAAACTGCCGTAGCAAGGATTCGGCCTGCGCGGCGGTGGCGCCATGCAGATCCAGTTCGTCCTGGATCGAGAACTGGCCGCGCTTGAGTCGCTGAAACAAGCGGGTGGGAAGATTTTCGCGACAGTAACTGACGGTGTCGCCCGCTTCCAGCGGCGCGTTGTCGCGCAGCAGGCGCGCAAATTCGGTATGCGCTTGCGCCTCGTCGCGCTCGGCCATGCGCGCGCGCGGCTTGGGGCGCGGTTTGACGTTGGCCGGTGGTGCGACTTCACGAATCGGCTTGACCGCGCCGATCGCTGCGCGGAACAACGCGCCGTCGTCTTCGTCTTCAGGATGCGACATGGTCACAGCGTAACGTGCCCAACCTCAGGTGCAAGCGAAGATCAAGCGCGAAGGGTACGGGCGCATCCGGTATCATGACCCGGTTTTCCGAGGAGTCTCATGCGCGTACTGGTTAGCAACGACGACGGTGTTGACGCCCCCGGCATCCAGATCCTGGCCGAGGCGCTGCGGCGTGCCGGTCATGAAGTGATGGTGGTCGCCCCCGACCGCGACCGCTCCGGCGCCAGCAATTCGCTGACGCTGGATGTGCCGATCCGCACCCGCCGCATCGACGCGCAGACCTGCGCAGTCGCCGGTACGCCCACCGAGTGCGTGCATCTGGCGCTGACCGGCATGCTCGATTACGACCCGGACATCGTGGTCTCCGGCATCAAAAACTCGGCCAATCTGGGCGATGACGTGCTCTATTCGGGCACCGTGTCTGCCGCGATGGAAGGCCGCTTCCTCGGCCTGCCTGCGGTGGCAGTCTCGTTGGTGACGCAAAACCACGAAGCGCATCACTATGAAACCGCCGCGCGTGCAGCGGTGGAGATCGTGGCGCGCCTGAAGTCCGATCCCTTGCCCGCCGACACCATCCTCAATGTCAACGTGCCGGATCTGGCCTGGTCGGATGTGCTCGGTTTCGAAGTCACCCGGCTCGGTAACCGCCACCGTTCCGAGCCCTGCGTGCCGCAACGCGATCCGCGCGGCCGCACTGTTTACTGGATTGGCCCTGCCGGACCGGAGCAGGACGCCGGCGCCGGCACCGATTTCCACGCCGTGCGTACCGGGCATATCTCGATCACCCCGATCCATGTCGACCTCACCCGCTATCAGGCGCTGGACACCGTGGCCGGTTGGGTTGGTGGCCTGACCGCCGCACTGGACGCACCGGCATGACGCCGAGGCTGCGCCTGCTGCAACCGGAGTCGGTCGGGATCGGCATGACCTCGCAGCGCGTGCGCGACCGGCTGGTCGAGCGGTTGCGCGAGGCGGGCATCCAGGACGAAGCCACGCTCAACGCGGTGCGCACCGTGCCGCGCCATCTGTTCATCGACGAAGCGTTGGCCTCGCGCGCCTATGAAGACACCGCATTGCCGATCGGCCACGGCCAGACCATCTCGCAGCCCTGGGTGGTCGCGCGCATGACCGAGGCGGTGCTGCAGGTTGCGCCGACAAAAGTGCTCGAAGTGGGCACCGGCTCCGGCTACCAGGGCGCCATCTTGGCCGCGCTGGGCTTGGAGGTTTACACCGTCGAGCGCATCGGCGACCTGCTGCGGCAGGCGCGCAAGCGCTTCCGGCATCTGGGCATGAACGTGCGCAGCAAGCATGACGACGGCCGCATCGGTTGGCCCGAGCATGGCCCGTACGATGCCATCGTGGTGACGGCTGCCGCCCCGGCGCTGGTCGATGCGTTGGTCGATCAATTGGCTGTCGGCGGGCGTCTGGTGGCCCCGGTCGGTGGTGCGTCCTTGCAATCGTTGGTGCAACTGACACGCGGTGCCGATGGCGCGATCGGACAGCAGGTTCTGGCGCCGGTCACGTTCGTCCCGCTGTTGTCGGGCATGCTGGATTGAATCCATGAGAGTTACTCGATGAAGATCTTCGGGCCGTTGTACGACGTGGCCATTCGTTGGTCGCGCAATCGGCGCGCACCCGCGCTGCTGACCGGTCTCAGTTTTGTAGAGGGCTTCATCTTCCCGGTGCCGCCGGAAGTGATGCTGGCGCCGATGGCGCTGGCAGAACCCAAGCGTGCGTTTTGGTTCGCCACCTTGAGCCTCATCGGCTCGGTCTGCGGCGCGCTGGTCGGCTATCTGCTGGGTCACTTTGCGTTCGCCGCATTGCAGCCGCTGATCGAATGGCTGGGCTGGAGCGTGAAGATTCAAGCGCAGATCGAAACCTTGCGCGCACTGGTCGCCGAGTCGCCTTGGAAGGCTTTCTGGGCGCTGGTGCTGGTGGGCTTCACGCCGATCCCGTTGAAGATTTTTACTTGGGCTTCGGGCGTGGTCGGTGTACCGATTTTGCCGTTCATCGCTAGCATGTTGGTGGGGCGCGGCAAGCGCGTGTATCTGGTAGCCGGCGCGATCCGGCTGGGTGGTGCGCGTGCCGAGGCCGCGTTGCATCGCTGGATCGAGCCGCTGGGCTGGGTGGCCATGGCCGTGTTGGCTGCGGGAGCAGGGTGGTTGGTGTGGAAGACAATGAACGGATGAGCAAGTTGCAGATGAATGGGGCATATAAGACAGCAGTCATGCTCGCGGTCGCCGTCGGGCTCACAGCGTGCAGCAGCGCCACAGTGGTTCGTTCGCCGGGAGCAGGCGGCGGTTCGTCGTCCTCGCGTCCGCCTGCGGCGCCGCATCCGTCGGTGCCGCGCCCAGGTGCGATGGTCACTGTCCAGCGCGGCGACACGCTGTACGCCATTTCGCGTCGGACCAACATCGCTGCGCCGGATCTGGCCGCCTGGAACGGCCTGTCCTCGCCTGACACCATCTATCCTGGCCAGAACCTCAAGCTGTATCCGCCCGGTGCCGGCAAGCCTGGCACCGGCGCCCCGGTTTCCGGCACAGTGGTTCCGCTGCGGCCGACCGCACCGATCGCGGTGCCCGTCAATAGTGGATTCCAGTGGCGCTGGCCGGCGGACGGTGTAGTGGTTGGAACCTTCGTCACCGGCGAGACCACCAAGCAGGGCGTGGATATTGCCGGTGCCAGCGGGCAGGCAGTGCGTGCAGCAGCCGATGGCGTGGTGGTGTATTCAGGCGCAGGCCTAGTCGGCTACGGCGAGCTGATCATCATCAAGCACAACGACCAGTGGCTGTCTGCGTATGGACATAATCGCAAGCGCCTACTCAACGAAGGCCAGAGCGTGAAGGCCGGCCAGCAGATCGCCGAAATGGGCCGCAGTGGCGCCGCCCGCGACATGCTGCACTTCGAGATTCGCTACAACGGCAAGCCGGTCGATCCGCTGCTGTATCTGCCGAACAAGTGATTCGGGGGATGGGGATTCGGGAATCGTAAAAGCCTCGCCTATCGTGATGCGGGAAGAGGCTTCTTTCCCGCGCCAAAGTAGCTAGGCCGGTTGCTGTGTAAGAGATAGCTCATCGGTTGCCAGCAGCTGGCTCCAGCTTGCACTGATTCCTGATTCCTGAATCAGCCCACCAGAATCATCGCCAACGCCACCCGGCGCCCCTCGCTGGCCAGCACGTTATATGTTCGCGCCGCTGCCGCATTGGTCATCGCTTCCAGCCCGATGCCACGCGTCAGACAGGCAGCCAGGACAGCGGTGGTCGGGAACTGCGGGCGATCGCCGGTGCCGAGCAGGATCACCGCAGGCGTCAACGCCAGCACAGCGTCCATATGGCCGGCCTGCAACTGTTCCAGGCCGGATACAGGCCAGCCTTCCACCAGCTCGTTCGGCATCAGGATGAAGCTCTGCTGCAAAATCCGCTCGTTCACCTTGGCATAGCGACCATCGGCCGCGCGCAGCGCATAGGTGTAGTCGGGATGTTCCTGGCTTAAAGGCATAACGAACTCGTCGGGTCAGCCGCGCGGCAGCACGATCTGGCGCTTTTCCTTGCTGGGGCGGTAAAGGATGGCGACATGGCCGATCCTCTGCACCAGTGCGCTGCCGGTCTTCTGGGTAATGTCGGCAATCATGGCCTCGCGGGCCTCGCGATCCTCCGATACCACCTTCACCTTGATCAGTTCGTGGCGCTCGAGCACTTCCTCGAGTTCGGCCAGAAATGCCGGCGTGACCCCTTTGCCGCCGGTCTGCAGCAGTGCTTTGAGATCGTGGGCCTGGCCGCGCAGGAAACGGTTCTGGGCGGAGGTGAGAACAATGGACATGCAGGATCGAAGGGAGGCATAAGGGTGTTCAGGGTATCATGGCGACCCGTTCTGACCCCTTTGCCAATGCCCTCCCGCAGTAAAAGCAGCCAGCGCTGGCTCAAGGAACACTTCGCCGACCCTTACGTGAAGAAGGCTCAGGCAGAAGGCATGCGCTCGCGCGCCGCCTACAAGCTGGAGGAATTGCTCCAGCGCGACCGCCTGCTCAAGCCGGACATGGTAGTGGTCGATCTGGGCGCCGCGCCCGGCGGCTGGTGTCAGCAGGTGCGCAGGTCGCTGGGCGACACCGGCCGGGTACTGGCGCTGGATATCCTGGAAATGCCCCCGCTGGCCGGGGTGGAGTTCCTTCATGGCGACTTCAGGCAACAGGCCATTCTGTCGGAATTCGAAGCGATGTTGGGCGATGTGCCGGTGGACCTTGTTCTGTCCGATATGGCCCCCAATAAGAGTGGCATGGATGCGGTCGACCAGCCGCGGATGATGCACCTGGCGGAACTGGCGATGGAATTTGCCGACACGCACCTCAAACCGGGTGGGGCGTTTTTGATCAAGCTGTTTCAGGGTGTCGGATCCGACGACTACATTCGCGAGCTTCGCCGCCGCTATGAAAAGGTAACGATTCGCAAACCGGCGGCATCGCGCAAGCGCTCCCCGGAAGTTTATGTGCTCGGTCAGGGCAAGCGTGCGAAGATCAAGTAAGCTGCCAATGACCACTGTGTTTCAAGAATTTAGAAGAGTAGAGGGCACCGGAGCCAATGAGGATGAACGACTTGACCAAGAATCTGCTGCTGTGGGTGGTCGTCGCGGTTGTGCTGATGGTCGTCTTCCAGAGCTTCTCGCCGCGGATGGCGGGCGGCGTCGGCCCAGACGCGATCACCTATACCCAGTTCCTGAAGGAAGTGGATTCCGGGCGCGTCAAATCGGTGGACTACACCGACGAGACCAACTTGGCCGTGAACGCGATCCGCTTCAAGCGCACCGACGGCAGCGAAGCAACCGTTTACGGTCCGCGCGACGACAAGCTGGTCGACGTGCTGTACAGCAAGAACATCGAAATGACCCGCCAGAAGCCCTCCACGGGACCTGGTTTCTGGTCGTTGGTTCTCAACTTCCTGCCGGTCATCCTGATCATCGGCTTCTGGCTGTTCATCATGCGCCAGATGCAGGGCGGTGGAGGTGGTGCCAAGGGCGCAATGAGCTTCGGCAAATCGCGCGCCAAGTTGCAGGGCGAAGATCAGGTCAAGATCACCTTTGCCGACGTTGCCGGTTGCGACGAAGCCAAGCAAGAAGTCAGTGAGCTGGTCGACTTCCTGCGCGACCCGACCAAGTTCACCAAGTTGGGCGGCAAGATTCCGCGCGGCGTGCTGATGGTCGGCCCGCCCGGTACTGGCAAGACGCTGCTGGCGCGCGCAATCGCTGGCGAAGCCAAGGTGCCGTTCTTCAGCATCTCCGGCTCGGACTTTGTCGAAATGTTTGTCGGCGTCGGTGCAAGCCGTGTGCGCGACATGTTCGAGCAGGCCAAGAAGCACGCGCCGTGCATCATCTTCATCGACGAAATCGATGCGGTGGGCCGTCATCGCGGCGCCGGTCTTGGCGGCGGACATGACGAGCGCGAGCAGACCTTGAACCAGTTGCTGGTCGAGATGGACGGCTTTGAAGGCGGCGAAGGCGTGATCGTGATCGCGGCCACCAACCGTCCCGACGTGCTGGATCCGGCGCTGCTGCGTCCGGGCCGTTTTGATCGCCAGGTCGTGGTCGGGCTGCCGGACGTAAAGGGTCGCGAGCAGATCCTGCGCGTGCATATGCGCCAGCTGCCGCTGGCAGACGATGTGGTGCCGATGGTCATCGCGCGCGGTACGCCGGGTTTCTCGGGTGCCGATCTGGCCAATCTGTGTAACGAGGCAGCGCTGTTTGCGGCGCGCGGTAGCGAGAAGGAAGTGCGTATGGACCACTTCGACCGGGCTCGCGACAAGATCTTGATGGGTGCCGAGCGTCGCTCGATGGCCATGAGCGAAGACGAGAAGACGTTGACCGCGTATCACGAGGCTGGTCATGCCATCGTCGGCCGTCTGGTGCCGGAACACGACCCGGTTTACAAGGTCACCATCATTCCGCGTGGTCGCGCTCTGGGCGTGACGATGTATCTGCCGGAAGGCGACCGTTACTCGATGAACCGGGTGGCGATCGAATCGCAGCTGTGCTCGCTGTATGGCGGCCGCGTTGCCGAAGAGTTGATATTTGGCGGCGACAAGGTCACCACCGGTGCTTCCAACGACATTGAGCGTGCGACCAAGATGGCGCGCAACATGGTCACCAAGTGGGGCTTGTCCGACGAGCTTGGCCCGGTGGCGTATGGTGAGGAAGAAGACGAAGTGTTCCTGGGTCGGTCGGTGACGCAGCACAAGAATGTCTCCGACGAAACCGCGCGCATGATCGACGAAGTGGTGCGATCGATTCTGGACAAGGCCTACAGCAAGACCAAGGCCATCCTCACCGAGAATCTGGACAAGCTGCACGCGATGTCGCAGTTGTTGTTGCAGTACGAAACCATCGACGTGCCGCAGATCGACGCCATCATGGAAGGCCGCGAGCCGCCGCCGCCGGCCGGTTGGGCCAAGTCCGATAAGGACGGTGGCAACAACAACGACAAGGGTAGCCCGCGTCCGTTACCGCCGATCGCAGGCCCCGCAGAGCAGGTGTAAGTCGAGCAATCGCGCATCTGCAGCAGCATCCATCAAGGCCGGGGAGCGATTCCCGGCCTTGATGCGTCTGGACTCTGACCATCGCAGCTATCGGCTCCAGCCATCTGGCGGCGGCCATTGACAATGCATTCGGCAGATCGGAAACACGCACGCCACCGCAGTGCGCACCAGTCGCCACCCATCGCAACCGCTCCAGGAGAAACCACCGATGTTCGACACGGCCCTCAAGCTGGATTGCGCCGGTCGCATCCTGCGACTGGATGCGCCGCAGGTGATAGGCATCATCAATGTCACACCGGATTCGTTTTCCGACGGCGGCCAGCACGCCACCTGCGAGGCGGCCATCGCGCACGGCCTGCGTCTGGTCGAGGAAGGCGCTGCGGTGCTGGATATCGGCGGTGAATCCACCCGTCCTGGCGCAACGCCGGTCTCGCTGGAAGAAGAGCTGCAGCGCGTGATTCCGGTGATCGAAGCGTTGGTGCGTCAAACCAGCGTGCCGATCAGCGTGGATACCTTCAAACCTGAGGTCATGCGCGCGGCCGTGGCGGCCGGCGCCGGCATGATCAACGATGTTTACGCGCTGCGTTCGCCGGGTGCGTTGGATGCCGCATCGGAATTGCGCGTGCCGGTGGTGTTGATGCATGCACGCAGCGCGCCGCATGCCATGCAGGACGCGATGCATTACGACGATGTGGTGGCCGAGGTGCATCGTTTTCTGGCTGAGCGTATCTTCGCCGCCGAAATGGCCGGCATCGACAAGCGCCGGCTGATCCTCGACCCAGGCTTCGGCTTCGACAAGAACACCACGCACAATCTGACCGTGCTGGCGCAATTGCAGCGCCTGCAGGAATTCGGCTTGCCGGTGCTGGCAGGGCTGTCGCGCAAGTGCAGCATCGGTGAATTGACCGGGCGCCAGATCGCTGCAGACCGTGTGCATGGCTCGGTGGCTGCGCACCTGATTGCTGCGCAGCACGGCGCATTGTTGCTGCGCGTGCACGATGTGGCCGCGACCGTGGATGCTTTAAAGGTGTGGAGCGCGATCTCGGCTATTCCCATACCGCGCGTGAGCGCGCCTTCGGTACCGACCATTCGTTGGCCGGACGAGGACTGATGCCGGCCGACCGACGCCCGCTCGCAATCGCGGTGATGGGTCCGACCGCCAGCGGCAAGACCGCGCTGGCATTGGAGGCTGCGGAACGCTGGAACGGCGAGATTGTCAGCGTCGATTCGGCGTTGGTCTATCGCGGATTGGAAATCGGTGCGGCCAAGCCTGACGCTGCGATGCGCGCAGCAGCGCCACATCATCTGCTCGATCTGCGCGATCCCTGGCAGGTCTATTCGGCGGCGGAGTTCGCCAGCGATGCGCGGCAGGCGATCGATCAGATCGTTGCCCGCGGCAGGCTGCCGATTCTCGCTGGCGGCACCGGACTCTACTTTCGCGCCTTGCTGGAAGGGCTGTCGCAGTTGCCCGAAGCCGATCCACACGTTCGCTTGACCATCGCAGCCGAAGCCGAGCAACTGGGTTGGAGTGAGCTGCATGCACAACTGGCTGATGTCGATCCCGTCGCAGCTGCGCGTATCCATATCACCGACCCGCAACGCATCCAGCGAGCGTTGGAGGTCTACCGGATCAGTGGTCGACCAATCAGCTATTGGCAGGCGCTACCGCCTGGGCCGCGCCTGCCGGTGCGGGTGTTGAAAGTCGTGCTGGCGCCACGTGAGCGCGCAGTGCTGCATACGCGGATCGAACAGCGGCTGGACGCCATGCTGGCGCAGAATTTTCTGGCAGAAGTAGAGCGTCTGCGCGCGCTGCCGCAATTGCGTGCGGTCGCCGCGCCGCTGGATTTGCCCGCGATACGCGCGGTCGGTTACCGCCAGGCCTGGGAGTATCTGGATGGCGCCGGCAGCCCGGCGCAGTTCCGTGAGAAAGCGATTTATGCGACTCGTCAATTGGCCAAGCGGCAACTGACCTGGCTGCGTGGCGAGTTCGACGCGCGTTGGTTCGATCCGGAGCGTGACCGCCAGCAATTGGAAAGCGCACTTGTCGCTTTCCTCGCTCATCGTTCCAATGTGCGGCAGGCTTCAGGCGTGTAACATCGTGTTTCCGGGGCCGGCTGGGGAAGGCAGGTGTCGACCGGGACAATAAGAACAATAATGAAGAGGATTTTTCGATGGCTAAGGGGCAATCTTTACAGGATCCATTCCTCAACGCGCTGCGGCGCGAGCGGGTGCCGGTCTCTGTGTATCTGGTCAACGGCATCAAGCTGCAGGGCACGATCGAGTCGTTCGACCAGTTTGTGGTGCTACTGCGCAACACCGTGAGTCAGATGGTTTACAAGCACGCCATCTCCACGGTCGTGCCGGCGCGCAATGTGCGCGTTGGGCCGGGCGGTGGTTATGTGCAACCCAATGAAGGCAACCAAGCGGAAGATGACGACGTCGAGCAGTAATGGAGTAGTGCGTGTTTGATCGCTCACGCAAGGGTGAACACGCGTTGTTGATTCAGACCCACTCCGGTGGGCCTGCCGAAGAGGATGTGCTGGAGGAGTTCGCCGACCTTGCAAAGTCGGCGGGCGCCACGGTGGCGGCAACGCTCACCGCGCGCATCGACAAACCAAGCCCATCGACCTTGATCGGCAGCGGCAAGCTGGAAGAGATCAAGGCGGCAGCCGAGGCCACCGGCGCGGATCTGGTGTTGGTCAACCACACCTTGTCGCCGGGACAGGAGCGTAATCTGGAGCGCTATCTGGAGCGGCGCGTGATCGACCGCACTGGCTTGATCCTCGACATCTTCGCGCAACGTGCACGCAGCCACGAGGGCAAGCTGCAGGTCGAGCTGGCGCAGCTGCGGCATATGGCCACCCGGCTGGTACGCGGCTGGACCCACTTGGAGCGTCAGCGCGGCGGTGCGATCGGCCTGCGCGGCCCCGGCGAAACCCAGCTGGAAACCGACCGACGCCTGCTGCAAACGCGGGTGGAGCAATTGCAGCAGCGGCTGGAAAAAGTCGAGGTGCAGCGCACCCAGATGCGCCGTGCGCGCATGCGTAGCGACCTGCCACGCATTGCATTGGTCGGCTATACCAACGCCGGCAAATCGACGCTGTTCAACGCATTGACCGGTGCCGATGCCTACGTTGCCGATCAATTGTTCGCCACACTCGATCCTACCGTGCGCCGCATCGCGTTGCCGGGCGGCAGTGCGATCCTGGCCGATACGGTTGGCTTCGTACGCGATCTGCCGCACCAACTGGTCGCAGCGTTCCGTTCGACCTTGTCCGAAGCACGCGATGCCGATCTGTTGTTGCATATCGTCGATGCGGCCGATCCGTTGCGCGAAGAGCGCATCTTGCAGGTCGATGAGGTGTTGCATGCCGTCGGTGCTGGCGATATTCCGCAGTTGCTGGTGTTCAACAAGATCGACAAGATCGAGGGCGCGCAAGTGCGCCACGACGCCCAGGACGGCATCCCCGACCAGGCGCGGCGCGAGCGTGTATGGGTGTCTGCGCGCGATGGGCGCGGGCTGGAAGAGTTGCAACACGCACTCGGCCAGCGACTGGATCTGCGCCATGTGACCGGGCAACTGCGCTTGCCGCCGTCGGCCGGCCGCTTGCGTTCCAGATTGCATCAGCTGGAAGTGATCTGCAGCGAGCAATCCGACGATGATGGCTGGTTGCTGGAGGTCGATCTGCCAATGGTCGAGGCCGAGCGATTGGCTGCCACCGAAGATGGTGCACCGCTGCGCGCGATGCTGCCGGACCGTCGCGAAGACTGGGAATCGTGACTGGCACTGCACAGTCGGGTTGACTCGACTGTGCAGATCGCCTGAGTCGATCCAGTACAGGCCTAGCGTTACGCCTGCCGCTCGCATATCGCCACTGAACCTCTGCCACGCCGTGGCTGTCCCGTTTCTGCAGCCGCCGCAGACACACGCGACGAATTGGGCTAAAACGTTCGCTGCCTCTTTATTCCTGTGCCTATGTCCATGTCCGCAGATCTCGAACTGCAGCAGCTGGCCGAAACGGTTGGTCAGCAACTGCTTGCCGCGCGCGAGCGCCTGGTCACCGCCGAGAGCTGTACCGGCGGCTGGATCGCCAAGGCGGTGACTGATGTGGCGGGCTCATCGCACTGGTTCGATTGCGGCATGGCCGCGTACAGCTACGAGGCCAAGCAGGCATTGCTGGGCGTGCGGCCGCAAACGCTGGAAGTGCACGGAGCAGTCAGCCGCGAAACAGTGATCGAAATGGTCTCAGGCGCGCTGGTCAATTCCGGCGCCAGTATCGCGGTGGCAGTGACCGGCATTGCCGGGCCGGGTGGCGGCAGCGAGGACAAGCCGGTTGGCACGGTGTGGATCGGCTGGAAGCGTCGCGGTGGTTACGCCACTGCGCAACTGTTCCATTTCATAGGCGATCGCGACGCAGTGCGTCGGCAGACTGTGGTTGCCGCGCTGCGCGGATTGAGTGAATTGCGGTAGACACGTAATTCGCGCTGCAGCCGCCGCGCTGAGAAAGTGACTTAATGTTTCGCGGAACTGTGATTCCCAACGCCGCAATTCTCGCTCGACGATGAGTGGCCATTGTTTTGACGTATGGCTCGCATGCGTATCGAGCGACACCCGCATTCGTCGCGCTCCGCGTGGTTGCTGGAAGCGTAGGCCGAAAATCTCGGCAACGAACCCTATAGGCAGATCGTCATCGACGCGCCGCTACAGGCTGGTTCGTGGAATGCGTTTTTGGGTGCGCTGCGCATCTATGGGTTGACGCTGCGGCTGCGGTATTGAGACTGTTTCGCCTGACTGCTTGGTCACGTGATGCAGCTAGAGCTGTGCAAGCACAACGTAACGTTGGCTAAGCTTGCTGCGGGTAAAGGCGCGACATCGTCGGGCAGATCGGCTACAAACAAGCTCTCGTTGTTGACCTGCGTGCCGATGCATCTGATTCCCGCTCCTGTGTTGTTTCCGTCCATGCAGCAAGCGGCTGTTGGCGGGCCGCTCGCGTTTCTGGATTGCCGGGCCGCATATTGTCAGCAGTCTGTGCGTAAGACCGTCGGTCACTCGATGTCCTTGCGCGTCTGCCATGAGACACGCGACTGCACAGCGCAGAGATCGCGTCGAAACGCATCACTGATGGCATCGATCTTCAACATCCCACAGCGCGCTGCGCAGCGTGTTTGTGTGCAGCGCTTGCCTGCAGCCCCCACACAGGCGGTGCGCTGATGTGGGAAGCGCTCGGCACCGTTCGTGATCTCGGGCGTCTGCAGGAAATCGCCGCGGTCCTGATTCGTTACGGATTCGGCGATGTGGTGCGCCGCATCGGCCTGGCCGACGTGCTCGAACGTGCCGGCAACCTGTTGCACTGGCATAACGCCGAAGGCCGTTTGCGCTTGTCCGCCGCGATGCGCGTGCGGCGCGCCTTGGAAGAACTCGGGCCAACCTTCGTCAAGCTGGGGCAGGTGCTGGCCACACGCGTGGACCTGTTGCCGCAGGAATGGATCGAAGAGTTGAGCGAGCTGCAAAACGCGGTGCCCGCGCTGCTATTCGAGCAGATCCGCCCGCAATTGGTTGCAGCACTGGGCGCGGAGCCGGAGAGTGTATTCGTGCGCCTGGACGAGCAACCCTTGGCCGCCGCGTCGCTGGCGCAGACCCACCGCGCCTGGCTGGCCGATGGCACGGCGGTAGTGTTGAAAATCCGTCGGCCTGGCATCGGCGATACCATCGATGCGGATCTGCGCCTGCTCGCACGTCTGGCTGAAATCGTGGAAACACGTGCTCCCGATTTGAAGCGTTATCGCCCCGCCGAAGTGGTGCAGCAATTCACCGTGTCCCTGCGGCGCGAACTCGACTTCGCCGCCGAGTGCCGCAATGCCGAACGCATCGCCGCCAATTTCGCCAACGACCCCAATGTCGTGGTGCCAAAGGTGTATTGGGAGTGGACCTGCGAATCGCTCAACGTGCAGGAGTTCATCGACGGTATTCCTGGACGCGATCTGGCCGCAGTCGATGCGGCCGGCCTGGACCGCAAGGCGCTCGCACGCACGGGAGCCGGCATCGTGTTCAAGATGGTGTTGCAGGATGGCTGCTTCCATGCCGACCCGCATCCAGGAAACATTTTCTATCTGCGCGACGGACGTATTGCGGTAATCGATTTCGGCATGGTCGGGCGCGTTTCCGAACAGCGCCGCTTCCAGGTCGCGCAACTGCTGCACGGCATGGTCAGCTACGACGCCGAAGCGGTCATCGACGTGTTGCTGGAATGGGCCGGCACCAATCTGGATATCAACGAGTCGCACCTGCAGCAGGATATCGGCGCCTTCGTCGACGAGTATCGCGGCGTGCCTTTGAAGGAGCTGCGCATCGGCGCAATGCTCGGCGATGTCACTTCCATCCTGCGCGATCACGGGCTCACGTTGCCGTCAGATCTGGCGTTGATGATCAAGGCGTTTCTCACACTCGAAGGCATGGGCCGCCAGCTGGATCCGGATTTCGATATGGCCAGCGAAGCGCGCCCGTATCTTGAACGTGTGGTGCTGCAACGCTACGCGCCGAGCGCCATGCTGAGGCGCAGCCGGCGTACCGTGACCGGGGCGATCGATCTACTTGGCGACCTGCCGCGCGATCTCAAACGGCTGTTGCAAGCCGCGCGTCGCGGCAAACTGCAACTGCATGTCGAAACGCGTGCGTTGCGCGAGTTCGGGGAGCAGGTCGATCGCGCCGCCAATCGGCTCACCATGGGCATTGTCACCGCCGCGTTGGTGATCGGCTCGTCGATCGTCATGAACAGCGTCGGCGGCAGTGCCAGTCGCTGGCTGCTGGCATTGGGTGTCGGCGGGTTCATAGGTGCCGCACTGTGCGGCATCTGGATCCTGTTCTCGATCTGGCGCAGCCGGCGTTAGCGCAGCTGTTCGCCTCCGATGCAGCTGTCTGTAACCCGCTCGTCGGGTTGCAGACCAGAGCTGCAATCAACTGTTGCGCAGGCGTCAGTTAGTAGTAATACTACTAACCATGGAACTGACCGATACCCAGCAAGCAATCCTAGCCTTGATCGCCGAGCGCATCGACGCCGATGGCGTGCCGCCCTCGCAAACCGAGATCGCGCGTGCGTTCGGCTTCAAGGGCGTGCGTGCGGCGCAGTATCACCTGGAGGCGCTGGAGCAAGCGGGCGTGATCCGTCGTGTTCCGGGTCAAGCGCGTGGCATCCGGCTGGCCGGGCGGGGCACACAGTCGCGCACACCACCGGCCAGCGAGCCTGTCCGCGATGACGTATTGCGTCTGCCAGTGCTGGGCCGCGTTGCAGCGGGCCTGCCGATCGGCGCGGATATCGGCTCGGACGATTTCGTGGTGCTGGACCGGGTGTTCTTCTCGCCGTCGCCGGACTATCTGCTGAAAGTGCAGGGCGATTCGATGCGCGACGAAGGCATCTTCAATGGCGACCTGATCGGTGTACATCGCACCCGTGATGCGCGCTCGGGGCAGATCGTGGTCGCCCGGATCGATGAGGAAATCACGGTCAAACTGTTGAAGATCGGCAAGGATCGGATCCGGCTGCTGCCGCGCAACCCGGACTACGCGCCGATCGAAGTGTTACCGGATCAGGATTTCGCGATCGAGGGATTGTATTGCGGGCTATTGAGGCCAAATCGTTGAGTGGTGCGCCTATGGACGTGCTGGCTTTTTCCCGAGCCGGCACCGCAGGATTTCCCGCTGCTACCGCAATGCCCGCATCCCTAATCTGAGTGTGTCGCCGCCAGTCTCAGCCTGTGCGATACACCGCCGCTACATTAGCCCTACACCGAAATCACTGACAAGGATCACCCAGATGGATGAGAACAAAAAGCGCGCCCTTTCCGCAGCACTGAGCCAGATCGAAAAGCAATTCGGCAAGGGTTCGGTCATGCGCATGGGCGACCGCGCCATTGAGGCGGTCGAAGTCATTCCAACTGGTTCGTTGATGCTGGACATCGCACTCGGCATTGGTGGTCTGCCCAAGGGTCGTGTGGTCGAAATCTACGGGCCGGAAGCATCGGGAAAGACCACCCTGACCCTGCAGGCGATCGCCGAATGCCAGAAGAAGGGCGGCACCGCAGCCTTCATCGATGCCGAGCATGCGCTGGACCCGATCTATGCTGCCAAGCTGGGCGTCAACGTCGACGACCTGCTGCTGTCGCAGCCCGATACCGGTGAGCAGGCGCTGGAAATCGCCGACATGCTGGTGCGTTCGAGCTCGGTGGACATCGTGGTGATCGACTCGGTTGCTGCGTTGACTCCGAAGGCGGAAATCGAAGGCGAGATGGGCGACCAGCTGCCGGGTCTGCAGGCACGTCTGATGAGCCAGGCGCTGCGCAAGCTGACCGGCAACATCAAGCGCTCCAATACCCTGGTGGTCTTCATTAACCAGCTGCGCCACAAGATCGGCGTGATGATGCCTGGCCAGAGCCCGGAAGTGACCACCGGCGGCAATGCGCTGAAGTTCTACGCCTCGGTGCGTCTGGATATCCGTCGTATCGGCGCAATCAAGAAGGGCGATGAAATCATCGGCAACCAGACAAAGATCAAGGTGGTCAAGAACAAGCTGGCGCCTCCATTCAAGCAGGTCGTGACCGAAATTCTCTACGGCGAAGGCATTAGCCGCGAGGGCGAATTGATCGATATGGGCGTGGAAGCCAAGCTGGTCGAGAAGGCAGGCGCCTGGTACAGCTACGGCGAAGAGCGCATCGGGCAGGGCAAGGACAATGCGCGTACCTATCTGCGCGACAACCCGCAGATTGCGATCAAGCTGGAAGCCGAACTGCGCGAGAAGTTCCAGCCCGCCGAAGCGCCGCGTGAAGCCGGCGACGACGCCGAGAAGGAATAAGCGATAAGAGCAGCCATAAGAACTTAGCGGATAGCTGTCAGATAGGTGGGGCGGTGCGCAGGAAGCGCGGGCTACGAGCGGGAGGTGCTAGTCTCTAACACTGGCCGCACCTGCCTGAAAGCGGCGCAACAGATTTTGATGGTCGCTCCACGTTTTTCTATCGCGGGGACGGTGGAGTCAGTGCCGCCGCGCTTCGCGGTAGATCTATCGAAGGCCAGGAGGGCAGGCGCCATGGACGGTGCATTGATTGAGTAGTGATGCGCTGATTCAGGACACCTCACGATGGACGAGCAAGAGCCCCCGCCAAAGCGGGGACGCCGGTTCAAGGAGCAGACACCGGTCCAACGCGCACTCGGATTGCTGGTGCGTCGCGAGCATTCGCGCAAGGAATTGAACCGCAAGCTGTTGGCCCGCGGCATAGAGCCGGAAGCTGCCAAGGCTGCCGTAGAGCGTCTGGCTGGTGAGGGCTGGCAGGACGATACCCGGTTTGCGGCGTCGGTCGTCCGTAATCGTGCAGGCTCGGGCTACGGTCCACTGCATATTCGCGCGGAACTCGGAACCCATGGTCTGGATAGCGAGGCCATCAGTGCTGCAATGGCGACATTTGAAGGCGATTGGACCGAAAACGCACGCGATCTGATCCGTCGTCGGTTCGGCGAACAGGGCCCGGTGGATCTGCCGCAGCGGCGCAAGGCCGCCGACCTGTTGGCCCGGCGTGGTTTTGACGGCAACAGCATTCGCAGCGCCACGCGCTTCGACCTTGAGGACTGAGGGCGTCAGGCCTGCTACCCTTGGTGGTTTAAGGTTGTTCCGCTCGTTTGCGCCCACATTCATTGGGTGACCGGGATCGCCGCCCGCCCAATGCCAGCACATGAACGCACCTGCCAAATACAGCACTTCCCAGATCCGTAGTGACTTCCTCGCCTTCTTCGAGGGGAAGGGCCACACCATCGTGCCGTCCGCACCGCTGGTGCCGGGCAACGACCCGACCTTGCTGTTCACCAACTCCGGCATGGTCCAATTCAAGGACGTCTTTCTCGGCGCGGAAAAGCGCAGCTATGTGCGTGCTGCCGATGTGCAGCGCTGCCTGCGTGCCGGCGGCAAGCACAACGATCTGGATTCGGTCGGCTATACCGCTCGCCACCACACGTTCTTCGAAATGCTGGGCAATTGGTCGTTCGGCGATTATTTCAAGAAAGACGCCATCAGCTGGGCATGGGAGCTGCTGACCCAGGTCTGGAAGCTGCCGGCCGACCGCCTGCTGGTCACGGTCTACCACACCGACGAAGAAGCCTTCGCGTTGTGGCGCGACATGATCGGCATCCCGGAAAGCCGCATCGTGCGCATCGGCGACAACAAGGGTGCGCCGTATGCCTCCGACAATTTCTGGCAAATGGCCGATACCGGTCCGTGCGGCCCGTGCACCGAGATCTTCTTCGACCATGGCGATCACATCGCCGGTGGTCCGCCGGGTTCGCCGGACGAGGATGGCGATCGCTTCATCGAGATCTGGAATCTGGTCTTCATGCAGTTCGATCGGCAGCCCGATGGCACCTTGATCCCATTGCCGGCACCGTGCGTGGATACCGGCATGGGTCTGGAGCGTCTTGCCGCGATCCTGCAGCACGTCCATACCAATTACGAAATCGACGTATTCCAGGCACTGATCGGCAAGGCCAGCGCGCTGACCGGTATTGCCGATCTGGAAAACAAGTCGCTGCGGGTGATCGCCGATCACATTCGCGCCTGTTCGTTCCTGATCGTTGATGGCGTGCTGCCGTCCAACGAGGGCCGCGGCTATGTGCTGCGCCGGATCATTCGGCGTGCGTTGCGCCATGGCTGGATGCTGGGTGTGCGCCAGCCGTTCTTCAGCAAGATGGTGCCGACCCTGGTCGAGCTGATGGGTGAGGCCTATCCGGAGCTGGTGGTCGCTCAAGCGACGGTTGCGCGCGCCTTGCTGGCCGAGGAAGAGCGCTTTGCCGAAACGTTGGACGCCGGCATGAAGATTTTCGACGAGGTCGCTGCGCGCTCGCAGGACGTCATTCCCGGTGCCGATGCATTCCGCCTCTTCGACACCTACGGATTTCCGGTCGATCTAACGTCCGACATCGCACGCGAGCGCGGCTTGCGTGTGGACATGGAGGGCTTCCAGTTCGCCATGGAGCGTCAGCGCGAGACCGCGCGCGCCGCAGGCAAGTTCGGCGGCGGTGTCGCATTGCCGGCCGATCTGGTCGCCAGCATGTCGCCGACGGTGTTTCTGGGCTACGAAGCCTACGACGCCGAGATGCTCAAGGTCGTCGCGCTGCTCAAGCATGGCCGTCCGGTCGAACGCGCCGACGCCGGTGACGAGATCATCGTGTTCACCGACCGCACACCGTTCTATGCCGAGTCCGGTGGCCAGGTCGGCGATAGCGGTCAGTTGAGCGGGACCGATGTCTCCATCGACATTGCCGATACGCAGAAGTTTGCCGGGCAGTTCCATGGCCATGTGGGGCGCATCACCGAGGGCACGCTTGCACTGGGCGATGTGCTTTCTGGCGGTATCGACGTCCAACGTCGCGGCAAGACCATCCTCAACCACTCTGCCACGCATCTGCTGCATGCGGCGTTGCGCGAAGTGTTGGGCACACATGTCCAGCAGAAGGGTTCGCTGGTCGCACCCGACCGTCTGCGTTTCGACTTCTCGCACTTTCAGCCGATCACCGCCGAACAACTCGCCGTGATCGAACGCAAGGTCAACGCTGAGGTGCGCACCAACCACAGTGTCGAAGTGCACAACATGGCCATGCAGGAAGCACTTGATTTCGGCGCGATGGCTTTGTTCGGCGAAAAATACGGCGAAAACGTGCGTGTGCTGAAGATGGGCGGGTATTCCACCGAACTCTGCGGCGGCACCCACGTTACCCGCACGGGAGATATTGGCCTGTTCAAGATCACCTCCGAGGGTGGTGTGTCTTCTGGCGTGCGCCGTATCGAAGCGGTGACCGGGCAGGGCGCACTGGACTACGTGGCCGACGAAGAACGTCGTCTGCTTGAGGCCGCTCATTTGCTTGGCGGCAATGCGGCTGAAGTGCTCGACAAGGTGCGCGCGCTTACCGAGCGCCAGAAGCGTCTGGAACGTGAGCTGGAGTCTCTCAAGGCCAAGCTCGCCTCTGGTGCGACCGCAGATCTGGGCGCGAGTGCCGTCGACGTGGCCGGAGTCAAGGTCATCGCGGTGCGTCTAGAAGGCTTCGATGCCAAGGCATTGCGCGATGCGATGGATCGGCTGAAGCAGCAATTGGGCGATTCGGTGATCGTGCTGGCGGGCGCATCTGCCGGCAAGGTGGCGCTCGTTGCCGGCGTGAACGGTAGCCCAACTAGCAAGGTGAAGGCAGGGGAACTCCTCGGCCATATCGCCAGTCAGATCGGGGGCAAGGGCGGTGGCCGTCCGGATCTCGCCCAGGGTGGTGGCGAGGACGGGCCCGCCCTTGCGACCGCACTCGACGGCGTGCACTCCTGGGTTAAGCAACACTTGGGCTGAACACTTGCCATGCCATGCCTTGCTGGCTGGCAGGATCTGCCGCTACCATTTCTGGTCTATTCCCTTTACCTATAGACGCGTCTCATCAGGATGCCGTCGATGCTGGTGGGAAACCCACCGGTTCCAGGAGATTTGAAAAATGTTGATCCTCACTCGCCGGGTAGGCGAAACCTTGATGATCGGCGACTCGGTCACTGTTACCGTGCTCGGCGTCAAGGGTAATCAGGTGCGCATTGGCATCACCGCACCGAAAGATGTGGCTGTGCATCGCGAAGAAATCTATCAGCGCATCCAGCGTGGCGATGAGCCTGTCGCTTCCGGCGCGCATCACGGCGACGATTCTTCGAATTGATTGTCGCAAAGGGTTTACGTTAGCACCCCTTACCCGGTATTCTTCGCGGCCTGCCACAGACAACGCGGCAGGACGTGAAAACTGGAGCGATGCCCGAGCGGCTGAAGGGGCTCCCCTGCTAAGGGAGTATAGGGTCAAAAGCTCTATCGAGGGTTCGAATCCCTCTCGCTCCGCCAGTGTTCTAAAAGCCCGCAAATATTTGATTTGCGGGCTTTTTTATTTGCATCGCGTCATGGGTTTGCAAGCCCTTTTGGGTGAGCTGCGCAGCGTGCTTGATGGCGTCGTCCGGCCTCACCCTCCACAAGGCATCTGGTTGTTGCGGTAGCATCTGAATCGCCTCAAACGTGCTGCATGAAGCGGTTCAAGTAACTCCGGCATAGGTCGCTAAGCACATCACATATATCTCGGATTTCAACGTGATGCGCCTACCGCCACTGCTTGGACGCCTGTTCTCTTTCTGGAGCCGCGGGCTGCAGCACAAGGTCCAATGCGGTGGATCGGGTGATGGCGGTGATCGAGTTCGATCTGGACGGCCGCATTCTGGATGCGAACCAGAACTTCCTGTCCTTGATGGACTATCGGCTGGACGAAGTGATCGGCCAGCATCACCGCATGTTTGTGACCGCCAGTGATCGCGACAGCGAAAGCTATCGTCAGTTCTGGGCGGAGTTGCGGCGTGGCGACTTCAACGCCGGGCGGTTCTGTCGTTTGGACAAACATGGGCGCGAGGTATGGATCAATGCCTCGTACAACCCGCTGCTGGATCGATCCGGCAATGCCTATCGCGTGGTGAAGTACGCCACCGACATCAGCGCGCAGGTGCGCCAGACCGCCGATTTCGAAGGGCGCATCGATGCCATCGACAAGGTCATGGCGGTCATCGAGTTTTCGCTGGATGGCACCGTGCTCGATGCCAATCAGAATTTTCTGCAGGTGATGGGCTATCGGCTCGATGAGATCCGCGGCAAGCACCACGGCATGTTCGTGGATGCGCCCACGCGCCAATCGGCGGCCTATCGCGCGTTTTGGGAAAAGCTCGGGCGCGGTGCATTCGATGCGGGGCGCTACAAGCGCGTTGGTAAAGACGGCCGGGAAGTCTGGATCCAGGCGTCCTACAACCCGGTACTTGATGAGCATGGGCGTCCATACAAGGTGGTCAAGTACGCCACCGATGTGACCCGTCAGGTGATCGATTCGGCCGATGCGGATGGCCGCATCCAGGCCATCGACAAGGTGATGGGCGTGATCGAATTCGATCTGGAAGGGCGCGTGCTGAGCGCCAACGGTAATTTCCTTGCGATTTTGGGATATCCGGCTGAGGAAGCGATCGGTCAGCACCATCGCGTGTTCGTGGATGCGGTGTATGGCGCCTCCGAGGAGTACCGCAATTTCTGGGCGAAGCTGGCGCGTGGGCAGTTCGATGCGGGCCGTTATCGCCGGCTGCGCAAGGACGGCAGCGCGGTGTGGATCCAGGCCTCTTACAACCCGATCCTGGATCTGAGGTATCCCCACGTTTTTCAGCCCATGACCATCTGGTTGTAGACGTGTTCGGGCAGTGTGCGTAATCGCTC
>NZ_MDEJ01000003.1 GCF_002940065.1 Xanthomonas populi
GCGAGCGTGGCGGCCGATGCGCGGTTCCTGTGCCTGCAGGTGCGGCACCAGGCGCGCAACACCCTGGGCGCGGAGGTGTTCGATGCGCTGGAGCAGGCGCTGGGCGATGTGGCGGTGGCCGGGGCGCCGCTGCCGCCAGCGCTGGCCGGCCTGAGCAGGGGGTATGCGGTGCCGCAGGACGAGGCGGCGGTGGCGTTCTACCGCAATCAGTTCACCGCGATACCGGCCACCGCGACGTACCGGCCGCAGACCGAGGACGGCCATGGCGTGCACCTGCATCCCAAGCCGACGGTCGTGGGCACGCTGAGCGCGATCGTGGTCAGCGACGGCGACCCGGTGCAGTCCGACCGCGACCACCGGATCAAGGTGCAGTTCCCGTTCCAGCGCGGTGCCGATGCCAGCAGCGCGCTGGCGCACCCGGCCGGGGAGGACAACGCGCCGGGCAGCGCGTCGGCCTGGACCTGGGTGCGGGTGATGACGCCATGGGCCGGCGACAACTGGGGCGGGGTGGTGCTGCCGCGCAAGGGCCAGGAAGTGCTGGTGGCGTTCCTGGAAGGGGACATCGACCGGCCGGTGGTGATCGGCAGCGTCTACAACGGGCGCGGCCAGGCCGATGCGGCGCACAACCAGGTCGGCGGCGGCGGGGCCGGGGCCACCGGCAATGCGCCGGCGTGGTTCCAGGGCAACGCGCACGGCGCGGTGTTCACCGGGTTCAAGAGCCAGGCGCTGGCGCAGAGCCAGGACGGCACCGGCGGTTACCAGCAGCTGCGGCTGGACGATACCCCCGGCCAGGGCCGCGCGCAGCTGTCGACCACCCAGCACGCCAGCACCTTGACCCTGGGCCACCTGAAGGGCGGCAGCGACAACCTGCGCGAAGGCGAGCGCGGGTACGGGGTGGAGCTGTCCACCCAAGCCTACGGCGCGGTGCGCGCCGGCCAGGGCCTGCTGCTGAGCAGCGCGTCGGGCCAGCAGCAGCTGGCGGCGAGCGAGGCGCTGTCGCAGCTGGAACAGGGCGAGCAGCTGCTGCAGGGGCTGGCCGAGGCGGCCCGGCAGCAGCAGGCGCAGCTGCCCAATGACCCGGACAGCCTCCCCGCCCAGGAAGGACTCAAGACCCTGCAGGCCAGCCTCAAGGCGACCCAGAGCGGCAGCGCGGCCGGCCAGGATGCGGGCGGCGCCGGCCAGGCGCCGGGCTGGAGCCGCCCGGCGCTGCTGGGCAGCGGCAGCGCGGGCCTGCTGAGCCTGACCCCGGCCGACCAGGTGTGGGTGTCGGGCACGCAGACCACGCTGCTGGCCGGCAGCGCGCTGAACTGGGTGAGCCAGGCGCAGCTGGTGCTGGCGGTGGCCGGCGGGCTGGTGCTGTACACCCAGGGCCGCGAACCGGTGGCCGGCAGCCCCAACCAGGAGCGCGGCATCGCCCTGCACGCCGCGCAAGGCACCGTGAGCGCCCGCGCGCACAGGAACCAGGCAAAGCTGGCCGCCAAGACCCAGGTCCGCCTCGTCAGCACCACCGCCGACGTCCAGATCGCCGCCCCGACCAAGCACCTGCTGGCCACCGCCGCCGGCGCCTACATCAAGCTGGATGGCGACAACATCGAATTGGGCGCGCCGGGGGTGATCGCGTTCAAGGGCGGGCAGCAGGTGTTGACGGGGCCGCAGGGGGCGTCCATGAGCGCCGTGACGCCATCGGCCAGTCACAAGCTGTGCGAATACACCGCGCTGGCCGCGGATGCTGCTGGTGCCGGAACGATGGGAGCGGCGTGACATGCAGCGTTGGCCCATCACTGAAAACACATTTCTTGAGTACGATTTTGCCGTCGTCAATCCGATTCAACTGGACGATGCCGGGTGGGAAGACTTGCCGAACCTTCCGATCGTGCCTGGCCGCTATCAGTCGCAAGCGCAGCTTTTTCCGCGGCTGATCGATCTGGGTCAGCTGGAGCGGCACGCCCGTATGGACTTGTTCCAGCGGCACGATGCGCTGCATTCCCTCGCCCAGGTCTTTTACTTTTCCGTCCTTCTGAAATCCGCCGCGCCAGCCGCCGATGTGGCGGTGCATCTGGCCCGCCAGATGCAGCAATACGATGCGGTGCGGCGGACGCATGACGTTGTGCGTCTCCACGACGCTCGCGTGCTTGAGCATCTGGACTGGATGCTGAGCGATGAACAATGGCAGGCCTTGCTCGGCCCGATCGATCGGCTGGCGTGGCCGCAGGAGTCTCCCATCTGGACCCACCGCGAGACGACCTCGCTGGTGACGACGGCACCAGCGCGTCTGACGTTCTCTGCCGAGCAGTGGCCACAGATGCTCAGGGTGTCGGAACTCAACCAATGCCTGGCTCGCCTGGCTCGTCTCATCCCGACGATGGAAAAAAGCGCCGGTACCGCGCAAAAAGTGGATCGCTTGCTCGTCAAGGCACTGCAGACCCACGGTCTGCGCGACCGCGCTGATCGTGCGCTGTTCGTGGAGCAGGCGTTCCAATTCGGTGAAGGCATTCACGAGCAACAGGAGGTGCGCCGGAACCTGGAGCGCGCCTGCGAAGGTGAAGCATCGTATGTCGGCCTGTGTGCCGACATGACAACTCCGCTGCGGCCGCGCACTGGCGCGTGATGAAGAAAGGACACAAGAGATGAATGTATCGGTTGGAGCGATTGAAAAAGTCAGTTGCCAGTTCTGCAACAAGAAAGGGCTACCCATTCTCCCGTTGCGCTATGCCTTGGCGCGCCAGGGAATGGGCGGGGCGCCAAGTGTCGCGTCGCCTTTCGTGGTTGCCGAAAAAGAACAGAAAAAAGACCAGTTTTGCTTACCGAAAGACCTCGCTGACTACACGCTGCGGATTTTGCGCGAGGGGTATCTTTACGTCTACGACGAATTCCGCAAGGAGTGGTCCGCCTATGTGGTGACGCAGGGCGGTTACTTGTTCGAGTTCGATCCGCAGGGGCAAGTCCCTCCCGGCGGTTGGGGCAAGGTGAACTTCAATTGCGCGCGGGCGGGGGACGCGTTCATCGCCCGCTGCATCGCGGTCAAGGATGCGGCGCGTGCGACCAAGATCTGGCTCGGCTTCTCGGATGTCACGTGGACGCCGGCCGTGCTGAAAAAGAACGCGGATGCCGCCTATCGGCAAGCGCATATGCGCTGTATCGATCTTGCCCAGTGGCGTTCTGGCGGCGCGCTGACGCATGCGGCCGATTTCTCCGAGCTCGCCAGCCGCGTGGCGGAGTACGCGACCACGCCCGAGAAGCTGCATGGCGAGACCAAGGCGTACGTCAAGAACTTGCTGCCGGTGCCTTTCAAGAGCGCTGGCGAACTGAGTGGTAACGACGCGATTGCCAAGCGCGCCCGCCAGGCAAGTTCGACATTGCTGCAGCACCTGCTGCCGGTGGCCGCAGGACCGTCGCCTGCCGGCAAGGGGCGGGTGAGATCGGCCGCGTGGGCCTTCTCCACGCAGCCGTTCTATGCCGACGGCAGCGACGCGGCGGAGATGGTCACGTGGGCAACGCAGGCGGCGTCTCCGTTGCGCGCGGCGTTGGTGGCGCTGGACGACCCGGCCGGCGTGGCGATCGACCTCAACGGCCTGGCGCTGCAGCGCAATACCGAGTTCAGCGAAGACCCGCAACGCAAGTGGAAGCATGAAACCGCAGTGCTGATCGATGCCCTGCAGGCAGCGGTGCAACACGGCGCTGTCGAAGACGATGTGCGCTGGAACACGTCCCTGTCGCGCACGGCCGACGGCCTGGCCAATAGCGACGAATCGCAGAGTGTGGCCGATGCCGGCTCGTCTCTATGGACGGCGATGACCGAGGGGTCGCAAGCGGCGATGCGTGCGCGTGTCGCACAGCAGCAGCAGCGCGACCAGGAACGTGCGCAGGAAGATGCCAGGATTCGTGCGCGCAGCGAGGCCAATGCGGCTGCGTTGGGCAAGGAAGCGTGGGAGGCGTACACCAAGTATTTCGACCAGAGCGCGCAGCGGCGCGTGGTGGATCAGGAGTATCCCCAGCAACTGGAAGTGTTCGGCACCAGCGTGCTGGCAAAGCTGGATGCGCCCTACCTCGCGTGGCTCAAAAGCACGGCATTGTCGAACTATCTGAGCCATAACTTCGATCCCGATGCGTTGGGTAGCGGCGCCTCCTACACCGCGCTGGCCACCCAGATGCTGCATAACGCCAGCGGCAGAGGCGCTGTGTTCGAGTATCTGCTCGCGAGCCTGCAACAGGATCCGTCCAAGCCCGAATCCTGGGTGACGCGCGCGTTGAACCTCAATTACGCGCCGTTGATCCAGGCGACGTGGAACGATGCGGCGAAGAAGGGCACTGAGAGCGACCCGTTGCTGCCCGAGTTTGTCGAGAAATTCCACGACAAGTTCAAGGATGTGCTGGTTGCCGGTGCCAAGGGCGAGCTGACCAGGCCGTACACCGATGGCATCGCCCGGCTGATGTACCAGGTGAGCGGGCCGATCGTGCACCAGGTGGGCAAGGCCTTGGACAGCGGCGGCGCGTTCGCCGCGCTGGGCTTGCCGTCGAAGTGGCAGCTGGGGCTGCTGGGCGCGGTGGCGCGCTCGGAGAATCCGACCCTGCGGATGGTCGATCTGCGTGGCACGCGGACCTTGAGCGAGGCGACCAAGCTGCTGGCCAATCTGGTGGCGTCGTTGGGTGGCGGCCAGGAGGGCGCATTGCGCGGTGCGGTGAGGCCGACGCTGCGGCCGGTGCTGGACACCGCCGAACGCTACCCGTTTCGGGCGGTGATGCTGATCGACGAGTCGAAGATCGCGCAGCTGCAAGGCAAGAGCGGCGCCGCCTTGAAGGCGGGCGTGGCCGACGCGCTCAGCGCCCAGCAGTTCGACACGCTGATGCAGGACACGGTGGGCAAGATCGCCAGTGTGGAGGTCAAGGTGGCGGTGGCGCAGGCGATCCTGTCCTCGATCACGCTGTACCTGTCGTACGGCAAGTTGATGAAGGCAGAGGACGACAAGGTGTGGAGCGAACGGGTCAACATGGCCGGCGGGGTGATCGGGCTGGTCGGCGGCCTGACCGAAACGACGGGCATGATTCTGGAGAAAACGCCCTGGGGCCAGACACGATTGAGTTGGCAGTTCAAGTTCCAGGCGGTGGTGATCGAGTCGCGGGCGAGCTGGTTTACCGGAACGGGCAAAATTATGGGAGTGGTGGGAGGGGTGATTGGGGGGGTGTTGGCGATGAAGGATGGTGTTGAGACGTATAAAAAACATCCTTTGATTGGAGTGTTGCTCGCAGGGCTAGGGATTGCGTCCATCATTGCCGCGGTTATGTTGCTATTTTCTGCCGTTGCAGGAATAGGAATAATAATAGGCTTGATAATTGCTGCCATTATGGCGGTTGTTTACTGGATAAAGCCTAATGCATTGCAGGATTGGCTGGTAGATACTCAGTTTGGCTTGGTTGATCAAGGAGGTGGTACCGAGTCCGCCTTTAAAGGATTGGCTAAAGGATTGGCGCAGCAGAATATTGCTTTAGAAGCACTTGGAAAAGGTTGATATAATGTATGCAGGTTGGATAAAGGGTTTTCCAAAAGGGGTTGATTTAACCCCCGAAGTCAGGTCTTCTACTCTAAATAAAGAGCAGCAAAAAGGCTTGGTTCCTGCGCAAAGACTTGGTCTTATTTCAATAAATTCGAAATTTATTGATTGGATAGATAGAAGATTCCTCTATAGAGGGATGCTCAACATGTCGGTTGTATTTATCGGTCTAATTGGCTTTTTGGCATTTGCATTTTTTTGTTTTTCAAGAATGGCAGAAGGAGGGCGTGGAGCTCTCGCAATCGGAGTGATGGGGCTGATGTCTTTGATGGCATCCTTGATTTTCTATGTTGTTTTTTTAAAGCACGAATTTTTCCGTTACGTCTACTACCCAATCCGCTTCAACCGCAAGACCCGCAAGGTCTACGTCTTCCGCGAAGAACGCGACGGCGGCCTGTTGATCGTTCCGTGGGACAAGGTCTTCTTCCACATCGGCCGCGGCACCGACATGAAGTTTCTCCGCGACATCCGCGGCGAGATTCTCGATGGCACTATCGTCAAGGACACCTTCGCACTGGGCCATTGCGCCGAGCGTGACGAGCCGGTCAAGGAAATGTGGGAGTTCATCCGGCGCTACATGGAGGAAGGCCCGGAGGCCGTGGCCGAGCATCCGCTGGACAAGTATGTCGAACTGTCGGTGGCGCCCACCTGGAAGAACTGCCTGATCTCGGCGGTCGGCTTCACCAATGCCACAACCCCGTTCAAGCGCGTGCTGCTCTCGCCCTTCATCGGCACCTTCACCCTGGTGCGCTGGCTGGTGTTCAAGAGCTGCAAGCAACCGGTGTTCCCACCGGAGGTGGAAGCCGAGTGCAAGGTCGAACCGAACGACCCGAACATCTGGCCGGTGCCCCAGTCGATCGGCGAGTTCGTGACCACCGTTCCTGGCTTGATGGCCCATGCGATGCGCAAGGCGCAAGGCATCAGAACGCCGCCGGATGCGCCAACGGATCTGGCGTCGCAGTTCAAGGACTGGGGCAAGAAGTGACATGGCGCGCGGTGCGGCGTTGGTTCGCTCTGGACGTGTCGCACAAACGACGGCAGGCGGTTGGAGCCGGTGATCGGACACCTGAAAGACCACTGCTGGCGACGTCGCTGCAGGTTGAAAGGCGCCCAAGGCGATGCGCTGCACGTGCTCGGCTGCGCTGCCGGCGACACCCTGCGCTGGCTGCTGCGCTGAATCGCCTTTTGGCGTGCCTGGATGCAGGCAATCACGTGGCGATCCTCACACCCGGTGCGGCTGTCGCCGGCAGGGCTTGGTGCTTGAATGGGATTTTTCAGGGGCGACTAAGAGCGGCTAACAAAACGACTGCGCTCACTGCCAGACGGGCGCGGCCGGTGCTCGGAATCGGCATGTACCACTCGTACACTCCGGTTCTGAGCGCGCCGTCCGCACCCACCTGACGACTGCTCGCTACGTTTTGTTAGCCGCTCTAAGTGGAGCGCATCGCCGATGGCGCGTGCTGCCGACTTCGGTCAGTGCTAGACCTCGCTCAGTCGCTCTGCAAGCGTCCTGCGATGCACCTCAACACCTGTGCATCACGTAACAGGCGCCGCCGTGACAGCCGACGCCTGTTGCGTGTAACGCACGCGCAACGCCTTACTTCGGCAACGGCGAACGCCCCGAAATCGAAAACGCCGCCGCTTCACCAGCCGCGCCGCTCCCCGGCTGTCCTCCGCCCACAAACAGCGTGTAATCGCTTGCTTCCACCGCCCGCTGCCCGGTGCGATCCACGTCGCTCAAGGCGCGCGCATCCAGGGTAAAGGTGAGCGTGCGCTGCTCGCCAGGTTGCAGATGCACGCGCTGAAAACCAACCAGGCTGCGCAGTGGAGACTGCGGGCGATCCGGATATTGCAGATACACCTGCGCCACTTCATCGCCGGCGCGCGTGCCGGTGTTGCGCACGGTGGTGGTCACCTGCAAGGTGCTGCCGGCCTGCAGCGTGGTGGCGGACAGCTGCGGCGCGGCGTAGGCGAAGCGGGTGTAGCTCAGGCCGTAGCCGAATGGATACAGCGGCTCGCCCTTGAAGTAGCGATAAGTGCGGCCCTTCATGTCGTAGCTGACATACGGCGGCAGGTCCTTGGTGGAGCGATAGAACGTCACCGGCAGGCGCCCGCCGGGGTTGTCGTCGCCGGCCAGCATGCGCGCGATGGCGGTGCCGCCGGACTGGCCGGGGTACCACGCCGCCACGATGGCGTCGGCATGGGTCTTGGCCCAGTTCAAGGCCACCGCGCTACCGCTCATCAGCACCACCACCAGCGGCTTACCGGAGGCTTTTGCGCGTTCGAGCAGCGCGTGCTGTGGGGCGGGCAGGGCGATGTCGTTGCGGTCGCCGCCGTCGAAGCCGGGCACGTCGATACGCAGTTCTTCGCCTTCCACATCCGGCGACAGACCGACGAAGGCCACTACGGCATCGGCTTGCGCCACGGCGTGCTCGGCTTCGGCCAGTTGCGCTGCCGCCGGTGCCAGCCATCCCAGGCGTACGCCCTGATCCTGGCCGCGGTGTTCCAGTTCCAGGCGGATCTTGCGCGGGCGGGTGTCGTCGAAATGCAGCAGGGTTTCCACGCTGCGGCCATCGGCGTTGTGCATGCCGGCCGGTACGTGTTTGTCTTCGGCATTGCCGGCGACCACCAGCTTGTCGTCGATGTACAGCCGCACCGGATCGTGGCCGGCGCAATCGAAGCAGCGCGCCACCCGCACCGCCAGCGTGTAATCGCCGGCGCTTGGCGGCAGTAATTCACCACTCCAGCGCACCGCGTAACGATCGGCCGGAACGCCCTTGGCGGGTGCGACCTGATCCCAGTTGAAACTCACGGTGCGATCCTGCCGCACCGTGCGCGGGGTGCCTTCCAGATCGACATTATCGAAATAGTCGCCACACAATCCCGGCGAGCCATCGCTGCGCAGCGCGGTCTCCGGAATCATGCCCGGCACGCCCGACGCCAGCGGCGCACCTTGCGCATAGCGCACCTGTTGCGCGCCGAAGCGCTGGCGCAGGCCAAGCAGCGGTGTCACCGGCGTGGACGAGGTGCCTTGGTAATTAGCTTCCAACGCCGCCAACGCATCGGCATTGGGGCCGATCACCGCCAGCCGCGTGCCGGGTTTCAACGGTAGCGTGCCGGCCTCGTTCTTGAGCAACACGATCGACTCGGCAGCCGCTTTCAGCGCCAGCGCACGGTTGGCAGCATTGTCGATGTCCTTGGCGCTGAGCTTTGCATACGGATCCTTGCGTGGCGCTTCCAGTTCGCCCAGGCGGTAGCGCGCGGCAAACAGGCGCACCAGCGATTGGTCGAGCAGGGCCTCATCCACTTCGCCGCGTTCGATCGCGGTGCCCAAGGCGCGATACGCGTAGCCGCAGTTGAGATCGTGGCCGGCCTTGAGCGAGGCGGCCGACGAGCCGGCATTGTCCGGGCGAAAATAATGGAACTGGGTCATGTCATCCACCGCATCGCAGTCGGACACCACAAAGCCCTTGAAGCCCCAATCGCCACGCACGCGGCCGTTGAGCAGCCAGTCGGCCGCGCATGCAGGCGTGCCATGCAATGAGTTGTACGCACACATCACCGAGCCGGCCTGGCCGTCGATCAAGGCGGCGCGGAAGGCGGGGGTATAGGTCGCTTCCACATCGCGCGGCGACACATCCACATCGAAGCTGTGCCGGCCCGGCTCTGGGCCGCTGTGCACGGCGATGTGCTTGGGCGTGGCGATGGTGCGCGGGTGATCGAGATCGTCGCCCTGCAGCCCGCGAATGAAGCCAACTGCGAGCTGCCCGGTGAGGAAGGGATCCTCGCCGTAGGTTTCCATGCCACGGCCCCAGCGCGGGTCGCGGAAGATGTTGATGTTGGGCGACCAGATGGTCAGGCCCGCGTAACGTTTGTGGTCCTTGCCCGGGGCACCGGCCTGATTGAACTTGGCGCGTGCCTCGGTGGAGACCACGGTGCCCACCTGTTGCATCAGTGCGGTATTCCAGCTCGCCGCAAGGCCAATCGCTTGCGGAAATACCGTGGCATAGCCATTACGCGCGATGCCGTGCAGGCCCTCGCTCCACCATTCGTAGGCGGGGATGCCCAGGCGCGGAATCGCCGGCGCATCGTTCATCGCCTGCGCGACTTTTTCCTCGCGGCTCATCTGCGCCACCAACGCGGCGGCGCGGTGTTCCGGCGCTTCATTGGTCGATTTTGCAGCGAATGCCGGTACGCCGATCAGCGGCAGGCCCAGACCCAGACTCAGCGCAATGGCCAGGCGGCATGGAAACACGGACAACGACATCGGTTCACTCCTGCGCAACGGTACTGGCCGCCACGCGTTGTGCTTGGGTTGCCCGCAGGGACACTGCGGGCAGCGGTTAGTGACACTAGGAGCGGCTAACAAAACGACTGCGCTCACCGCCGGGCGGGCGCGGTCGGTGCTCGGAATCGGCATGTACCACGCGTACACCCCGGTTCTGAGCGCGCTGTCCATGCCCACCTGACGACTGCTCGCTACGTTTTGTTAGCCGCTCTAAGGGCGGTGGTTTATTGCTGATCGGTTGCTAGATCGTGTGCGATATGTGGTGCACCACGCAGACACAGCGCAAACCGCCGTCTTCGCTGATCACGCAGCGCCCTTGTGCGAGCGCTGCGCAATCATCCGACGCCTTTTCCGGCGGCTTACTTCGTCTCGGCAGGCTCAGGCGGCGCACCGGCCAACGTGCTCGCCAGATCGCGCACCTGCAGTGTGGATTGCAACTGCGCCAGCGCAGCCTTGCTGCTTACGCGCACGGTCAACGGCTCGCCCGGTAACAGGTCGAACGCGTTGTCCGACAGCGTGGCATCCACATCGCCGAACGACAGCCACACCTCGCGCGCCAGCGTGTTGCTGGACAGCGTCAGCGCGTAGCCTTCGCCATCGGCGCGCCACTGGCTGTCGATCGTCGCGCTCGGCAAGGTCAACTGCTTGGCCGGTGCGAAGAACACCACTTCGCGCGACAGCAGCTTGTCGCCTTCGAATAATTCGAACACCGCATAGGTGCGCTTGGGGTCTGCGCTGCCCAGCAATTGTTTGTCGCTGAAGTTGCCCACCCGCAGGCTGCTGAGCGGTGTGACAGTGGCTTTTTCTTCGCGCTTGCGCAGCAGTTTGCCGTCCATGCCCATCACCCGCATGCGCCAACGTGCCGCCAGCGCGGTGGTGCGGTCGGACACCAGCGACACCTCGGTCTGGCCCTTGTCGTTGCGCAGTGCGGCGATGATTCCCGGCGCGTAGAAGCGGCGTGCGTGGTAATGCAGCGCCTTCCAGCGGCCGTCGTAATCCACGCTCGACCACGACGCCCCCGGCCACACATCGTTGAGCTGCCAGTACAGCGAGCCCATCGACTGTGGACGCGAGGCGCGCAGATGCGAGGCGGCCAGGTTGATGCCCTCGGCCTGCATCAGCTGGCTCAGGTAGACGAAGCTTTCGAAATCCTTGGGCTCGCCGAATTCGCGGCGGATATAGAGCATCAGCCGCTTGTTGCCGTTGCCCTTGTCGAACTTCTGATGCACGCGCATCACCGGCGATTCCGGATCCATGTCGCCGGGTTCGGCGAACGCGCGCACGGTGCGCATATCCGGGAACGACTGCAGGCCGTATTCGGACATGAAGCGCGGGGTGACGTTGAGATACTCGGTCACCGGCAGTGCGGGGCCGCCCCACACCTTCCAGTAATGCATGTCGCCATCATTGGCCTGATCGGCGGCGCCATCGAAGTTGGTGCCCGGCGAGGTGGACCAATACGGCACATCGCTATCGTAGGTGGCCACCACTTCGCCGAACACGGTGCCGAACAAGGTGGTCATGCCGCGCTCGATGCGGCTGCGTTCTTCCGGGTCCACCGATTGCTTGAACTTGACCCGGTCGCCCCAGTTTTCCCAACCGGTCTGCACTTCGTTGTTGCCGCACCACAGCACGATGCTGGGATGATCGCGCAGCCGCTTGACCTGTTCGATCGCCTCCTGCCGCGTGTTCTCGCGAAACTCCACGTCGTACGGCGGCACCGCGCCACCGAACATGAAGTCCTGCCAGATCATGATGCCCAGCTCGTCGGCCACCTCGTAGAAGCGGTCGTCCTGATAATGCCCGCCGCCCCACATGCGCAGCATGTTCATGTTGGCATCGCGCGCATCCTGCAAGGTGCTGCGCATGCGCTCGGGACCCACGCGCGCGGGGAACGCATCCAGCGGGATGAGATTTGCGCCCTTGGCGAAGATCGGGATGCCGTTGATCACGATCTCCATGCTCTTGCCGAACTTGTCCTTTTCGCGACGCAGCTCCACCGAGCGCAGGCCGGTGATGCGCTTGATCTGCTGGCTGTCGCCATCGGCATCGCGCACGCTGGCCACGAAGGTGTAGCGGTCCTGCGCGCCGTAGCCGGCCGGAAACCAGCGCTTGGGGGTGGCGATACGCACCGGCAGATCGAGACGGTTCTGCCCGGGGTCGACCATCGCCTGCTGGGTGAACTGGCCCACTTTCTCCCCATCCGGCCCGAGCACATCCAGCGTCACCTGCACCGGCCCGCTGCGGCCGGCCTGTAGTTCCAGCTGCGCCTGCACTTGCGCGCTCTCGGCGTCCACACGTTGCTGGGCGATATGCAGCCCGTCCACGCGCACCGCATCCCAGGCTTCCATACGCACATCTTTCCAGATGCCGGCAGTGACCATGCGCGGGCCCCAATCCCAACCGAAGTTGTACGGCGCCTTGCGCACATAGGTGGAGCTATGTCGCGACGCGGGCTCGTCGCCGAACGCCGAATCGTAGGCACCCGGCAGCGCGTACGGCTGCTTGGCCAACCATGGCTGGATCTTCTTGATCGGCGAGAACAGCTTGACCTCGAGCACGTTGTCGCCACGCTTGAGCAGGGATTTCGCGTCCACGCGCCACTGCCGGAACATGTTGTCGGCGCTGAGCAGCTTCTGGCCGTTGAGGGTGACCTCGGCAAAGGTGTCCAGGCCATCGAACACCAGCTCGACATGCTCACGCTTGAGTGTGGCCGCATCCACGTTGAAGCGGGTCTGGTATTGCCAATCGCTCAGGCCCGCCCACTGAATCTTGCGCTCGTTGTCGCGATAGAACGGGTCTGGCACCACCTTGGCGGCGATCAGATCGGTCTGCACCGCACCCGGCACCTGCGCCGGCAACCAGGCCGCCGCTTTCGGATACGTATTGGCCTGTTCCTGGGCCGGCACTAGCCGCACTTGCCAGCCGGTCTCCAGGGGTGTTGCCGTGGGCGGCGCGGCCCAGGCCTGCGAGATGGCCAGGGCCATGGCAAGCCCGACACGGACGGGGGCGGGAACACAACGACGATGGGACAGGGGCATGGATGACTCTCTTTGGATGGCTCAGCGCGTGGCGACGGCGGGCGGCTGCGCGGTGGTTTCGATCAATTGGACGGTGCCGATGGCATACAACGGGCCGGCAATGGGTGCGGTGAAGCGCAGACACAGATCGTGCATGCCGGTGCGTGCAGGCAGCGGGGTTCCCAGCGTGAATTGCTCGCCCAGGGTGGCGCTTTTTGGCAATTGCACGCTGGCGATCAACTCGCCGTCGCAGCCCTGGCGCACTTCCAGCTCACCGCTGCGCGTCCTGGCCGGGTACTGCACCACCTTGGATTGCTCGTGTGCCAGGCCGAAGTTGTTCGGCAGCCGTGCGGCCTCGATCCGGATCGCGCCAATGCCGTCCAGGCGCGCTTGCGGATAGAGGCGGCAGGCACGGAACAGATCGACGTTGTAGACCGGCGTGTCGGCGCCGGCCATCTCCGGCAACAACGGCAAACGCAGGCCGAGCGCGCCGGTGGCGACGCAATCGCGCAGGCCTTGCGTATCGACGCGCAGCAACCCGGCACGATCGAACGTGCGGCTGCGCGTGGCCGCCAGCGCGGTGCCAGCGGTGTCGAAGGCGGTGGCCTTCACGGTGGCCGGCAGCTGGATCGTAAACGGCGCCGCATAGCGCGGCGATGCCGGCGTGGGATCGCTGCCGTCGGTGGTGTAGTGCAGCGTGCCCGTACCGGCCTGGGTGCCGAGCGCCACCTTGGCCGGGCCACCGGCGAGTACCGGGTTGGGTCCATTTTCCAGCGCGATATCGGCGGCGAACGCCCCGTCGCTGTAGTCGATGCCCAGCGCCTTGTAGCGCTGCAACTGGGCTGGCAAGCGCGCCAGAAAATTCTTCCAGCTGCGCGCAGCCACTGGCGACCACGTCACTTCGGCCACCGCAGACAGGCGCGGGAACAGTGCGTGATCGATATGCCACCTTGATGGAATGTATTCGGCCCACAACGCGCCTTGCGCGCCCAGCACATGCTTGGCCTGCTCGGCGCTGAGTTCATTTGGTACCGGGTCGAACGCGTAGACCTTCGACAGCGGCAGGATCGTCAGGCGGCCGTTGGGTTCGTCGCTGCGGGTGGTCTGCAGATTGTCCAGATACAGCCAGTCGCCTGGTGCAAGCACTACATCGTGGCCCTGTCTGGCTGCGGTCACCGCACCTTCGATGCCGCGCCACGATATCACCGAGGCACTGGCCGGCACGCCGCCTTCGAGGATTTCATCCCAGCTGATCATGCGCCGGCCGTGCTGAGTGAGGTACTGCGCCAGCTGCGCGTTGAACCAGCCCTGCATCGCGTGCGCATCCTTGACCCCCAGCTTGCGCATCTGCGCGCGTACCGCGGGCGAGGCCTCCCATTGATCCTTGACCGCCTCATCGCCACCGATGTGGAGAACCGATGTGGAGATACGTTGACGGAAACAACGTCAGCACTTCATCCAGCACGTTGGTGATGAAGCTCAGGCTGCGTTCGCTGGTGTTGAACAGGTACGGGTTGACGCCCCAGTTCACACCCACCTGGGTGCGCTGGCCGGGCACGCCCACTTCTTCCGGATACGCCGCCACTGCGGCCTGCGCATGCCCGGGCATGTCCAGTTCGGGCAACACTGTGATGTGCAGACGCGCCGCATAGGCGACGATCTCGCTGATCTGCTGCTGCGTGTAGAAACCGCCAGAGCGCTCGGGCGTGCCGTGCTGGCCGGCGCCGGGCGGGGTGCGCCATGCACCGACCTCGGTGAGCTTGGGATAGCGCTTGATCTCGATGCGCCAGCCTTGGTCGTCGGTGAGATGCCAGTGCAGCACATTGAGCTTGTGCGCGGCCATTGCATCGAGTACATGCTTGACCGTGGCCACGTCGTGGAAGTGGCGGGCCACATCCAGATGCTGGCCGCGCCAGCCAAAACGCGGCCAATCGGCAATCGCCACCGACGGCACCTCGACATCGCCCTTGCGCGCGTCCGGTGTCATCAATTGCCAGGCGCTGATCGCGCCATAGAACAAGCCGGCACCATCGCGCGCGGCAATGCGGATGCCGTTGGCATCCACATCCAGGTTGTAGCCTTCCTTGTGCGCCACCGGTGCCTGCGTGGTGCGCTCCAGGCGGATACTGCGCGGCGATGCGCTGGTTTCGGTGCGCACCTCCAGCACTAGACCGCGCGTGCGCTGTAGCAAACTGGCCAGATGCTCGGCACTGCGGCGTGCATCGGCATCGCCACCGACAATCGAGATCACCGTGCCGGCACCGACGCGAGCGCTGCCACTGCCCCGCCTGGCTTGGGCCGGGGCGGGAATCAGGGGCAACGGTGCAGTGGTGGCAGGCAGTGTCGAGGCGGTGCCGGACTTGGCCGCAGCCGGCACGACCGCTGTGTCGCGTTGGCCGCAACCAGCCAATACCGTTGCCGCAAATGCCAGCGCAAGCAGGCGCGACGAACACGGCTTCGAGGACAGCAGGCGCAACGACCGCATGCGCAATGACGGCGCGCGCAGCGACAGCTGGCGCGATAACGACACGCGCAAGCCAGGTGCGGAGTTCGACTTCATGCAATCACATCCCGATGTTGCGGCCAGAACACGGTAGCCACGCACAGTAGCAAAGCCATGCCGGATGACGCAGGGACTGGCGCACGCTTCGTTGGGGTGCGCACAGTGCGTTATAGAGCGACGAACGCACCATCGCGAGCAACACTAAGACGGGCGCGAGCGGTGCAGGAATCGTCGGTCTCTCCCGATGCAAGCACCGCGCCGCGCCCGCCAGGTTGTGCAGCGTTGCGATAACGCGCTTAGCGCTGCGCGGCCGGCAATGCGTCCCACACCTTCGGATCTTCGGCGCCCAGCACCCAGCAGCTGAAACCTTCCAGACCATACTGCTTCACCAGGTCGTAGCGTGCTTTGAAGCTGCGTGCGTCCGGCCGGAACACCCACTCGCGCATATCGTCGCGATAGAAGTAGAACCACGATTCCTGCTCGACCGGGTCCCACTGCACGGTGGCGTTCTGTTCGATCGCCAGCGGGAACGATTCGTCGGCATCAATGTAGGTTGCCGCGATGTTCGACGCTTCGGTGCCGTCTTCCTTCACCGGGTTACCGGTGTACCAGCGGTAGCCGTAGGTGGCGATGCCCAGCGAGAGCTTTTCCTTCGGCACTTGGGTGATCGCGTAATCCAGGTGCTTTTTCATCCACACCATGCCATCCACCGGGCCCGGCGTGGTCCAGCGGGTGTGCTGGTCGTAGGTCATGATGCTGACCAGATCCGCAGCCTGGCCCAGCGCCTTGAGGTCATACGCACCGCGCCAGTATTCCCACATCCACTTGGAGAACTGGCCGCCTTCGGCATGACCCGGCGCATTCGGCACCACCGCCACCGACATCTTGAAACCGGCCTTGTGCAGTGCATCGGCGGTCTGCTTGACCATCAAGGTGTAGGCGTCGCGATCGGTCCAGGCGATGTTTTCGAAATCGAACTGAAAGCCGTAGTACTTGTGCTGCTTGCCGTGGATCAGCAGCGATTCGATCATGCGCTTCTTGGCGGCTTCGTCGTGCATCAACTTGTGGAAGCCGTCGCGGCCGGTGGTCATCGACAGGATCGGCATCACCCGCAGCTTGTTCTGCTTGGCGATGTCGTACAGGTAGGTGTTGGGGGCGCCGTTGACCAGGCCGTTCTGGTCCACGCCGTACCAGGTCGGCACCACCACATCGATCTTGTCGACATGGGCCAGGAACGCGTTGGTCGATTTCTGCGTGTTCATCAGATAGAACAACGCCGTGGGGGTTTTGGCCAAGGCCGGCGCGCAGGCCAACGCCAGCGCCAGCAGTATCCAGGTCAATCGCTTGCTCATGAAAACAGCATCCGTCAGGGAGTGGAAGAAGAAAGGTCGATGCGGAAAACGTAGGCGTGTTCGCCCACCGGCTTGGCAGGCAGGATCAGATGCAGGCCATCGGCTTGCTGCTCGAACGGCACCTTTTTGCCATTGGCCAGCAGCGTCACACCGCGCACGTCATCGGCCGGTGTGAGCGAACGGATCACCGCCTTGCCACTGGCCGGCCAACCGAGTTCAATCGCATACAGCGCGCCATCGCGCGTGGTGAAACGGACATCTTCGGCCGTATACGGCTTGGTCTTGACGTCCTGGAAGGTGCCGCCCACCACTTCGGTGGGGCCTTCGCCATACACGCGCCACGGCTTGCTGTCGTAGATGGCGCCGCCGTTGGTCTTGAGCCACTTGCCGATCGAAAGCAAAATGCCGCGCTCGGTGGCGGGGATCGAGCCATCCGCACGCGGGCCGATGTTGAGCATCAGGTTGCCGTTCTTGGCCACCACGTCGGCCAGCATGTGGATGATGAAGGTCGGGGATTTGTAGGTGTCGTTGTCGATTTACCCCCACGAGGCATTACTGACCGAGGTGTCGGTTTGCCAATGCGTGGGGTGGATGCCGGTGAGCTGGCCACGCTCGATATCCAGCGTGCCGGCGCCTTCAGGGAATGCGCCCAGCTTGTAGTTCACCACCACGCCGCGATCGGCTTCGGTACGTGCCGCGCCCTGGTTGTAGTAGTAGGCCAGCATGATCGGCAGGCTGCTGCGGAAGGTGGGGTGGGCGATCCACCAATCGAAATAGATCAAATCCGGCTGATAGGTGTCGATCAACTCTGTGGTACGCGCCAACCAATCGTCCAGCCAGGCCTGCGAGACCGGCGTCCAATCGTTGTTGACATCGGCATCGTCCTTGCCCGGCAGGCGCACTTGCGCCGGTCCGTACAGCGCTGCATAGCGCGGGTCGTTGACGTCGGAGTCGAAGGTGCGCCCGCCATCGAAGAACCAGTTGTGTTCGGCGCGGTGCGAGGACAACCCGAAGTGCAGCCCCTGCGCGCGGATCGACTTGGACAACTCGCCCAGCAGATCGCGCTTGGGCCCCATCTTCACCGCGGTCCAATCGGAGAGTTTGGAGTCGTATAGCGCGAAGCCATCATGGTGTTCGGCCACCGGCACCACATAACGTGCTCCGGAGTCGCGGAACAGCTTGGCCCAGCCATTCGGGTCGAACTTGGGTGCGGTGAAGTTGGGAATCAGATCCTTGTAGCCGGAGCTCGCCTGCGGGCCGTAGGTCGCCACGTGATGCGCGAATTCCTTGGAGCCTTGCAGATACATGTTGCGCGAGTACCACTCGCTGCCGAACGCCGGCACCGAGAACACGCCCCAATGGATGAAGATGCCGAACTTGGCATTGTCGTACCACGCCGGCGACTGATAGGTCTTCAGCGCTGCCCAATCGGGACGGAATGGACCCTTGCGCGCGCCCTGTTCGGCTTCGCGCACCAGACGCTCGCGTTCGGGCGCGTACTTGGCGGTGGCGCTGAGCCACTGCTGGTCAATCTGTTCGGGGCTGAGCGTGGTGGCGGTTGGCGCGGTGGGCGACTGCGCCGCGTGCAACGGCAGCACCGGGCAGGCCACCAGCAGCGCGAGCGCAAGCGCGCGACTCCTGGCTACAGCTCCGGCGTGGCGGCGGGATGGAGCCGCGCAGTGGCGGCACTCGGTCGTCATGGGAACTGCACTCCTGTCAGCGAAACGTGTTGGCAAGACGGCAACCGGCACGTGGATGGCGGAAGCGGGCCTGGCGATCGTCCTTCAGACGCGAAGGGAGATGGCCAGTGGCACTCCTGCATGCAACCGATACCCTGGCGCTGCGGGAGACGCAACGACAGGCAAAAAAAAGCGCGCCACCGTGGAGGGACGGTGGCGCGCCGGGACGACATCAGAACTTGAAGTTCAACTGGGCTTGATAACCGCGGCCGTTCTTGTAGGACGCCGTTGGGGTATCACGCGTGTTGCTGAAAACCCGGTAGGTGGAATCGAGCAAATTGGTCGCGCCGAAGGTGATGCCCATGTAATCGGTGATCTGATACGAGGCATTCAGATCCAGCTGCTTGTAGGCATCTGCAAAGTCACGCGATTCCAAGCGGCCGATCTGGGTGAAGTACTTGGAGCGGTAGCTGTAGTTCACACGCACCGTCCAGTCGCCGTGTTCCCAGTACGGAATCACGTTGTAGGTATCGCGCGACAGGTACGGCAGGTTCAAGCCGGAGCTGGAATCGGATTCGGAAAACGTATAGTTGGCCTGCAAGCCGAAGCCCAGACCGAAGCTCTGCTGGTAGTTGACCGACACGCCCGTGACCTTGGCGTCGGACACGTTGACCGGCGTGGTGACCTGGTAATCGCCCGGCCGGGCCGGCGGTGCCGGATTCAACTGCTGGCTGGTGGTGGTGCTGACGATGTAGGAGCTGATGTCGCGATAGAACACTTCACCGGACAACATGCTGGACGGAGCAAAGTACCACTCGGCCGCCAGATCGTAGTTGGTGGATTCGTACGGCTTCAGATCCGGGTTACCACCACTGGCAGTCAGATCGCCGGTACCGCTGTTGATGGTGAACGTGCCGGCCAGATCGGCGTAGCGCGGCCGTGCGATGACCTTGGCGGCCGAGAAGCGCAGCACGGTGTCGTCGGTCATGTCGTAGGCGATGTTGAAGCTCGGCAGCGCCTTGCGATAGTCGTTGGTCTCGGCAACGCGGTCGAAGTTGGTGCCGCTATCGTTGCTCCGCCAGAACTCGGACTTGTCGGTGGTGTCGACAAGACGCACACCCACGTTGCCGCGCCACTTGCCGCTTTCGTAGTTCAACTGCGTATAGACATTCTGGGTGATTTCCTTGACCTGGAACGAGGCGCCGAAATCGGTGCGGTACGGGCCCTGCGGTTGCGACAACAGATAGTTGCGCACCGAGTTCAGGCTGGCGGTCGGCCAGGTGGTCAGGTCGCCGCTGGCGCCCAGGCCGTCGTACAGGCTGCTCGGTGTGCTACCCGGATTGAACTGCGTCAGCGACACCGCATCGGTGGAGTTGATGCGGTTGCCGCGTGCGTCCACGCCGTTGTTGTGGTTGATGTACTTGTAGCCGAACTGCAGCTTGGTGAACGGGCCCCACTCAAGATCGCGCGAGGCATCCCACTGGAAGTACTTTTCTTCGTCCTTGCTCTTCTGGTAGGCGATACCGCCGGCCTGATTGACGCCATTGGCGGTCGATCCAGCAGGCAGTCCGGCGACATTGCCAGGCAACACCCAGTTCGAGGCGCCGCCGTTGTCGTAGTTCACTGCGGTGTTCTGACCGTCGAAGGCGTAGTTGTAGCCGCCGTCCTGCATCAGGAACTTCATCAGGTATTCGGGGTTCTTGCCGCCGGTGGCCTGCGTACTGCCGACCTGGCTGGTGAACACCCATTTCTCGCCGGACCAGTCGTGACGCAGGTTCAGGCTCTTGGTGGTGACGGTGCTTTCGCGATAAATCGTATCCAGCTGGGAATAAGGTTGGGCAAGACCACCATCTGCGACATTTGCAGAAGTCACCACTCCATTTTGCACAGTCGCCCTGTCGATCAAACGCATGTTGCTGATTTGAACCGGGCTTCCATCAGGGTTGAGTGAGCCATCTGCAGCAGGCGATGAACAGTTCGGGCACACATACCGCGCCTGGCTGAAGTTGTTGTACTTGCCCTTGATATACAGGCCGGTCAGGTTGAATTCGTTCTGCTCGTTGGGCTTCCACTGCAGTGCGCCCTGCAGGCCGCTGCGCTCGCGGGTCTGCTGGAAGAACGCGCTGCTGATACCGGCTGGCACGCGTGCGGTGGCCACGTCGCTGCCGTCGCCGGTGATGGTGGCGCTGGCCGGAATGCCGGCACCGGTGGTGTAACCGAAGTACTCGATACCGGCGCGTGCCAGATCCTGCTTGTCATGCGTGGCGGAGATCAACGCGCCAAAGGTTTCGTCGTCGTTCTTCCAGCTCCACAGGGCCGAGCCGCGCGGGTTGCCTTCTTCCGAGCGGTCGTTGTAGTTGTAGCCGATCGAGCCGCGGATGGTGTTCTTGGGCAGGTCCAGCGGCTTGCGGGTGTGCACGATCACGGTGCCGCCGATCGAGCCTTCGTCGATGCGTGCCTCGGGGGTCTTGTAGACCTCCATCAGGCCGATGATTTCCGGCGACAGCAGGGTGTAGTTGAAGGTACGGCCGCTGGTGTCGGTCGGGTTGCCGCCCCAGTCGCCCGAGGCGATGGTCTGGCCGTTGAGCAACACGCGGTTCAAGGCCGGGTCGGTGCCGTTGATGCTGACCTTTTCGCCTTCGCCGAACTGGCGATCGACGCTGATGCCCGGCAGGTGCGATAGCGATTCGGCGGCGTTGATGTCCGGGAACTTGCCGATGTCTTCGGCGCTGATGGCATCGACGATCGCGTTGGACGAGCGCTTGACCGCCTGGCTCTTCTCCAGCGACGCGCGGTAGCCGGTGACGGTGACGGTGTCCAACTCGGTGGTGGCCGAGGGCGCACCGGGAGCGGCCTGCTGTTCTTGTGCGGCAGCCATGGCAGAGCCGGAGCAGTACAAAGCGGCGGTGATGCAGAGTGCTAACGTCGTGGTGCGGCTGTGCATGGCTAAACCTCATTGGTTAGTGCTTTGAGCGCGCCTGGCCCGTAAGGGGCGCAACGCGTGCTCGGCGTGGCCGGCAAAACAACACGCCCGGACCGATCGCGGTGATCGCGCTGGCACCCGTTGTGAGAAGCGGGTCAGGGCAATTCGCGTGGTAGAGCAGGTGTGCCCCGTGTGGTGAAGCGGTGTGGCGAATGCGACTTCTCGCGCGTCGAACGTCCAATGACGCACCACTCACGAATCTGGAAGCGGCAGGCGCGGGAGTCGCCCGTTGTTCAGTCCCGAACAGTCCATGGCCCCTTCTGCCAGAACCCTGATTTGGATTGAGTCTCGCGTAGCGTTGACAGCGTTGTCAACACATCGTCACAGATCTCTAAAGCGCCTGCGATTGCGCTGCAATGCAGCAAATCTGCGACACGGTTCCGTTTGCACCTGTGCAGTTGCGCAGCAGGCACGTGGCGCGCGCGCATCGCGATCGACTGCTTCTATGCTGAATTCGCCATAGGCTAGGCAATCGCCACGATTTGTGCAGTAATCTCCGTTACAGGTGCGGATTTTTGGTGGATGATAAAGCTGGCAGCGCTCTGTATCAATCGTGATCGCAACGGTTGCGTTACAGGGCGATTGCTGACAACGTTGTCTACCCGTTACCGTTCGTCGGCTAACGGGACACGACACCGGCCCGCTGCCATTTACCAGGAGAACGCGTGAGCGCAAGCAGCCCAATGGAAGCGGTGTCTTTTCCGCGCCCCGAAACCTTCGTTGCCGCAGATGTGGGCGGGACGCATGTGCGCCTGGCGCTGGTGTGCGAAAGCATCGATCCACGCAAGCCGGTCACTGTGCTGGACTACCGCAAATACCGCTGCGCCGATTCTCCAGGCCTGGCTGAGATCCTGGTTGCGTTCTTCGCAGAACTGGGCTGCGCACCAGTCAAACGCGGCGTCATCGCCAGTGCCGGTTACGCATTGGACGACGGCAGCGTGATCACCGCCAATCTACCGTGGGCGCTGGCACCCGAGCAGATCCGCCGCCAGCTCGGCATGCAGGCTTTGCATCTAGTCAACGATTTCGAAGCGGTTGCCTATGCGGCCACTTACATGACCGGCAATCGGGTCATGCAGTTGTCTGGCCCGCCGCAGGGTGCAGCGGGCCCGGCGCTGATCCTTGGCCCGGGCACTGGGTTGGGCGCAGCGTTGTGGATTCCCAACGGTGCCACTGCGGTGGTGTTGCCGACCGAAGCCGGCCACGCCGCCCTCGCGGCAGCCAGCGATCTGGAAGTGGCGTTACTGCAGCAATTGCGGCGCATGCGTACGCACGTGGCCACCGAACATCTGCTCTCCGGACCTGGCTTGTTGAATCTCTACACCGCGCTGGCCGCGCTGCGTGGCCAGCCCGCAGTGCACACCGGCCCGGCCGATGTCACCGCCGCCGCATTGGCCGGTCACGACACGTTGGCGCGCGATGCATTGCAGGCGTTCTGCGGCTTCATGGGCAGCGTGGTCGGCGACATGATGCTGCTGTACGGCGTGCGCAGCGGGGTGTATCTGGCAGGCGGATTCCTGCCGCAGATCGCCGCCTTCATTGCCCAAAGCGACTTCGTCGCGCGCCTGCTCGACAAAGGCGCCTTGCGCCCGGCGCTGGAGCAGGTGCCGGTCAGCATCGTCGAACACGGCCAGCTCGGCGTGATCGGTGCGGCCAGCTGGTTCTTGCAGCAAGGGCGCTGATTCGATCGAATTCCGCATTCCCGTAGGAGCGCCCTTGGGCGCGATGAAGCGTTATCGACAATGCCCCATCGCGCCCAAGGGCGCTCCTGCGAGTTAGAGCGGGCGGCAACAGGACTCGCACTAACGCGCTATAAATCCCCAAACCGCGACTGCAGCGCCGCAATCGCCGCAAGCCCTGCGGTTTCGGTGCGCAGAATGCGTGGGCCCAATTGCAGTCCGCTGAAACCGGCCTCGCCGAGGGTCGCCCGATCGCGCGGCGACCAGCCGCCTTCCGGCCCGATCGCCACGATCACGGTCTGTTGCGTGGCCACCGACAAGGTACCCAGGCGATGCGCGCCGTGCGGGTCCAGCGTCAGTCGTAACGCATGCGGGTCGCTGGTCTGCGCCGCGTCCTGCAGGCCCAGTGGCGCAGCGACGGTGGGAACGCGTGCGCGCCCGAATTGCTCGCAGGCCGAGACCACCACGCTGCGCCAATGCGCCACGCGTTTTTCCATCCGCGCCGGATCCAGTTTGACCTCGGTGCGCTCGGCGTTGACCGGCACGATCGCCGCAACCCCCAGCTCGGTCGCCTTCTGCAAGATCAGGTCCATCTTCTCGCCGCGCGCGATGCCCTGGATCAAGGTGATCGACAACGGCGATTCGCTGCACAACGGCTCCGCACGTTCCACCGCTGCCCGCGCCTCGCGCTTGCCGGCCAGCGTGATGCGCGCGTGGTAGTCGCTGCCGTCGCCGTTGAACAGGATGCAGGCATCGCCCTCGCGTAGCCGCAGCACACGCAGCAGGTGATTGGCGGACTCTTCGGGCAGCGTCACCTCCTGGTCGCAGTGCAGCGGCAGCGCCACATGGGAGCGTGTCAGGCGCATGCAACGGCCTCCTCAATGGTATGGCGGGTGGTGGCAGCCAACAGCGCAAGTTGCGCTTCGTCTACGCAATACGGCGGCATCCAGTACAGCACATCGCCTAGCGGGCGCAGCACCACACCCTTGGCCAGGGCCGCGCGATACGCCTTCAAGCCGATCCGCGCCGCCGCCGGAAACGGCGTGCGTTTGTCGCCGCCTTGAGTGAGCTCGAACGCCACGATCATGCCGGCCTGACGCACGTCCGCCACGGCGGTGTGTTCGCCGATCTGTGCGGCCAGTGCGCTCATGCGCGCGGCCGTGTAGTGGTTGCGCGCAATCACGTCGTCGTCCGCAAAGATCTGCAACGTGGCCAGTGCGGCCGCGCACGCCAGCGGATTGCCGGTGTAACTATGCGAATGCAAAAACGCACGTTCGCGCGAATCGTCCAGGAACGCGTCGTACACCTGCTGTGTGGCCAGCACCGCCGACAGCGGCAGAAAGCCGCCGGTCAATCCTTTCGACAGGCACAACAGGTCGGGCATGATGCCGGCCTGTTCGCAGGCGAACAAGCTGCCAGTGCGGCCGAACCCGGTGGCGATCTCGTCGGCGATCAGAAACGCGCCATGCGCATCGCATAGTTCGCGCGCACGCTGCAGATAGGCCGGGTGATACATGCGCATGCCGCCGGCACATTGCACGCGCGGCTCCAGGATCAACGCACAGATTTCGCCAGGCGATTGTTCAAACAACGCCTGCAACGCATCGGCGGCCTGCAATGCATAGTCTTCAGCGCTCTGTCCGGGCTCGGCCAGATACGCATCGGGCGAAGGCGCAAAGATCGACTCCAGCAACAGCGGTGCATACACGCGGCGGTACAACGGAATGTCGCCGACCGACAGCGCGCCGATGGTCTCGCCGTGATAGCCGTTTTCCAGCGCGACGAAGCGCGTGCGGCGGTGCTCGGCGCGGTTATGGAAATAATGGAAGGCCATCTTCAACGCTACTTCCACGCCGGCCGACCCATTGTCGGCATAGAACACCTTGGACAACGGCGCGCGCCCGGCCTGACGTGGCGCGATCGCCAACAGGCGCTCGGCCAATTGCACTGCGGGCGCATGCGTGAAGCCTGCCAGCATCACCTGCTCCAGTTCGCCAGCCTGGCGCGCGATGGCCGCGCCGATACGCGGTTCGGTGTGGCCGAACAGGTTGGTCCACCAACTACTAACCGCATCCAGATAGTGGCGGCCGTCATAGCCGACCAGCCACGCACCTTCGCCACGTGCGATTGGCACCAGTGGAAGTGTGTGCGGGTGCTCGCGCATCTGCGTGCAGGGGTGCCAGAGCACCTCAAGATCGCGTTGCCGCCAATGTTCGGCAACTTGAGAGGCTGCCGGGTCTGCTAGGATTTCGGGTTCATGAACATGTCGATGCATCCGCCTATTCTATCGGTCGCCCCCGCCGCTGCGTGTCACGCATGAGCCCGCGTCTGCCGACCATCCACACGATCACCGATCTCGGTGACGGGCCGTTCCGTCGCCAGCAACTGGATCTGGAATTTTCCAACGGGCAGCGCCGCATCTACGAACGCCAACTCAGCCAGGGTCACGGCGCGGTGGTGGTGGTGCCGATGCTCGATGCGCAGACCGTGCTGCTGGTGCGCGAATACGCCGCCGGCGTGCATCGCTACGAGCTGGGTCTGGTCAAGGGCCGCATCGATGCCGGCGAAACGCCGGAGCAGGCGGCAGACCGCGAACTCAAGGAAGAAGCCGGTTATGGCGCGCGCCAGGTCCAGGTGCTGCGCGCGATGACGCTCGCACCTACTTACATGAGTCACCAATCCTGGTTGGTGCTGGCACGCGACCTGTATCCGGAGCGCCTGCTAGGCGACGAGCCGGAAGAAATGGAAGTGATTCCATGGCCTATCGCACGTCTGGACGAATTGATGCTGCGCGAAGATTTCTCCGAAGGCCGTTCGCTGGCTGCCCTGTTCATTGCGCGCGAGTGGCTGGAGCGCAATCCATGATCCGCATTCCGATGGAACTGCGCGAGACCGTGATCGCCATCGCCCGCGAGGCGGGTGATGCGATCATGCAGGTCTACGCGCAGGACTTCGCGGTGGAGATCAAGGACGATGCCAGCCCGCTGACCCAGGCCGACCTGGCCGCCAATCGCGTCATCGTCGATGCGCTGCGCCGGGTCACGCCGGACGTGCCGGTGCTCTCGGAAGAGTCCGCGCACATCGCCTGGGAAGAACGTCAGTTCTGGACCAGTTACTGGTTGGTCGACCCACTCGACGGCACCCGCGAGTTCGTCAAGCGCAACGGCGAGTTCAGCGTCAACATCGCGTTGATCCACATGGGCGCGCCGGTGCTCGGCGTGGTGCAGGCGCCGGTCGATGGCCGGGTCTGGTACGCGGCGCGCGGCGAGAACGCCTACCGCCGCGATGGCGACCGCGACGAAACGCTGCAAACGCGCACGCCCGCCGCCTCTCCATTACGGGTGGCCGCCAGTCGCTCGCACCGCGACGCGCGCACTGCGGCCGCACTGGAGCGCATGGGCGAGATCGATGTGGTAGCGCAGGGCTCGTCATTGAAGTTCTGCCGCATCGCCGAAGGCGATCTCGACGTCTATCCGCGCTTCGGCCCCACCTCCGAGTGGGACACCGCTGCCGGCCAATGTGTGTTGCATGCCGCAGGCGGCGTGTTGCTGGCGGGCGGCTCCGGCAAACCGTTCCGCTACAACCGCCGCGACACCGTGCTCAACAGCGACTTCATCGCGCTGGGTGATCCCAATCTGCCTTGGCGTGGTTGGATGGTGTGAGGGTCGCTACGAAGATGACGGCGCGTGCAGCGCAGCAGTGGATGCGCAGCGACCTGACGAACTGAAATGTACACTCGGGCGATCGCGCGCCGCTGCTGGGGCTGGACGATGCCGCTGCTGATGGTGCTGAGTCGCTGCCGCGTGATCGCACGGCAGCGCACCTCAACTGCATGACGCCCCAGGAACACACGATGCCTCAGACCCCGCCGACCGGCGACATCCAGCGCCTGCTGCAGGTGATGGCACGTCTGCGCGATCGTGAGCACGGCTGTCCCTGGGCTATGGCGCAGACCTTCGCCACCATTGCGCCGTACACCATCGAAGAAGCCTACGAAGTCGCCGACGCCATCGATCGCAACGACCTGCCGGGCCTGCGCGACGAGTTGGGCGACCTGCTGCTGCAAGTGGTCTTCCATGCACAGATGGCAGCCGAGCAGGGCGCTTTCGACTTTGCCGACGTGGTCGCCACACTCAGCGACAAACTGGTGCGTCGCCACCCGCATGTCTTCGCCGAGCAGCACGCCGACAATGCGCAGGCACTGAGCGCCAACTGGGAGCAGATCAAGCGCGAAGAACGGCGTGCAGCTGGCCATCAGGACGACTCCGCACTTGCCGGTATCGCACGCGGCCTGCCGGAGTGGCAGCGCTCCACCAAGCTGCAGTCGCGCGCGGCGCGGGTCGGCTTCGACTGGCCCGGCCCGGCACCGGTGCTGGAAAAATTGCAGGAAGAAATCGAAGAGTTGCGCGTGGAGTTGGCATGTGGCCCGGTCGCCGACAACCAGGCGCGGCTGGAAGACGAACTGGGCGATGTGCTGTTCGTCTGCGCCAACTTGGCGCGGCACGCCAAGGTCGATGTGGGCGCCGCACTGCGCCGCGCCAATCTCAAATTCGAACGCCGCTTTCGCGCGATGGAAGCGCTGGCGCAAGCCGCTGGCACGTCATTGGCTGCGCTGTCCCTGAGCGAACAGGAAGCGCTGTGGCAACAGGTCAAGCGCGGCGAGCGAGGCAATGATCTTGCTGCCCTCGACAATCCTGTCACCGACAAGCCTGTCGGCGAGCAAGGTCTCGATACCTCAGACCCGCATCAGGCAGGCCGCTACAGGCAAGACCACCACAAGCAAGACCACGAATGAGTTCCGCGCCGACCACCGTGTTGTTGTTCGCGGCCACCGTCGTCGCCGAACTGGTCGGTTGCTACCTTCCTTCTCTATGGCTGCGTAAAGGCGGCAGCGCGTGGTTGTTGCTGCCAAGTGCGCTGAGCCTTGCCATCTTCGTGTGGTTGTTGAGCCTGCATCCCGACGCCAGCGGGCGCGTGTATGCGGCTTATGGCGGTGTCTACATCGCCAGCGCCTTGCTGTGGTGGGTGGACCGGGTGACGCCAACGTGCCGGGATCTGCTGGGCGCAGCCAGCAGCCTGCTCGGCATGGCCATCATCATGTTCACGACGCGTAGCGCCTGAGCGCAGATCCGCGCGAACGTCATCACATTGCAGACCGCGCAACAGCGCCGCACGCAATAGTCGCGACCGCATCCGCCACGGCTGTAGCTCGCAGTGGGTACAGGTAGCGCCGGGGCATACTCACGCCAAGGATCGATTCGTCACTTGCAAGGGGCTGCCTATGTTTCCGACTTCTTTTTTAGCCATCGCCGTTCTGGTCGCCGGCGTCATCGTGTTGTTCAAGACCGTGCGCATGGTGCCGCAGGGGTTTCAGTGGACGGTGGAACGCTTCGGCCGTTACACCCACACCCTGAGTCCGGGCCTGCACTTTCTGGTGCCGGTGGTCTACGGGGTGGGGCGCAAGATCAACATGATGGAGCAGGTGCTGGATGTGCCCAGCCAGGACGTCATCACCAAGGACAATGCGGTAGTGCGCGTGGATGGGGTGGTGTTCTTCCAGGTGCTCGATGCCGCCAAGGCCGCCTATGAAGTCTCCAATCTGGAGATCGCTTCGATCGCGCTGGTGCAAACCAACATCCGTACCGTGATCGGCTCGATGGATCTGGACGAATCGCTCAGCCAGCGCGAAACCATCAATGCGCAGTTGCTCAGCGTGGTCGACCAGGCCACCAATCCGTGGGGCATCAAGGTCACCCGCATCGAGATCCGCGACATCCAGCCGCCGCGCGATCTGATCGACTCGATGGCGCGGCAGATGAAGGCCGAGCGCGAAAAGCGCGCGCAGATCCTCGAAGCCGAAGGCTCGCGTCAATCGGAAATCCTGCGCGCCGAAGGCGAGAAGCAGGCCGCCGTGCTCGAAGCCGAAGGCCGCAAGGAGGCCGCGTTCCGCGACGCCGAAGCGTGCGAGCGCCTGGCCGAGGCCGAAGCCAGGGCCACCCAGGTGGTCTCCGATGCGATCGCCAACGGCAGCGTGCAGGCGATCAATTACTTTGTCGCACAGAAGTATGTGGAAGCGTTCAAGGCGCTGGCCACCGCGCCCAACCAGAAGTTCGTGCTGATGCCGATGGAATCCAGCGGCATCATCGGTTCCATCGCCGGTATCGCCGAGCTGGCGAAGGAGGCGCTGAATAAACCCGACGCGACCAGCGGACACGTGTCGCCGATTCCCGCCCGCACAGGAGGCTGAGCCATGCGCTGGGACGTGGTGGTGTGGGCAGTGTTGGCCTTGTTGTTGATCGCCGCCGAGACACTGGTGCCCGGCGCATTTCTGCTGTGGATGGGCATTGCCGCCGCCGCTGTGTGCGTGCTGGTGCTCGCATTGCCGGGCATGACGTTGCTGGTGCAGATCGTCGCCTTCGTGCTGCTCAGCTTTCTATCGGTGCAGGTCTATCGCACCTGGTTTCTCGGCAAGGGCCGGCAGAGCGATCGGCCCTTGCTCAACCGACGCGCCGAGCAGTTGATCGGCCGCTGCGTGGTGCTCGACCAACCGATCCACGAGGGGCGCGGCCGCGCTAAGGTGGACGATGCGTTCTGGGTGGTCAGTGGGCCGGCTCTGCCGGCCGGCACACCGGTGCGCATCGTCGGTGTCGATGGCATGACTTTGCAGGTGCAGGCGAGCGTTTGATCGGCAGGCAGTGCACACGCTGCCCTGCGGAAGCACCGATGCTGCAGCGCGGCGTGTTGTGCGGTGGCGTAGTCAAGGTTCCGGCACTGCGATGCGGCGCCAGGCACACCGTTCCCCCAAGCGCGGCCGGGCGGCGATAATGGTCCTCTTTCCCTGGACCGGCGCGCATGACCCAGAAGACCATCCTCAACGACACCCATCGTGCGCTCGGCGCCAAGATGGTCGACTTCGGCGGGTGGGACATGCCGATCCATTACGGCTCGCAACTGGACGAACACCATCAGGTGCGTCGCGACGCCGGCATGTTCGACGTCAGCCATATGACCGTGGTCGATCTGCATGGCGCGCGTGCGCGCGAATTTCTGCGCTACCTGCTGGCCAACTCGGTGGACAAGCTCAAGGTCTCCGGCAAGGCGCTGTACACCTGCATGCTCAATCCGCAGGGCGGGGTGATCGACGACCTGATCGTCTACTTCATGAGCGAAGCGTTCTTCCGCCTGGTGGTCAACGCCGCCACCCGCGAAAAGGATCTGCAGTGGATCGGCGAGCAGGCCGCACGCTTCGATGTGCGCGTTGAAGAACGCAGCGACGTTGCGATGATCGCCGTGCAAGGCCCCAGCGCGCGCGCCAAGGTCATTGAACTGGTCGACCCAGCCGACAGCGCAGCAGCGAGCAAGCTCGGCCGTTTCGCCGCACTGCAGACGCGTTCGCGCGATGGCATCGCACTGTTCCTTGCACGCACCGGTTACACCGGCGAAGACGGTTTCGAAATCGTGTTGCCGCAAGATGCCGCAGTTGCGTTCTGGAACGCACTGCTCGCGCAAGGCGTCAAGCCGGCCGGTCTGGGCGCGCGCGATACCTTGCGCCTGGAAGCGGGCATGAATCTCTACGGCCAGGACATGGACGAGGCTGTCACTCCTTATGAGGCCGCGCTGGCGTGGACGATCACCCTGGACGAAGGCCGCGACTTCATCGGTCGCGCCGTGCTCGAAGCGCAAAAGGCGCAAGGCGCACCGCGTCAACTGATCGGCGTGGTGATGGATGAGAAGGGCGTCTTGCGGCATGGCCAGACCGTGCTCACCGCCAGCGGCGAAGGCCAGATCCTGTCCGGCACCTTCTCACCCACGCTCGCTAAGGCGATCGCGTTTGCGCGCGTGCCGGCCGGCAACATCGACAACGTGCGTGTAGACATCCGCGGCAAGCAGGTGCCGTTGCGCGCAGTGAGGTTTCCGTTCGTGCGCGATGGCCAGGCACAGCCCGGCGTCCTCGGGCAATGAGTCAAACGCTGCAGGGCGTGCAGACGGTCGGCAGCGTGCAGCATCCGTAGCGGCCAACCAGTCCGACCTGTCCCTAACCCCAGTTTCCCCGGAGCACACATGAGCGAGATCCCTGGCGACCTCAAGTTCCTCAAATCCCACGAGTGGGCCCGCGTCGAAAACAGCGGCCGCGTGACCGTCGGTATCTCCGACCACGCGCAGGGCTTGCTGGGTGACCTGGTCTACGTCGAACTGCCGGGCGTCGGCGACACCGTGCAGCTCGGCAACGGCGCGGCGGTGGTGGAGTCGGTCAAGGCCGCTTCCGACGTCTATAGCCCGGTCAGCGGCACCGTTGTCGAAGTCAACAGCGCACTCAGCGACAAGCCGGAAACCATCAACGAAGACGCTTACGGCGACGGCTGGATCTTCGTGGTCGAACTCGACGACAAGGGACAGCTCAACGACCTGCTGTCGCCGGACGACTACGCCGAGCTGCTGGAAGAAGACGCGCACTGATCGCGCCTGGCGCGTTGCAAGCTCGGATGGCCGCTCTCAGAGCGGCCATTTTTTTTGCGTGCTTGCGTGCGAGCTGGCGGCAGCGGGTCGGTATCGTTTGCAGTGGCCAGCGAGTTGCTGCGTTGCCGAGTCGTCGAACGATGCGTGTATGCCAGTTGTCGGTCGCCATCGCCGCGCTCGGCGACCGATCAAAAAAATACCGCACGCGCCAGTCACGCATCACCACCACATCGTCCAATGGTGTCCGCATTCAGACGCGTCGGATTTTCTGGCGTGAGCCAATCGTGAGGACGCGGCGTGTGCGTGGTGAAAAACGTGGTGCGCGCATGCGTCGATGGTCGATTGTTGGAAGCGATGCAAGGCGTGCATGCATGTGTCGGGCAGTCCATGCAGGCGCACGCAAGACGATCGAAGAGCGCAATAAGTTTGCGCATTTGTGCTGATGCGTCGCCGGAAGTGCAGTCGTTGGATAAAAAATTTTCAGCTGGCGGACAGGCGACGCGAGACATCGCTGCCTTGTACCTTCCGGTGCGTCCGTCATGCCGGTCCAACCGTCGCATTTTTCATCGCTTCAAAAAAACAGCACAAAAGAAGTGATTTTATGAAAACTCTATTGCACGAATGCACGCATCGGTGGCGCGCGCATGCCATTGCGTGGCCCGCCTGGATCACGTCGACGCGCCGCATTGCGATGGCCGGCTGAAAAAAAAATGCAAAAGAGTGTTGACAGTAAAAAAAGCGTGATTAGGTTTCGCCCAGCAGACGTTGCTGCGAAAGAGAGTGAGCAGAATCGACATCAAGCCGACACGCTTGTTCCAGATGTCCACCGAAGTGCTATCCACGGTGGAGTCGGGTCCGCTTCTCTCCAAGAAAGCATTAGTCATTCCGATCACGCACCCGTGTCCTCGTTCGATGCGGGTGTTTGTGTATCCGTCCCGTCGCGCGTCACCTGCGGATGGTTCCCGACGACGGTATGCCGTCGCGGGGTTTGGTTCAACTGGGCGTTTCACCTCCATAGTTCACTGACGAGGAGCCAATTACATGGCCACTAAAAAAGCTGCAAAAAAGAAACCCACCGCCAAGAAGGCAGTGAAGAAGACTGCCGCCAAGAAGGCAGTCAAGAAGGTCGCCAAGAAGGCTACCGCTAAGAAGGCAGTGAAGAAGACGGCTGTCAAGAAGGCCGTCAAGAAGACTGCAAAGAAGGCAACCGCCAAGAAAGCAGTGAAGAAGACTGCCAAGAAGGCAACCAAGAAAACTGCCGCCAAGAAGTCAGTGAAGAAGACCGCAAAGAAGGCGACCAAGAAGACGGCCGCCAAGAAAGCAGTCAAGAAGACCGCCAAGAAAGCAGCAGCTGCGAAGAAGGCGACCAAGAAGTCCGCCACCAAGAAGACCGCTGTCAAGAAGGTCGCCAAGAAGCTGGCCGTTCGTAAGAAGAAGGCCGCTCCGGTCGCGCTGCCCGCAACTCCGGCGCCGCTGATCTGATCTGCAACACCCGATCGCCGTAAACATCGAGCTCTCTCCCCCGACGCCCAGCGGGGAGGGAGCTTTTTTAGTTTGGTCGACGGACGTGTCAATGACGTTGGCAGTGTCGGCAGGGCGCGTGCAGATGAAGCTGTCGCGGCCGGCCGTGCCGTGATTTGCTTGCCGCAATCCTCCGTTTGGTCTCACGCATGCACTCGACCATGCATCCACGCGTTCACCGCCAGCGACCGTTACCGCATGGCAGTGGATCGATGCCCGGCATGTTGTTCCCGCCTCCGATCCCCACTCAACTCGACGCAATCACCTGATCCAAAAACAACAAAGGCGACCGAAGCCGCCTTTGTCTGAGATCCCAGCAATGCTCACTCAGCGCGGCGATGCCACCGACTTGCCGGACGAGGCACCCTTGCCTGCAGGATCGGGGCGCTCGGCCAGCATGTTCTCGCTGCCGAAGTCGCCATCTACATCGATATCCAGCCACCGCTTGGCCGGCAGCCCGAGCGCGCGGTCCAGGATTGTCGGTAGCATGCCGGAAGGCAGGCCGCTCTCGCCGTTCCACATGATTGCGATGCCAAGGTCGCGCTCGGGCAACAGCGCGACCAGGCCGCGATAACCCTGCACCGCGCCGGCATGGAAGACGACTTGATGGCCGGCGTAATCGAACACGCGCCAGCCCAGCGCGTAGCTGGCAGCATTCACACGCGCGTGGCGCCAACCCGAACGCATCTCTCCCGGTGTGGAGATCAACGGCGCGTGTAACGTCGCCAGCAGCGGCGCAGGCAGCACGTCGGTGCGATGACCTGTGTGTGCGAGCAACCACTGCGCCATGTCGCTGGCGCTGGCATTGACGCCGGCAGCGGGCGCCAAGCGGTAGTAGGTCGGCTTGGGCGTCAGGGCCACCCAACCGCCGCGGCTGCGCACATGCGGGCGTGCCGCATGCGGGCTGGCCTGGATACCAGCCAGGCCCATGCTTGCATCGTTCATGCCAAGCGGCTTGAAGATGCGGCGCTCCACCGATTGCTCATAGAAGCTGCCGGCAGCGGCGAACACCACATCGCCGACCAGACTGAAGGCCACGTTCTGATACGCATAGCAATCGCCAGGCGCGCAGCGCAGCGGCGCAGCGGCAAGCTTGTGACTGAGCGAGTAGTAGCCGACGTTGGATTCGATATCGCGGTCGTAGGCATTGCGGGTCAGGCCGACGCGGTGGCTGAGTACCTCGGCGACGGTGAGCTGATGGGTGGCCACGTTATCGCTGAGATGGAAGCCGGGCACGTAATCGACCACCTTGCTGTCCCAACGCAGCACGCCGTCGTTGACCAACAGGCCCGCCATGGTGCTTGCGAACGCCTTGGACAGCGAAGCAAGACGGAACACGGTGTGGCCATCAACCCGCTGCGGATGATTGACGTCGGTGACGCCGTAGCCGCGCGCGCTGAGCACCTTGCCGCCCTGCACGATCGCCATCGCGATACCGGGCACGCGATTACCGAAGGTCAATTGATTGGCCATCGACTCGAACGCGGCGACATCGAAGCCGGCCGCCGGCGCCAGCACACGGCTGGCCTGTAGCGAGGCGCGATATTGCAGCGGAGCGGTGTGTGACTGTGCGGCGGTGGCCGGCTGCAGCGCAAAGGCAGCTGGCGCAGGTGTCTGCGCAGTGGATGAGAGGGCCAGAGGCAATAACGCCCCGAGCAGCCCGATGGCCAACGGACGGAACCGTCGGGGCCTGCGCATTTGAGTCATGGTTGTCCCGCCTGTTCCACTGCCTCCGGCGATTCTAGCGCCACGCTTTGCAATAGCACAAATTGCCAGAAGATGAATGGGCATCATATTGATCCTATTGATGATTTCAGGTTCAGAAATCCGGCTGCGAGGAGTGTTTCACGCGCGCTTTGGCGCCTGTGCAAATATGGTTGCAAGCGGCGTGCCGGCTGGATGCACGATCCGTCCGTTGTGTTCTGCACCGCGCCGCTGGTTGTGCTGCGCCGCATCGGCTAACTTGCGCGCTACTTTCGCGGGTGCCGCCGCTGCCACGTTCTTGCTGTCGGGCCCGTTTTTGTGGGCGACCTCTCCACCATGACCCGCCGGTTTTCTTCGTCGCAGTCTGCGGCTGGCCGTCTGAGCGGCGTACTGAGCAGTTCGCCACCGCTGGCGTGGAGTTTTCTGTATTTCTTCTGCCTGCTCAGCGGGTATTACGTGCTACGCCCGGTGCGCGAGGCGATGAGTGCGTCGGCGGATGTGGATGCGATCTTCCCCAGCGCCATGATCACCTTCTTCGCCGCGCACGGCATGCCGCTCAAGGATTTCACCCTGCAGGTGCTGTTTACCTGCGCGTTCCTGATCATGTTGCTGCTGCAGCCGGTGTACGGCGCGCTGGTCAGCCGCTATCCGCGGCGCGTGTTTCTGCCCGTGGTGTATGGCTTCTTCATTGCGACCTTGTTGTTGTTCTACGTGTTGTTCGACAGCGGCGTGCCCGGGCGCGGCATGGCGTTCTTTTTGTGGATCACCGTGTTCAATCTGTTTGCAGTGGCGGTGTTCTGGAGCTTCATGGCCGATATTTTCAGCAACGCAGAAGCGCGCAGCTACTACGGCTATATCGGTGCGGCCGGTACGATCGGTGCGTTCCTTGGGCCGATCCTCACCCGCACGCTGGTCGAACGCATCGGCATTGCTCATTTGATGCTGGTGTCGGCGGGATTTCTGGTGATGTGCGTGGTCTGCCTGCTGCGCTTGCGGCCATGGGCGGTCGCACGCGAGCAGGCGCGACAGCTGAGCTCCGGCGAAGTGCCGATGGGCGGGGATATGCTCGGCGGGCTCAAGCTGATCGTGCGTGAGCCACTGCTGCGTTGGCTGGCGGTGATGGTGGTATTGGCCGTGGGCGTCGGCACCTTGCTCTACAACGAGCAGGCAGCGCTGGTGCGGCGCTTGTATACCAATGCGGCGGCCAGTACCGCGTATTACGCGAGTATTGATCTGGCGGTCAATGCGCTCACCCTGGTGTTGCAGCTGCTGGTGACGCGCGCGCTGTTGTCGCGCTTCGGTATCGCACCGGCTCTACTGATTCCGGGCGTGGCGATCACGCTGGGCTATGCGGTGCTGGCGGCTTCGCCGTTGCCGATGATGATCGCGATCGTGCAGGTGATCACTCGCTCCAGCGAGTTCGCACTCGCCAAGCCCGCGCGCGAGACGCTGTATACGCGAGTAGATCGCGAGTGGCGCTACAAGGCCGGTGCGGCGATCGATACGGTGATCTACCGCGGTGGCGACCTTACCTTCGTGTGGGTGCACAAGGTGGTGTCGGCATTCGGCTCCAGCGCGGTGTTCGGCGTCGGTCTGGTGGTGGCATCGGGCATGACACTGGGCGCCTTCGGCTTGCTGCGCGAGGCGCGCAAACTGCCTGCCGAGCGCGATGCGCAGACGAGCAAGCAGGCGTCCGACTAAGAGCGGTCGGCAAGATGATTGCGCCCACCAACGGGCGGGCGAGGCCGATGTTCGGCGCGGCATGTCGCACCGGGATACTCCGATTCTGAGCGCGCCTTTCGTGCCACCGGTGGAGAGTTCGCGACGTTCTATCAGCCACACCAGGAGCAGACAGCAAGCCACTGCGCGGCCGCCGAACAAACGCGGAACCAGTGCAGCCGGTGCGCGTCATCGCAACGTTCTACTCGTGCATGCAGGTCTTGCATCTTTTCTGCCATCTTGCGGCTGCGCGAGGGTCATCGGCTGATCCAGACAAGACGACTGCAATCACGACGATGCTGGCCGGCACATTCATCTTGCCTATCTGCCATGTCGCTGTTCGCTATCGTTGCTGGCCTGGGCGTCGCTCTGCTGCACGTCCACATCCTGGTGTTGGAAATGCTGCTATGGACGCACCCGCTGCGCTTGAAGACCTTCCGCAACACGCCCGAGAAGGCTGATGACACCCGCGTACTCGCCGCCAACCAGGGCCTCTACAACGGCTTTCTCGCCGCCGGCCTGGTCTGGTGCGCGGTGCAGGCGCGCATTCTTACAGGCGTTGCCTGCGTTGATCACGTTGGCATTGGTGTGGTTGCCGCGCTGAAGGTTCTGTCGGCAGCGTGTTCGCTTCTCGTAGGAGCGGGCCTGACCGCGATGAGGCTTCAGCCGTGATGTCTCATCGCGGTCGGGTCCGCTCCTGCAAGGCAGTTCGCTGAGGCCATACCTGCTGCGCGGGGGGCGGGCAAACCACGGCGGTAGGCAGCGTAGCTTCGTGATTGGCGGTCTCCACAAACAACGACAGCGGGCCAAACCCGCCGTCGTCTGCTATCACGTTGGCCTGCGCCTTACGCCGCTTCGCGTGGCTGCTGTGCCTGCGCCTTACGCCGCTTCGCGTGGCTGCTGTGCCTGCGGCTTGTCGTAGTAGCTCGCCGCACGCAGCTCATGCGGATCGAAATCGTCGACGGTGATGGTGTCCATCATGATCGCGCGCAATTCTTCCAGCTGCCTGCGCTCGTCGAGGGTGATCACGCCCTCGGCCACGGCCTCGTCCAGCTGCGCGGGGAAATCCAGCGCTTCGATGCCCTTGGTCTTGAGCGCCTTCAGGAACTTGCGCTCCACCGGCTCGGCCAACACGGCCTTGGCCAGATAACTGGCGATACGACCGCCCGGATTGTTGGCGCACGGTGTCAGGAACACGCCCTGCCCAAGGCGATCGCGTGCCTCGTTGGGCGTCATCAGGATCGATGCCACGCGATGCCCCAAACGGTCGCCCGGTGCTTCGGCACGACGGCCCAGTGGGAAGATCAACACCCACATCAGCCAGCCGACCGGACGGATCGGGAAGTTGCGTAGCGCGGCCGACAGTGCGGTTTCGATCTTGTGCACGCTATCGTGGAAGGCCCACGCCAGCAGCGGCTGATCGGTCGCCGGTGCGCCTTCGTCGTGATAGCGCTTGAGCATCGCGCTGGTCAGGTAGATGTGGCTCAGCACATCGCCCAGACGACCGGACAGCGACTCCTTGAACTTGAGCTTGCCGCCCAGCATCAGCATCGACACGTCGGCCATCAGCGCCAGGTTGGCGGAGTAGCGATCCAGCTTGCGGAAGAAACGACGCGTGTATGCATCGCCCGGCGCAGCGCCGATACGTGCGCCGGTGAGGCCAAACCAGAACGAACGTACCGCGTTGGAAATGCCGAAGCGGATGTGACCGAACAGGCTCTGATCGAAATCTTCCAGGCCACGGCGCGTATCCGGATCCTGCGCCGCCTTCATTTCCTTCATCACCCACGGATGGCACAGGATCGCGCCCTGACCGAAGATCAGCAGGCTGCGGGTCATGATATTGGCGCCTTCCACCGTCACGCCGATCGGCGCGGACTGCCAGGCACGGCCGGCGAAGTTGCGCGGCCCCAAAATAATGCCTTTTCCGCCGATCACATCCATCATGTCGCTGACCACTTCGCGACCCATCGTGGTGCAGTGGTACTTAGCGATCGCCGACGGCACCGATGGCACATCGCCGCGATCCACTGCAGCCGCGGTCGCCTGCGACAGCGCACTGATGGCATAGGCCTTGCCACCGATCCGTGCGAGCGCTTCTTCCACGCCCTCGAAGCGACCGATCGACAGACCGAACTGCTTACGGATGCGCGCATACGCACCGGTCACCACCGCCGCGTACTTGCCGCCGCCGCTGGCGGTGGAGGGCAGGGTGATCGAACGCCCCACCGCCAAGCACTCGTTGAGCATGTTCCAGCCCTTGCCGACCATGTCCACGCCACCGATCAACTGGCTGAGCGGAATGAAGACCTCGGTGCCACGGATCGGTCCGTTCTGGAAGGTGGAATTCAGTGGGAAATGACGGCGGCCGATTTCAACCCCTTGCGTCTCGCGCGGCAACAACGCCAGGGTGATGCCGATGTCCTTGTTGTCGCCGATCAAGCCTTCCGGATCGTACATGCGGAACGCCAAGCCGATCAGCGACGCCACCGGTGCCAGGGTGATGTAACGCTTGTCGAAGGTGAGCTTGACGCCGAGCACGTTGGCGCCATTCCACTCGCCCTTGCAGACGATGCCGTAGTCCGGGATCGAGGTCGCATCCGAGCCGGCGAACGGGCCGGTCAGACCGAAACACGGCACTTCCGCGCCGATGGCCAGGCGCGGCAGGTAATAGTCCTTCTGTTCCGGCGTGCCGTAATGCAGCAGCAGCTCACCCGGCCCGAGCGAGTTGGGCACACCGACGGTGGAGCTGACCACGCTGGAGATCGAGGACAGCTTCTGGATCACCTTATGATGCGCCAGCGCGCTGAAACCCAAGCCGCCGTACTGCTTCGGGATGATCATGCCGAAGAACTTCTGCTTCTTGATGTAGTCCCACAGCTCCGGCGGCAGATCGGCGTGGACGTGGGTGATTTCCCAGTCGTTGACCATCTTGCACAGCTCCTCGACCGGGCCATCCAGAAACGCCTGCTCTTCGGCGGTCAGCTGGGGCTTGGGATAGTTGAGCAGCTTCTGCCAATCCGGATCGCCGGTGAACAGCTCGCCTTCGAAACCCACCGAGCCGGTTTCCAGCGCGATGCGCTCGGTCTGCGACAGCGGCGGCAGCACCTTGCGGAAGAAGCCCATCAGCGGCGTGGTGAGCAGCGGCTTGCGCAGGAATGGCAACAACACCGGCGCGGAGACCAACACTACCAATATGGCAGCAACGATGGTTGCGGTGAGATTGGCACCCAGCAACCAGCACGCCACCAGCACACAGGCGCTCAGCGCGACCCAGGTGGCAAGGCGCATGCGGTGGTAGGCAGCGATGCCAGCCGCCAGGATGACGAGAAGGAACGGTGCAACGATGCTCATGGTCTTGCTCCAGTGACATGCTCGGTAATGTTGGACGCTGCGATGGTGCCAACCGAGTGCAGTGCATCCAGATAATGCAACACGGTGGCGGTAAAAGTGGTGTTGTCGTCGCCGGCCAGCATGTGCGTGGCATCGGGCAAATGCACGTGCTGCGCATGCGGGGCGATCGACAGAAATTCGGTAATGTTGTCCGGCGCGACCAGATCGCTGCGCCCGCCGCTGATCAACAGCATCGGGCATCGCACCTGTGACGCGGCGTCCAGCAATGCTTTTTGCTGCAGATGTGGATCTTGCGCTGCCAGTTCGTCGACAAGGCGCGGATCCCAATGCCAGTGCCAACGTGCATCGTCATGTTGCCGCAGCAAGCCTTGCAACTGCTGGGACGTCCTGCGCCGCCGATGTGGCAAGTAAGCGGCGATCGCATCTGCCGCAGCATCCAGCGATGCGAATCCGCCCGGATGCGCGGTCATGAAACGCAGGATGCGCTCCACACCGCGCGTGTCCCAGCGCGGCGTGATGTCGACCAGCACGATCGTGCGGAAAAAACCCGGCCAGCGCGCTTCTGCAAGCAGCCCAAACAGCCCGCCCATCGACGCGGCTATCAGCACTGGTGGCTCGGTTTGCTCGCCGGCCACTACGATCAAATCGTCGGTGAATTGCATGGCCGAGTTGGGCACATCAGCGTCATTGCCGCTGGAATCGCCATGCCCGCGCGCGTCGTAAGACAGCGTGCGGTAGCCGGCTTCGGCCAATGCGGTTGCCGTGCCTTCCCATGCGTGTCGTGTCTGGCCAAATCCATGCGCAAACAGCACGGTCGTTGCGTGTTCCGCGCCCTGCGTCGACACGGCAAGCGAGGTCTAGCCAACACGGATCTTGGTCACAGACGTGATCTGGGCGAGGCTAGATGGAGAAGTGACCATACCAGATAGTATGGATGTAGCGTCCTAGCTGTCAATACTCACTGGTATGGGCGGTTAAGCCATTAAATCCTGGCGGTTGTGTCTGCAGTTTTGTGTTGCGTACTGCAACTGGCCTGAGCGTATGGTTAAATCGCCCCAATGAACGACATCACCGATTCCAGCCCCACCACGCCCCGCGCCAGTTCCGGTCGCGGTCAGCGCCTCAGTGCAGACGATTGGGCACAGGCAGCGCTGGACCTGATCGCCGAACAAGGTGTCGGTGCAGTCGCAGTAGAACCGCTGGCACGCCGTCTCGGCGTCACCAAGGGCAGCTTCTACTGGCACTTCCCCTCGCGCGACGCACTGCTGCAGGCAGCCCTCGAACGCTGGGAAATCTTCGAGCAAAAAGAAGTGTTCGGCAGCCTGGAAGACGTTCCCGACCCAAGTGCCCGCTTACGCGCGTTGTTTCAACTGGTCGCCCACGAAGTCAAACCGCATGTCATCTACAGCGAACTGCTCAAGGCGCTCGACCACCCGGCTGTGCGCCCGATCATCGACCGCGTCTCGCAACGCCGCCTCGACTATTTGATTGCCTCGTTTCGCCAGGCCGGCCTCACCCGTACCGACGCCCAGCACCGCGCCCGCTTGGCCTACGCCGCCTACGTCGGCTTCCTGCAGCTCTCGCTACAGCTGCAGCAACCCAAGCAGGCCCGCGAAGACTTCGAAGCCTACGTCGAGCATGTGATTCAGACGTTGATTCCCGGGCGAGAAGTCAAAACTTCGGATGTCTCCGGCCGCTGCGCTGAGAATATCGGCGCGAAATTCAGAACAAAAAAAGCGGGCCGGATAACCGGCCCGCTTTTCGTTCTTACACCCTTCGCTTCTTAGAACGCGAAGGTGATGCCCAGCGTGTAATAACGACCAATCGCATCGTAGAAGTTAGGGAACGTATTGCCGCTGTTCTGTGTGGTGTCGCCAATCGTGTTGCCCACGACCGGTGCCTTCTTGTCGGTCAGGTTTGCTACCGACAGATTGACCGACGAGTTGAACGGCAGCTTGTAGTTCAGGCCGAAGTCGAAATAGCTGTAAGACGGGATTTCGCTATACGCCTCCAACCAGGTGCCGGTGTCCGGCTCCACCTTCATCTTGCTGCTGTAACGCCATGCCAGCGAAACCGACAGGTCGTTGTAAGACCAGCTGGAGCGCAGGATGGAGCGGTACTTCGAGTTAGGCGTACAGCTCGTGCTGTAATAGCCGAGGCAGTCGCGGTTTTCCGATTCCGGTGTAGCCTGGGATTCCAGCGTCTGCACCAAGGTTGCATCGTAAGCGAAGTTCAAGCGGCCCATGGTGCCCGGCAGATCGAAGCCGTACTTGACGCCAAGGTCGAAGCCGTCAGTCTTCAGCGTGCCTTGGTTGCTGAGAATCAGCGAGACGCCAGGCGAGGTTGTGCCGTTGAAGGTGCCGGTCAACGGCGAGCGGCCCACCAGCGCACAATTACCGTTGAAGGTCAGGCCCGGATTGAGGGCCGGGTCATAGCAACCGGAGATCACGTCATCCACGCTCTGCGAGGAGATGGTCTTCTCCATCTCGATCTTCCAGTAATCCAGCGTCACTGCGAAGTTTGAGGTCGGATTCCAGACCAGACCGATCGTCTGCGTATCGGCCTGCTCAGGCGTCAGTAGCGTATTGCCGCCACTGAGAACGTTGACCTGCCCGGCATTGGGCTGCGCGACCAAGCCTGCAGAGCCGGCCGGAACACCGGTCTGCACACACAGATTGGATAGGGTGCCGGGAGTGTTTGCTTGTGCCGCACTGATCGCCGCGCCAGCACACGGATCAGTATCGAGATTGCCCAGACCGGTCACTTGCGGAGCGAACAGTTCGCCGATGCCTGGGGCACGGTTCGCACGCTGGAACATGCCGCGGAAACGCAGGCTTTCGATCGGCGCCCAGTTGAGGCCGTACTTGAAGCTGCCGTACTCATCGCCCGTATTGGACGTCGTCGAAAAGTCGGAGTAGCGATAGCCGCCTTCGAGGGACAGTGCGTAAATACCGGGCACGTTATCCACCAACGGCACGATCAGCTCGGAGTACGCCTCGTTAATCGTGAAGCCGCCCTGGCTGTCCGGCACCGGCGCGCCGGTGCCCATGACTTCACCCTGGATCTGATTCGGGCCGTCAGCACGGGTCCCCGCAGTGGCGCGACGATGTTCTGCGCCCACGGCAACACCGATCGGATACTCGGACCATGGGCTCTTGAAACCGCCCAGATCGCCGGAGAAGTTAAGCGCAGCGTTGTCCTGCTCTACGTTCTGGACGGAAAACGCACTCAGGTTGATGAAGTTGATCGCTTCTGGTGAAATGGAACCCTCAGCACCCCAGATGTTGAGCGGCACGCAACCATTGCTCGGGTCGACACAGGTCGTGCCGTCGAGCGACATCAATGCCTGTCGGGTCTTTGACAACGAGCCCCAATTACGGCGCTCCGCCAATTGCTCGGATTCACCGTGCGACCAGAATGCGTCGTACTTCCAGCTGTCCGAGATAGCGCCACGTAGTCCAGCGGTGACTTGGAAGGTTTTGGTGTCTTATCGGTCTTGACGCGGGCCGAGTTCGGTCAAACGACGGCCAACAGTCAGGCCCTCGATCATGGTCGGATCGCCGGCAACGCAGTTGCCCGCAGCGATACCGTAAGCCTGACACAGCTGTTGACGTGCCGGCTCGGGGATCAGTGGATTTCCGATCGGCATGTCGAATGCTTCTTGGAACAAACCGCTTGGTGCAAGCGTGGCCTGGACGCGGGAACGCGTGTAGTTCACCTGCCCATAGGCTTCGGCGTGTTCATTTATTTCGTAACGACCCAGTGCAGTGGCCTGGTAGCGATCAAGTGCAGTCTGAAAGAGATTGACCGGATTGAAGTTATAGGTCTGGATGCTATCGACGATCTGGCCGGTCGCAGGATCGATCTGACCGCGGCCGTTGCGCGTGCCGGTCTCGCCGGGTGTTCCCCATGTGCCAGGAGGACCTGCAATGAGCGAAGGAACCGTGGTGCCGGAGCCCTGCGCAGCACCTGTGCCGGATGAGCGCGAAACCTCGCCCCATTCACGATCGCCCTGGAAAACCGGGTCGACCTTGGTGTGCCCGACGCTGAAGACCACGTTTCCTTTGCCGTCAGCCGAATTGGCGCCCATCGTTGCTTCGATGCGCTGACGCGCGCCGTCGCCGTACTTGGACTGACCATAAGAGCTCTGAACTTCCACACCCTCGAAATCGCGGCGCAAGATGAAGTTGGCCACGCCTGAGATGGCATCGGCGCCATACACCACGGACGCGCCGCCGGTCAATAGATCGACGCTTTGAATCAGCGCGATCGGGATCGTATTGGTGTCTACGACACCCGACAGATCGTAAGGAACCGGGCGACGCCCATCGACCAATACAAGTGTGCGATTCGAGCCGAGGCCGCGCAGATCGATTTCTGCAGCACCGGTCGCGCCGTTGTTGGTGCCGGGTCCAACCGTCGGCGACACACTCGGCAATTGCTTGACGAACTCTTCCACCGCAACGGGCTGCGTGCGCATGAATTCTTCGCGCTCGATGCTCGTGACCGGGCTGCTGGTGGTCAGGCCTGGCGTGGAAATACGGCTACCGGTAACGGTGATGGTGTCTAGTGTGGCTGCTTCGCTGGCAGGTGCGTTCTGCGCGATTGCGGCTGACGACAGGGCAGCGTTGCTGACGCCGATGACCAGCGCGAAAACGACCGCATCGCGCAGCTTGTTGGACTTCAAATTCATTAGCTCTCTCTCCAAGTGATCTTGGGTATTGCCAGGGGTTGTTTGCCTGTCGGGGGTTCCGAAAAAAGCGGATCCAAAACGTCAGGGTGAACCGATGGTATATGCGTTGGGAGAAGAATTAAAGTCCCGTTAACAACAAAGAATGAGAACGTAAAATAGACAGTTTGACAGGCGGGCTGAACACAAAAACGCCACCGGAGGCTTCACGGCAGCGGATCTGTTAACCCTCTAAAATCAATTGGTTAGAGGTCTTGCTCGTATCTGACATACGGAATCGTACCGTCGCTGTTGCTTTCGTTGTCCGGAGCGAAGGGATTCTTGCCGCGGGAGATGACATTTTCCGCGCCAACTGTTAACTGGCCGCTCCAGGGGGTGCGCCAGGTCAGGCCGAGGCCCAAGCTTTCCCATTTTTCGGGCTGTCCGGGGACGTCAACGACGCGGCCGATGACGTTAGCGCTGAACGAGCCATAGCCGCCGCCGACGCTGAGGGTCTTGGTGTCCCACTGGTCGGCGATGGCCGGGGAGACGTCGGCCAGCGGCACCAGCCGCGCGCGGGCGTAGGTGCCGCCGATCGAGACGAAGCCTTCGCGACCGATGTTCTTCTGGCCGAACACGGTGAGGTCGTTCTGTTCGACGCTGGTCATCGGTGCCTTGCCGGCGCCGATCAACCAGGCTGGCAAGGTGTCGCGGCCGGTGCCGGCGGTGACGCCAGCGCGCGCGCTGGCGCGACTGAAGCCCAGTGTGGCCGAGACGCGGCGCGATGCAGCGGCGCTGTCGTCGTCTTCGTCGCCAATACCGGCAAGCAGGCAATGGCTGGCCAAACCGTTGATGTTGGTGCCGCGGCTGCTGTTGCAGATCAGGCCCAACGAGTCGCCTGAGGTCAGGCCGAAGGCCGCATCCAGGGAATTACGGCCGAAATGCCAGCGCGCGCCGGCCTTCTGCTCACCGGTTGGCTCAAGGTAGAGAAAGGCTTCCACCTTGCCGCTTCCCTTGTTCCACACTGGCAGGATCGTGCTCTCGTGCAACTGCTGGGATGCCGACTGCGCGTGCACACCCGCAGCTGCCGCAAGGGCAACCATCAAAGCGAGCGGAAGGCGCAATAGATGTCGCATACCAGAGTTCAGACCCAGGGGCAGTTGTTAAGTTCCCGAGAGCGGGCAACGAGAATGCTAGGGTTTTTATGATTACTTAACAAGTGGACGCGTTCCCCCGAACGCGGCAGTCAAATCTTTCTACTGCAACCTTTCCGGCGCTTCCTGAGAGGGTTGCGCTGTGTTGAAAAGTATGTCAAGTGCGGTCAGCGGGAAGTGATACTCACTTCCGCAAAACTCGCAGCGCACCTCGACTTCGCCGGTCGCCTCCGCCGCTGCGCGGGCTTCTTCTTCGCCCAGGGACTGCAGCATCGAGGCGACCCGCTCGCGCGAGCAGTAGCAGCCGAAGCTGAGCGGTTTGCTGCCCAGCAGCTGTGGTTCCTCTTCGTGGAACAGGCGGTGCAGCAAGTCGTCGCTGGCCACCGACAGCAGTTCCGGGGCGCCCAGGGTGTCGAACAGGGCGCCGATGCGGGTCCAGCCGTCGCTATCGCCTTCGTCGCCGGGCAGCTTTTGCAGCAACAGGCCGGCCGCCTGTTCCGGGCCTGCGGTCAGCAGCAGGCGGGTTGGCAGCTGTTCGGATTGGTGGAAATAGGTTTCGAAAGCTTCGGCCAGATCCGGTGCCTGCATGCCGACCAGGCTCTGGTAGCGCTGCGGTTCGCGCGGGTCCAGGCCGGGGTTTTCGATGGTGACCGCCAGCAGGGCTGCATCGCCCAGTTCGCGCAGATCGGCGGGCGCATCGGCGCCGTCGGCCAGCTGCACGATGCCGCGCAAGGTGCCAGCCGCGGTGCACTCGGCGAACAAGGTACGCAGCGTTTGGTTGCCGCGCAATTGCACCGACAGGCGCCCGTCGACCTTGGTGTGGCCGGTGAACAATGCAGCGGCCACCGCCGCTTCGCCGAGTAGCTGGCGTGCGGCGGGCGGGTATGCGGCCGCACCCTGGATGTCGTGCCAGGCCTGGGTGAGGCGCACGTGGACACCGCGCACGCCGGCGGCAGGCAGCAGGAAACGGGAAAGCTGATCGTGATCGGTCATGGGAACATCGGACGTAAGGGACGCCGGTTACCGGATAATGCGGCAGGCATCGGGATGATAGGTCGTAGCAAACAATGGGGATGGATGCATTGGATGGCAAGCAGATGACGCCACCACGGCGCGCATGGCGCTGGCTGCGCTGGTTGGTGGCGGCACCGCTGCTGTTCGCCGCCGCGAGCGTGTTGCAGGTGCTGGTACTGCGGGTGGTCGATCCGCCGATCAGCAGCATGATGGTAGGGCGCTATCTGGAGGCCTGGGGCGAGGGCGATTGGAATTTTTCGCTGCATCGGCAATGGCGGGACTACGACAAGATTGCCGCCAGCCTGCCGATTTCGCTGGTGGCTGCGGAGGATCAGCTATTTCCTGTGCATCACGGCTTCGATCTGCAGGCCATCGAGAACGCGCGCGATCACAATGCGCGCGGTGGGCGCGTGCGCGGTGCGAGCACCATCAGTCAGCAGGTCGCTAAGAATGTCTTCCTGTGGCAGGGCCGCAGTTGGGTGCGCAAAGGGTTAGAGGCCTGGTACACGGTTCTGATCGAGTTGTTGTGGCCGAAGCAGCGCATTCTGGAGATGTATCTCAACGTGGCCGAATTCGGCGATGGAGTGTATGGCGCGCAAGCCGCTGCCCGGCAGTTCTGGGGCAAGGATGCGGCGGGGCTGTCGCCAACCGAATCGGCGCGTCTGGCGGCGGTGTTGCCTTCGCCACGGCGCTATGACGCACGCCGGCCTGTGGCCTATGTGCAGCGACGCACTGCGTGGATTCAGCGGCAGGCGCGCCAGTTGGGTGGCGCTGCGTATCTGCAGGCACCTTGAGCGTGAGCCCGTCGTTCGAAACAGCGCAGTTGCCCGCCGCATCAGAGCGCCTCACGGTGGTGATTGCGGCCTATAACGAAGAAACCAGCATTCCGCTGTTGCACCCGCGCCTGTGCGCTGTATTGGCGGGATTGAGCGGATTACAGACGCAGGTACTGTATGTCGACGATGGCAGTAGCGATGGCACCTGGAATGTATTGCAGGCACTTGCCGAGGCCGATGCGCAGGTGAGCGCTGTGCGGCTGTCCCGCAATTTCGGCAAGGAAGTGGCCATTTCCGCAGGGCTGGATCATGTCTTGCCCGGCGCGGTGGTGCTGCTCGATGCCGATGGGCAAGATCCGCCAGAACTGATTCCGGAGTTCGTTGCGCTGTGGCGCGCCGGCTACGACAACATCTTCGGTACGCGGATTTTTCGCGAGGGCGAGAGCTGGTTGAAGCGCAGTGCGGCGCACGCGTTCTATCGGGTGATCCGGCAGTTGTCGCGCACGCCGATTCCGGCCGATACCGGGGATTTCCGGCTATTGTCGCCGCGTGTGGTGCAGGCCTTGCAGCAGTTGCGCGAGCGCCACCGTTTTATGAAAGGCCTGTTTGGCTGGGTCGGGTTTCGTCAGGTGGCATTGCCGTACCGGCGTGCGCCGCGGCTGTCGGGGCGCAGCAAATTCACGGTGTGGCGGTTGTGGAATTTCGCGCTGGATGGCATCACCAGTTTTTCCACGGTGCCGCTGCGCGCGGCAACCTATCTGGGCTTGCTGACCGCGTTGGTGGCGTTTCTGTTCGGTGGCTGGGTGGTGATCAAGGCGGCGCTGTTGGGCGACCCGGTGGCCGGTTGGCCGACCATGATGTCGGTGATTTTGTTCCTGGGCGGTATTCAGCTGATTGCGCTGGGCCTGATCGGCGAATACCTGGGCCGGCTGTATGACGAGGCCAAGCAGCGCCCGCTGTACCTGGTCGATACCCACTGCGGCGCGGTGGGAGTAGTCTGCGATCACCAGACCAAGCGCGGAGCGGGCCATGCAGACCGTACGACAGCTGTTGGGGACCAAACAGGTTGAGGTATTTGCCGTTGCGGCCGACGCCGCAGTGATCGAGGCGATCCGCCTGATGGCCGAGAAGGGCATCGGTGCGGTGTTGGTGATGGACGGGCCGCATCTGGTCGGCATCGTCTCCGAGCGCGATTACGCGCGCAAAGTGGTGCTGCGCGATCGCGCCTCTTCGACCACCAGCGTCGCCGAGATCATGAGCGCCGAGGTGGTGACGGTGTCGCCATCGGACACGGTGGAGCGCTGCATGCAGTTGATGACCGATGGACGCTTCCGGCATCTGCCGGTGATGGAAAACGGCCGCGTGCAAGGGGTGATTTCCATCGGCGATCTGATCAAGGCGGTGATCAAGAACCAACAGCGCGATATTGATCAGTTGCAGCGCTATATCGCCAGCTAAAGCCGCATTAGTAACTCGGCAGGCGTGATGTTCTCAACGGTTTCTGCCGGGGAAATATCCAAGCCGAGTTTATCCCACACATTGCGCAAAAAGATCGCGCTCGCGGGCATAGATGCTGGTCTTGACTTGCATCAAACCCAGGATCGAAGGAAACAAGGCATCGTGATCGGTGTACTGTCCGGCGCGGTGGCGCAGGCAGGTTTCATCCAGACCGCGATCGCGCGCGAACTCCTGCGAGAACCACATCACCATCGGCACATGGGTCTGCTCTTTCGGTGCGATTGCATAGGGCACGCCATGCAGATAAAGGCCTTTTTCGCCCAGCGATTCGCCGTGATCGGAGACATAGATCATCGCAGTGTCGTAATCCTGCAAGCCGCGTAACGTGTGGATCGCCTGGTTGATAAAGTGGTCGGTATAGCCGATGGAATTGTCGTAGGCGTTGACGATGTACTGGCGGCTGCAGCTGCCAAGATCGGCGGTTTTACAAATCGGTCTGAAGCGTTCGAAATGCGCCGGATAGCGTTCGAAGTAACTTGGTCCGTGGCTGCCCAGCTGGTGCAGCACCACCACGCGATCTCCTGGCTTGGCGCGTACCTGCGCGGCCAGATCGCTGAGTAGTATCTCGTCTGTGCAGCGGCCATCGGCACATAATCCAGGTGTGGTGGCATCGTCCAGTTTCTGAATCTCCAGACCATCGCATACGCCCTTGCAGCCTGACTGATTATCGCGCCACAGCGTAGAAATGCCAGCGTGATCGAGCACGTGCAGCAGCGATTGATGGCTGCGGATCATGTCTTCGTTGTAATCGCGTCGGCCATAGGGCGAGAACATGCAGGGCACCGAGACTTCGGTGCTGGTACTGCACGAATGCATGTCCGGGAAGTTGATCACCCCGGCCTGCGCCAACTCGGGTGTGGTCTGGCGTGCATAGCCGTTGAGTCCCCAGTTCTGTGCGCGCGCGGTTTCGCCCAGTACCACCAGCAGCAGGCGCGGGCGGCTGTCGGCAGCGCGTAGCATGGTCATTGCATCGTGTTCGATCGGTTGCTTGGGCGCGTGATTGATTGGAGAATAGGATTTTAAATTCTGTCGCAACGCAACGATGTAGTTAATCGGCGTGGCCAAATAACGCACCTCGCGGTGATTGCGCATCAACGCGGAAACATCCTTGAACGACAGCATGGTGCCGGCCGCACCAACCACTGCCACGATGATCAGAAAGCCTGCGCGAATCGCCAACGACTTGCCGATGCTGCGTGCGCGCAAGCGTGTGCGCCATAACAAGGTCGTCGGGATCAGGAAGTAACACACGAGCGGTAAAATCAACCCAGGCGTCAGCAGTTCACGGGATTCCTTGTGGTCGGTATGCAGCACATTGCGCAGCATGTCTGCATCGAGATAAACGTTGTAGCTGTCCATGTAATGCGCAGCCAACGCGGTAGTGAACAGCAGCGCCGTCAGTAGCGGTTTCGCATTCCAACGCCAGACCAGCAGGCCCAACAACAAGGCATGCACGGCCAGCAGCAGCGCCATCAACGAGATGGCAAATCCAATGCTGCCTGGATGCGTCGCCATGGAGGTACGCCAGAACAACTGATTGCACACCAGTGCGAAAAACAGGCTCGACAGCAGCACCAGCGTCTCGGTCGACACGGTCGGCCGCGTACTCATGTCAGCGCACGCGGGCGAGCTTGCCCGTGCGGTTCCAGTAACCAGGTGCTCATGCTGCATCCCCCGATGACGACATCAAACCACGCGCGCGATACGTTCGATTCATCATCACGCAGTATAGTGCAAGTGCGCTCACCCAACACACCGCCAACGACCACAGGTCGTGCGATAGAAAATGCGCGCCGCGCAGTTGTTGTGCAATGCCGAAAATGAGACCTGCAGCTAGACCTGCGAACAAACCCGTAAAGCGCCATGCAGGACGTAGAGACAGCGCACAGAAATACAGCGCCAACCACGCATAACCGGCGCTTGCGTGGCCAGCAGGAAAACAACCGGACGCAGCAATGCCATGGCGCGATTCAAACAGACCGATCATCGGCTGCGTGCCGCCATAACGGCTCAAATCCCAGGGGCAATCCATCGCTGTCCACGACTTGAGTAGCGACACCAGCGAGGTCGACACTGCGATCGATGCGGCTAGATATGTCAGCGGCCAACGCATTGCATGCAGACGCTGAGTGCACCAAGCGACCACAGCCATCAGCAACACGCCAACACCTGCAGTTGTGCTCAACCATTTGCCGGCGCGATGCACAACACCACTGGTGAACCAATTCTCCTTGAGCAACCAGTGCCCGCCTTCTAGGCGATACAGGGTATCGGCAATCCACTGATCGCCGCCGGCACCCATCAGCAATGCACTGGCCAGCAACGCACATGCCAGCGGCAACCATAAATGCCGAACGAAGAAAGCGGTTTGTAGTGCGTTAGAAGAGCGCGCTACTACAGGCGCGTATATGGGAAGCATCGTCATCGAAACATCTGCCGGGCGGTTATAGCCGGCATCTTCGAAAGCCGCATGTCGGAAAGTGGTCGGACCAGAGTTGCGTAAACGTTAATGCATACCAGGTATGTCAATCTGCGCTAGAGTCCACACTTGTCTGTTCAGCTGCCGACGTCGCAGAGACGCAACCTTTATGCCACGCCGTCCCAGGCAGCAACTGCCATTGATTGCGATTGGATTCGCCGATATCGATGCGTTGCGCCGGGTCGATACATGCCGGTACAGCCTGCTTGAGGACGAATAACCAACGTTTCTCCGGCGCGTGTGCAAGCCACGGACCGGCTTTCTCCCATTGCTGTTGCCAAGGCGTTTTGAAGCCGAAGTCGGTGACCGGGCGGTCCGCTTGCAGCATGTTCTGCTCGCGCCAGGCCAGCATGCCGATCTCGGCATCCGGGCCGATGCGCTGACCGACACGCTGCATCAAGCGCGCGGCCGAGCTGTACGGATCCAGTGCGGGCATCAAGGCCAGTCCATAAACCATCCACAGCGCGGCAGTTGTCACGATCACCGCGGTGCCGGCGCGTTTGCCACTCGACCACGCGATCGCTACCAGGCCGACCACACCTAGACCGATCAAACAGATACCCACCGATTGCATCGAGGCCAACTCCATCCCGCGCTTCAACGCGGTGTTCTCCGCCCAGTGCAGATGCAGTGCGATCCCGCTACCCAATGCCAATGCGGCCACCGCAAGCAGCACTACATAGCCCGTCAACACAATGCGGATACCACGACGGCGCAGCAGCCCTGCCAATAGCGGCGCGGCAGCAATACACAAGGCCGGCAGCATCGGAAAGATGTACACCTCGCGCTTGCCCGGGCTGGCGCTGAAAAACACCAGCACCAACACGCTCCAGGCAAGCAGCAACACATAGCGCGGATCGCCGCGTCGCAGCCGTCGCCACCACGCCGGCAGCAACCAGGGCAACAACAGGCAGCCGGGCAACCACAGCGTGGCGATCACCTGCAGGTAGTACCAGGCCGGCTTCACGTGATGCCAGGCATGCGCGTAACGGGTACCGGTCTGCTTGAACAACAACTCGTGCGCGTACGCATGCAGCTGCGGGTCGTTGCTCTGCCATAACGCAATGCCAAGCGGCCCCAGCCATACGGCAGTCCCGGCCAGAAACGCCGGCAACACCAGCAACCAGGCGCGCCCTGCCTGTGCGCGTGCATGTAGCACACTCCAGTGACTGCGCGGCAGCGCCATCCACGGCAGTAACAGCAGCAGGGGCAGGAATCCCACACCCTTGGTCACTGTCCCCACGCCGGCCGCGAACAATCCCAGCGTCCATGCGCGCCAGTCCGGCCCGCGCAGCAGATGCCGCAGCAGCCCCCACAATGACAGCGTGCTCAGCGCCACCAGCACCATGTCGATCTGCGCACGCTTGGCCATCAGGCCGAACTGCAGTACCGCAAACAACGCCATCACCGCATAGACCGCCACGCGCCGATTCCACAACCGCCGCGTCAGGTCCCAGGTCAGCCACAGCGTGGCCAGTGCGGCCAGCAGCGAAGGTAGTAAAAACGCGACAGGCCAGTGCGGCACCAGCTGATAACTGGCCGCCTGCAACCACATGAACACCGGTGGTTTTTCGGCATACAGCCCGCTACCGCGATGCGGCAGCAGCCACTGACCTGTCTCGACCATGCTGCGCGCGGCCAGCACAAAGCGCGGCTCGTCCGGTGGATTGGGCTGGCGCAGGCCCAGGCCGGCCAGCAAGCTGACAACGATAAGCACCAGCGCAGCGCGCAGCATGCGCTGACGGGACACAGCGGCAGAGATGGCAGGCGACACGCACACGCTCCATTTAAAGAGGGCGACACACTATCTGGCAAGCAGGTCGGAATTCTGTCGGAGTCAAGATGGCTGAATGGCTCATCGCGCGTCAGCGATGTCATCGCTGCTCGCATGTCTTCGGCGCGAACAATTGGAAGGCGCCGGTGATAACGGTCGCGTTTTGCCAGGCTCGGTTAGGATGCGCAAATCGTCCCTTCCGGGCCGCTCTGGAAACTCGCTCATGCGGCTGCTGGTCATCGAAGACAACCGCAACATGGTTGCCAATCTGTTCGAGTATTTCGAAGCGCGCGGGCACACCCTGGACGCCGCGCCCGATGGCATCACCGGTCTGCATCTGGCCACCACCCAACACTACGATGTGTTGGTGCTGGACTGGATGATGCCGCGCATGGAAGGCCCGGACGTGCTGCGCCGCCTGCGCGAGCAGCATCAGTCCGAGTTGCCGGTGATCATGCTCACCGCGCGCGACGAACTGCCCGACAAGATCGCCGGCTTCCGCGCCGGAGCCGACGACTATCTGACCAAGCCGTTCGCACTGCCCGAACTCGAAGTCCGCATCGAAGCCTTGCTTGCGCGTGCGCACGGCCGCCGTCGCGGCAAGTTGCTGCAGGTGGCCGACCTGCGCCTGGATCTGTCCACGCTGGAAGCTACGCGCGCCGGTCAGGTGCTGCATCTGTATCCGGCCTGCCGCAAATTGCTGGAAGTGCTGATGCAGGCCAGCCCTGCCGCCGTCACCCGGCAACGCCTGGAGCAATCGCTGTGGGCCGACGACCCGCCCGATGGCGACATGCTGCGCTCGCATATCTACGAATTGCGTCGTAGCGTGGATGGCCCGTTCGCGCAGAAGTTGATCCATACCTTGCCGCGGCTCGGCTATCGGCTGGCCGTGCTGGATGTCGCCAGTGGGCTTGCAACAGGCGAATGCGCCGATGGCTAAGCAGCGCCCGTTGGGCCGCCGGGTCTTGGTGTGGCTGTTTGGCTACACGTTGTTGATGACACTTGCGGTGTTCGGCACCGCGCAGTATCTGCACGAGCGCGCCGAACACGGCGTCTGGCGCTCGCTGCTCAACTCCGAACTGGACAGCATTCTGGACCGTAGCGCGCAGGATCCGGGCTATCACTGGCAGGATTCGGACACCTTGCGGCTATACCGCATCGACGACAGTGCAGCGCTACCGCCGGTGCTGCGGACGCTGCATCCCGGCCTGCACGACGGCCTGGAAATCGCCGGCCACCAGAGTGCGGTGATGGTGCGCGACACCGGGCATGACGGCCGCCTGGCGCTGGTGCTGGACATCACCGATTTCGAAGCGCTCGAAAAATTCCTCACCCGCTGGATGCTCGCCGCGGGCATCGCGCTGATCAGCATCACGTTGGTGATGGGCACCTACGCGATGGCGCGGCTAGTGCGGCCGCTGGTGGAGCTGGCGCGCGATATTGCTGCGCTGCGCCCGGAACAGCGCGCGCAACGTATTTCGGTGGGACCGCAAGGCAGTGCCGAGCTGTACGTCATCGCCGATGCGCTCAACGATTATCTCGAACGCAATGGCCAGTTCGTCGGACGCGAACGCGCCTTCATCGACAGCGCCAGCCACGAGTTGCGCACACCGATCGCGGTGATCGGCAACGCGGCCGAACTGGCGCTGGAGCAGCCCGGTACACCGCCTGCGGTGTGCCTGCAGCTTGAGCGCATCGCCCATACCAGCGCTGCGGTGGAGCAACTGATCACCTTGTTGCTGGTGTTGGCCAAGGATCCCGGCCGGCTGGCCCACGGCAGCGATACGGTGCGTCTGGATCAGCTGTTGCCGGAGATCGTCGCCGACCACGCGCATCTGTGCGCGGACAAGGACCTGCAGGTTGTCATCGACGCGTTGGCGCCATGCAGCCTGACCGCGCCGGTTGCCATTGTGCAGACCGCCATCGGCAATCTGCTGCGCAACGCGATCGAGAACAGCGACCGCGGCATTATCCGCGTCTGGCTCTCTCCACCGGGCGTGGTGCGCATCGCCGACCCGGGCCATGGCATGACGCCGGAAGAAATCAGTGCCATCTATGCGCGGCTGGCGCGCGGCAACGCACGCCAGGGTAATGGCATCGGTCTGGAATTGATCGGCCGCTTGTGCGAACACCTGGGTTGGCATTTGAACCTGGATTCCAACGCAGGGCAGGGTACGGTGGCCACGCTGGACCTATCCGGCTCGACGGTTGCGACCGGGCTGCAAGGATAAATGGTCGCTGTGCGTATTGCGTGTGCAGCGCTCATCGCATTGATGGTTGTGCTCGTACCGCCGGGTGCTGGCGTATCACTAGAGAAATTACATCAGCGAGCACGCAACTAGCGTCGATCTCGCATCCGCAGTCGTATCAAACTCACGCAGCACTCAACACCGGCAACAACCCGCGCGCGCTCAACCAGCTACGCGCGTTTTCCGCATCCTGCTCGAACCATGCGCGCGTTGATCCGAGTCGATACGTATAGCCCCAGGTGTCCATGTCGGCCATCAGGCGGGCGCTGCCCACACCGGGCAACTGATCGGCCAGCAGGATCTGCAGATAACAGGTGGCGTCTTCTTCATCCACCGAATCGGTGGCATCGGTATGCACGGCGGCACGCTTTTCTGCGGGCAACACGATCAGATGCCCGGCCTCATGCAACAGCGAATGCACCGGAGTGTCCTCGCGCACATACACATCGCAACCGATGATGCCGGCTTCCGGCTCGCCCCAGAAACTGCCCGGTATCGGCGCGCAGGCATCTACGCGATGCAGGCGCAGACCATAACGTGCGAGCAGGGCGGCGGGTGCGTCCAGGCCGATATCGCCCACGCACAACACGCTGGGTGACGTGGGGGTTGCAGAAGAGTCGATGGTCACGCGCAATGGCTCGCGTCAGTTAGAGTCTTTAAAAAAAAACGGCACCGTAGAAACACGGTGCTTTCGATAGTGTTCGCAGTAGCTAGCAGAACATAGCGAGCAGTCGCCAGGTGGGCGTGTGTGGCGCGGAGGTGCCGATTCCGAGCACCGGCCGGGCCTGCCTGGCGACCGCGCAGTCGTTCTGGCAGCCAGTCTTACTTGTCGCCGTCTTCCGGCAACGCCACCGAGATATCCAGCACGTCGTGCTCGCCATCCTTGACCAGATCCACCCGCACCGCATCGGCGTCGATGTTGACGTACTTCTTGATCACTCCCAGCAATTCGCGCTGCAGCAGCGGCAAGTAATCCGGACCACCGCGATGGTTGCGCTCCTGCGCAATGATGATCTGCAGGCGGTTCTTGGCCGTCTCGGCGGTGTTCTTCTTGTTCTTGAGAAAATCGAGCAGGCCCATGCTTACCCTCCGAACAGCTTGCTGAAGAAGCCTTTCTTCTCCACGGTGATGAAGCGCATCGGGCGGTCTTCGCCCATGATGCGTGCGACAGCGTCATCGTAGGCTTGGCCTGCCGGCGACTCGGCATCCAGGATCACCGGCTCGCCCTTGTTGGAAGCGTTGAGCACGTCGCCGGATTCGGGAATCACGCCGATGGCCTTGAGCCCCAGCACTTCTTCCACGTCGGTGATGCTGAGCATCTCGCCGCCTTCCACCCGGCCCGGGCTGTAGCGGGTCAGCAGCAGGAAGGCCGGCACGTTATGACCTTCCTCGGCCTTGCGGGTCTTGGAATCGAGCAGGCCGATGATGCGGTCCGAGTCGCGCACCGACGAGACTTCCGGGTTGACCACCACCACTGCACGGTCGGCGAAATACATCGCCAAAAACGCGCCTTTTTCGATGCCGGCCGGCGAGTCGCAGACGATGTACTCAAAGCCCTCGGCAGCCAGGTTCTTGAGCACCTTCTCCACGCCTTCCTGGGTCAGCGCGTCCTTGTCGCGGGTCTGCGATGCAGCCAGCACGTACAGGTTGTCGAAGCGCTTGTCCTTGATCAGCGACTGATTGAGCGTGGCTTCGCCGTGCACGACGTTGACAAAGTCGTACACCACGCGCCGCTCGCAGCCCATGATCAGGTCCAGGTTGCGCAGACCGACGTCGAAGTCGATGACCGCGACCTTCTTGCCGCGCCGTGCCAGCCCGCAGGCCAGGCTCGCGCTGGTGGTGGTCTTGCCAACGCCGCCCTTGCCGGAGGTGACTACGATGATTTCAGCCAAAGGATTTCTCCGAAATATTTCTGTGGTTGGGCTGCGTCAGTCCAGCGCAGCGATCTTGATCTGATCCTGCTCCAGCCAGACCTGGACGGCCTTGCCACGCAGTTCCATGGGGACATCGTCCAGCACCTTGTAATGGCCAGCGATGGCGACCAGTTCGGCGTGGAAATCGCGGCAGAAGATGCGCGCGTCGGTATTGCCTTGCGCACCGGCCAACGCGCGGCCACGCAGGGTACCGTAGATATGGATGCTGCCGTCGGCGATCACCTCCGCCCCGGCACCCACCGTACTGAGTACGGTCAGGTCGCAGTTCTCCGCATACAGCTGCTGGCCCGAACGCACCGCGTTGCGTTGCATGCGGCCAGGGGCCGGCCGCACGACCGGCGGCGCCGGTTCGGCGCGCGCAGGCGGCTGCGGTGGGCTCACCGCAGTCGGCTCGTATTGCGCACGGAACTTGGCCAGCAGCGGCACGCCGAGCTGCTGCGACAGCAGGTCGATCTCGCTGGTCCCGTAGGCCAATGCAACCGGCAGCACGCCGGCCGCGCGCAAACCATCCAGCAGCGCCTTGGCTGTGGTCACATCGGGCAATTGCGACAAGCCACCAAAATCCAGGATCACCGCCGCACGTCCAAACAACTTGGGCGCGCGGGTCACACGTTCCTGCATCTCACGCAGCAAGCGCGGCACATCCAGCGTGCGCACGCGCAGATTGGCAATGCCCACCTGGCCGATCTTCAGTTCGCCGGCTTGTTCAAAATCCACATTCACGCTCGACACGCCTTAGCTCCCCGTCGGTGGGTTGTCGGTGGCGGCGGCATGACGCGGCCGGCCGACCCACGGCAACTGCTCGGGCAACCTGCCGCCATAGGTTTCTTTGACCCACGGATAGCTGCACATGTCTTTCATCAGCATGCTGGCGCGCACTTCCACATCGGCCATGGTGTTCTGGCCGACCTCGCGGAAACCGAAGCTGCCATGGAACAACAACGCCGCATCGGCGCCATGGTCCAGGAACACTTCGCAGGCCAGTTGCGGGTAGCGCAACTCGGTGTAGCTCTGCACATCGGCATAGAACGCACGCCCGACGCCACCACCGCGGCGGCGACTAGCGACCACGATGCGGTCGATGTAGAAAAATTCCGGATGACGGTCCCGGAACCAGGCGAAATTGCTGCTGTCATGCGCACTGCTGCTACCGAACCCGACCAGAAACCCGGCCAGGTTGCCGTCGCGCTCGGCGACGCGAAAATATTCGGCCTGCTCATAGAAGCGCTGCAGTTTGTTTGGATCCAGCGGCAGGATTGCCAGTCCGGCATTGTTGTTCAGGGCCAGGACGGAATCGAGCTCGTGCTCGCGCACGTCGCGGATAACGATCGACATTAGGACTCCGTGGGGTAACGCTCTCGACCCGAAATCGGATCTGCGTCGGATTATCGCATGCGTGGCCTGAAGCGGCGACCTGTTCGGGTCGTTCGACAAGTGACGCCACGCCTCAAACGATGCATGCCGTGCGCATGCATGACTTCCGGCAAGAGGGCAGGGCTGCGCGTTGCGCCTAAGATGCTTACATGTTGGGATACCTCAGTCATATGCGCGTCCTGCGCTTCGCCGGCCTGTTCACCTGGGCGATGATCGCCATGCCGTTGGTGTACACCTATTTGCCTGTCGCCGAAGAGGGCGATCACCGCAGCGTGGCCGAAGCCGTGCTGATGTCGGGGTTCTTCGTCGGCTTCGGCGCCAGCTACTTCTGGCTGACCCGGGGTTTGAACAGCGGCGGCCACGCGCATTGGTACGACCGGCTGATTCTGCTCCTGCTCACCATCTTCGCGCTGGCGGTCAGTTATCTGAGCGGCACCGGGCTGGGCAGCATCCTGATGATGGTGGCGGCGGGGGTGATCCCCTGGCTGCTGCCACTGCGCATCGGGGTGGCCTGGCTGGTGCTCAGCCAGCTGGCGGTGCTGCCGGTGTTCTATTACCTGCGTCCGGACTTCACCTTGTTCGCCGCATTGATGCAGTCGTTGTTGTATGGCGGCTTTTCGATGTTCATCTTCGTGACCAGCCTGGTTGCGCGCCAGCAGACCGATGCGCGCGAAGAACAGCGCCGGCTCAATGCCGAATTACGCGCCACCCGCGCGCTGTTGGCCGAAAGCGCCCGCATCAACGAGCGCACCCGCATCTCGCGCGAACTGCATGATCTGCTCGGCCACCACCTCACCGCGCTGAGCCTGAATCTGGAAGTGGCCGGCCACATCACCGAAGGCCAGGCCCAGGAACACGTGCGCCAGGCGCATACGCTGGCCAAGCTGTTGCTCACCGACGTGCGCGAGGCAGTCAGCCACCTGCGCGATAGCGGCGCCATCGATCTGGAAGCCGCATTGCGTCCGCTGGTGACCCAGGTGCCATCGCTGGACATCCATCTGGACATCGCCCAGCCACTGACCCTGGACGACCCCGAGCGCGCCCACGTGCTGCTGCGCTGTACCCAGGAAATCATCACCAATGCGGTGCGCCATGCCGGTGCGCGCAATCTGTGGATCCAGGTCCGCCGCGATGCCGACACCGTGCTGATCGACGCGCGCGACGACGGCCATGGCGCCGACACGGTGGCGCCCGGCAACGGGCTGCGCGGCATGCGCGAACGCCTGAACCAGTATGGTGGCCAGCTCGAGATTCAAACCCGGCGGGGTGACGGCTTCGGCCTGCGCATCTGCGTTCCAGGCGCGCCGGCACTGATGCCTGCGGCCGTGACCCAAGGAGTGTTTTAGATGATCCGTGTGTGCCTGGTCGACGACCAAACCCTGGTACGCCAGGGCATCCGCTCGCTGCTGGCGCTGGACAACGGCATCGAAGTGGTCGCCGAGGCCTGCGACGGCAAGCAGGCGGTCGAGCAGATCCCGCAGATTCAGCCCCATGTGGTGCTGATGGACATGCGCATGCCGGTAATGTCCGGCCTGGAGGCGCTACAGATGCTCTCGCGCAACGGCACGCTGCCGCCGACGATCATCCTGACCACCTTCGACGACGACCAACTGGTGCTGGCTGGGCTCAAGGCCGGCGCCAAGGGCTATCTGCTCAAGGATGTCTCGCTGGAACAACTGGTCGGCGCGATCCGCACCGTGGCCGGCGGCGGATCGCTGGTGCAGCCGGCGGTGACCCAGCGCCTGTTGTCGGGCCTGGAGCACATGCGTAACGAGTTCGTCAGCCTGGACCGGCCCGACCCGCTCACCGACCGCGAGACCGAGATCCTGCGGCTGATGGCCAGCGGATTCTCCAACAAGGAGATCGCCAATTCGCTGGGCGTGGCCGAGGGCACCATCAAGAATCATGTGTCCAACATTCTGTCCAAGCTCGGTGTGCGCGATCGCACCCGCGCGGTGCTGAAGGCCTTCGAGCTGCAGTTGGTGTGACGGCATTTTCCTACAGCTTTGATTCCCTCTCGGCGTCGAGGCGCGCGCGCGCCTGCGCGTTCTACTTTGCAGGCGCGCCTGATTCACGACGGCGCGATTCGATGCAGCGCGGTCTTACGCATTTGTATGGAGCAGGCCACCGGGGACCACGAATACGCCACGCCATCGCTGCATCACACACAGGCATCGCGCGATGTGAATGATAGCGGCGCGCAATCCGCCCAAACCCCTGCCTGGATGGGGGATTGCGTCGCTGTGCAACGCGTGTCTTGCGGTAGATGACTCCGCAAGACCGCGCTACCCGTCGCACAACTGAACATCTTTCTCGAAGCCTGCTAGGATGTCCGCTTCGCTTCACTCAACCCGGCCGTGGGATCGGCCCCGGAGACCTCCTGAATGACCCGTATTATCGAGTTCCTGATCGCCTTGGGGATCGTGGCTGGCTTGTTTGTCTTGGTGGGCTTGGTGTTGCCCTCGGAGCGGCAGATGTCCGAGAGTGTTGAGACCAACCGCAGAATGACGATTGTTTACGACACCGTGAACAGCTTCCGTCGTTTCAAGGATTGGAATCCACTTGTGCTGCGTGACCCCAAGCTCCAGCTGAAGCTGGCCGGCCCTGAAGAGGGCAAGGGTGCACGTATTGAGTACAGCTCCACCGAAGGTTATATCGGCAAGGGCAGCTGGGAGATCACCAACAGCGTCAAGAACGAGCGTGTTGAGATTTCGATCGACGATCCCACCAAGGGTTATGACAAGGCCACCAATTTCACCCTGGTGCCGACCGGTAAGAACAATAAGAACGTCAAGATCACCCAGGACTACAGCGTCAAGTACGGCTGGAACCTGTTCGGTCGTTATGCCGGCTTGTATGTCAGCCGCCACGTGGGTGACGACCTGAAACTGGGTCTGTCGCGCTTGGCGAGCACACTGTCCACCGTTCCCAATTTCGACTACCGCGCCGAGCTGGATGGCAAGCCGGTGTTGAGCGATCTCAAGATCGTCGATGTGCCGGCAGAGGACCTGTTGGTCGTCACCGCAGGCAACATTGATCGTGACAACGAGACGATCAAGAAGTCGATCAAGGACAACCAGGGGTGGATCAAGCGTGTGATGGACTCCAACGGCCTTGAGACTGCCGGTCCAGTGCGCATCGTCACCACCGATTTCGCCTCCGACAAGTACGCCTTCGACGTGGTGCAGCCGGTGCGCAAGCGTGCAGGTGCGGCTCCCAAGCCGGTTGCGGCCAAGGACGATGCCAAGAAAGATGCCGCCGCCGCTACCGCTGCTCCGGTCGATGCAACGCCGGTCGCCGCCACCGGCGACGAACTGAAGGTCAATATCCCGACCGAAGCACCGGTGAAGTACGAGCGTACCAAGGCGCATCGCTCTGCCTATGCAACCTACGCAGGCCACATGGCCGGCCTGGATGCAGTGCGTAGCTCGCTGCGTGCCTGGTCTGCCACCAACGGCAACGACGTGACCGAGCGTCCGTACGAGTCGTGGAAGGCAGGTGTGGACAAGTCGTTTACGCCCGACGGTGTCTACGATGTTTACTGGGCCATCAAGTAATCGTTTCAATACGATGATCTGATCCAGACGGAAACGCGCCGCAGCCTTGCGGCGCGTTTTTTTTTGCGCCACGGCGCTCCAATGGAGCTTGCCCTCATGTCTGTGCTCGAACGTCGTAAGAAACATCGCTCGCTGCTGGCGTTCTGCGGCGCACTGTTGGCCGCCAGTGCGGTAGGGTTGTCGGCCTATGCCTCGCACGGTGTGGCCGATGCAGTGCTGCAATCGCGCCTGCAATTGGCATCGCTGTACGCATTCGGGCACGGCGCGGTTCTGGCCGTGCTCGGCACCACCGAAACGCGCGTGCTCGGTCGGATCGGTCTGTATCTGTTGTTGCTCGGCACGCTGTTGTTTAGCGGCAGCCTGGTCGGCGGCGCGTTGCTTCAGTGGCCCACCAGCCCGGCGCCGGTTGGCGGCGTCAGCCTGATGCTGGGTTGGGTGGTGCTGGCGATCGGCGCGTTGAGGCGCTGAGCATGCCGCGCCACGCTCGCGGATTCGATGTGGAGGCTGCGTTCGCGCAGTTGGCTCGGCGCGACCGCGCGCTGGGGGCGTGGATGACGCGCATCGGCCTCATCGCACCGCCGCCGGGCTGGCGCAAACCGTTCGATCCGGTGGATGCATTGGCGCGCGCGATCCTGTTTCAGCAACTCAGCGGCAAGGCGGCGTCCACGATCGTGGCACGGGTGGAAGTGGCGATCGGCGCGCAGCGTTTGCATGCCGAGACGCTCGGTCGTGTCGATGACCTCGCACTGCGTGCCTGCGGCGTGTCCGGCAACAAGGCGCTGGCATTGCGCGATCTGGCGCGGCGCGAACGTGAAGGCGAGATTCCCTCGTTACGCAGGCTCGCTTTCATGGACGAAGACGCGATTGTCGAAGCGCTGATACCGGTGCCCGGTATCGGCCGCTGGACGGTGGAAATGATGCTGATGTTCCGCCTTGGCCGCCCGGATCTGCTGCCGATCGACGACCTTGGCGTACGCAAAGGTGCGCAGCGCGTGGACAAGCAGGAGCAGATGCCGACGCCGAAGGAACTGGCCGCACGCGGCGAACGCTGGGGTCCGTATCGCACCTACGCCGCGTTCTATTTATGGAAGATCGCCGACTTTAGCGTGGCGACCAAGGTGCCGATACCGCGCTCGCAGGAATAGCCGCGCGAGCCTGCAGCTGATGCGTGCTGCGTTACGCCGTAGACCAGCGCCAGTGCCACGGCTCGTAGACGATGCCATGCGGGTTGTCGCGCGGATAGCTCAGGCGAAAACCGAAGCGCTGCGCATTGTCACGCAGCCATGCGAATTCGGGCGTGGTCTCGAAGGATTCTTCCACCGGCGGCTGGCCCGGCGTCCCGATATCCAGTGCATCGCCGCTGTGGTGTTCGCTGAAACCCGGCGCCGTGTTGATCGCAAGAATCTGGGTCACGGTCATTCCGCATGCGAGCTTGCGTTCGAAAATCGCCAGTTGGTAATCGTGGCTGCGATATCCCGACAGCGCGTCCAGCAGGATGCCGGTGCGTGCGGCGTCGGCCCGCATCCGTCGCCAGCCACGGCTTGCACCAGCGCTGAGCCACAACGGCCGTGCGAAGCGATCGTTCCCGGAAAAGTGCAGGGCGGCAGGTTCGGGCACCAAGCTCAGCCCGGTCTGACGCGGATACGCGTCCACGTCGATCTCCAACTGCGTCAGTCGCTGTTGCACACCGCTGACCTGCAGTGTGGTGTGCGATCGATCGGGGGCATGTCGGTCGATCGTCTCCAGCAGCGCCAGTGCCTCATCCAGCCCGGCTTCGTAGGCCAATCGCGGCACCAGTGGCATCACGCCCTGCGGAAGATGCGCGGCCAGATAACGGCCATCGCGCTTGCGCCGCAGCAGCCAGTCGGCCTGCGACAGCACGCGCGCATCCGCATTGCCGCGCGCGCGCAGCAGATCGGCCGGCCACAGTTCGATGTCGGAGGTATTGAGCAGACAGCGTGGAGAGTTGCGCATCGCCGCAGCTTAGCCGGTGCGGCGTGAGGGCTGCCAGTCTGGCAAGGCACGAATGCTTGCGTCCTTTACGCGGCTGGACTGCGGTTTGGTGCCGGTGTCAGCGCATGCACGACGCCCATGCCGCGATCTCTCGCGTTCTTCATTCAGCAGATATCCAATCTGCCTGAAACCCGTTTTGTTTATGCATCAGCTTCTTTATCGCTATGCGGCTTGGGCAAGCGCCCTGCCTTGCGCAGCGCATCGCGCAGCACGTATTCGATCTGCGCGTTGAGGCTGCGCAGTTCGTCGTCGGACCAGCGCTGCACAGCGGCCAGAACATCGGCGTTGATGCGCAGCGGGTAGGCCTTTTTTTCGTTCACTCGTGCTCCCCGCAACCGCTGTGGCGGCACAGATGCATCACCATCGAGACGATCACGATGTTGACGCCGACGAGCATGCCGATTACCACCGCGTACATGCCGGCGCGGTGGTCGCCTGCCCAATACAGGCAGGCGGCGCCGATCAGGATCACCAGGCTGATCAGCGCCCAACGCAGGCCCAGACCACGGGCGCGGTCGTCGTCGTCCGCGCCGATGGAGTCGGCGATTGCTAGCGCGGGCAACCCGCAGAGAGCGACGACCAACGGCACCATGACATTCATTGCATCACCTCAATACAGCGAGCCGGCGTTGACCACCGGTTGGGTGCCACGATCGGAACACAACACGGTGAGCAGGTTGCTGACCATGTGCGCCTTGCGCTCTTCGTCCAGTTGCACCACACCATCTTTCTGCAATTTGGACAGCGCCATTTCGACCATGCCCACCGCACCGGCGACGATGCGTGTACGTGCAGCGATCACTGCATTGGCCTGCTGACGCTGCAGCATGGCCTGGGCGATTTCCGGTGCGTAAGCGAGGTGGCTGATGCGTGCTTCGATCACATCCACGCCGGCCTGGGTGAGTCGCTCGTCCAGATGGCGCTTGAGCTGTTCGCTGATTTCGGCCGGGTGGCTGCGCAGCGAGATCTGATCGTCTTCGTGCTGATCGTAGGGGTAGCTGGTAGCCATCGCGCGCAGCGCCGCTTCGGACTGGATATGCACGAAGCTTTCGTAATCGTCAACGTTGTAAACCGCTTCTGATGCGTCCAGGACCTGCCACACGATCACTGCGGCAATCTCGATCGGGCTGCCATCCAGTTCGTTGACCTTGAGCCGACCGCTTTCGAAGTTGCGCACGCGCTGGCTGACGCGGCGCTTGGCATAGAAGGGATTGTTCCAGCGCAGCCCCGGGTCCTTGACCGTGCCGACGTACTTGCCGAACAGGCTCAGCACTGCAGCCTGATTCGGTTCCAGCGTGTACAGACCGGCCAGCGTGAAGATGCCCGCCGCCACCACTAGTAGTGAAGCGAGGAACCCGCCCGGCGTGGTGTTGGTGGCAGCCATGGAGGTGAGGATGAACCACGCCGCGCCCGCGAATGCCGCGCCTGCGGCGAGGACGACGGGAATGCCCGGCAGTGAGCTGATCGGCTTCTTTTTCATGAGTCATGATGTCCTTGGGGAGTGGAAAAAAGATATCAAATTGATATCAGTCGGTGCAAGGGCTTGGACCGGCGGTCGCGGTGACGGCCCGTTAGAATGGCGGCCCCTTCCGATCTGGACCGCGCTTATGACTACTCTCGGCACGCCGTTGTCGCCTTCCGCCACCCGCGTGCTGTTGCTGGGCTCGGGCGAGCTGGGCAAGGAAGTGGCGATCGAATTGCAGCGCTTCGGTGTGGAAGTGATCGCCGCCGATCGTTACGCCAACGCGCCGGCGATGCAGGTGGCGCACCGTTCGCACGTGCTGGACATGCTCGACCCCGAGGCACTGCGCGCGCTGATCGCCAAAGAGCAGCCGCACTTGATCGTGCCGGAGATCGAGGCGATCCATACCGAAACGCTGGTCGCGTTGGAGCGCGAACAGGGCCAGAAGGTGATCCCGACTGCGCGCGCTGCCCGTCTGACCATGGACCGCGAAGGCATCCGTCGCCTGGCTGCCGAAACCCTGGGTCTGCCGACCTCGCCGTATCGCTTCGTCGACACGGCCGCCGAATACCGCGATGCCATCGCCGCCGTCGGCCTGCCGTGCGTGGTCAAGCCGGTGATGTCGTCCTCGGGCAAGGGCCAGAGCACCTTGCGCAGCGAAGCGGAGATCGATGCGGCGTGGGAGTACGCGCAGACCGGCGGGCGTGCCGGCGCCGGCCGCTGCATCGTCGAAGGCTTTATCGACTTCGATTACGAGATCACTCTATTGACGGTGCGGCATGCCGGCGGTACCTCGTTCTGCGATCCGATCGGGCATTGGCAAAAAGATGGCGACTACCGCGAGAGCTGGCAGCCGCAGCCGATGTCGCCGGCCGCGCTGCAGCGCTCGCAGCAGATCGCGCAGGCGATCACCGATGACCTTGGCGGCTGGGGTCTGTTCGGCGTGGAGTTGTTCGTCAAGGGCGACGACGTCTGGTTCAGCGAAGTCTCGCCGCGCCCGCACGACACCGGCCTGGTCACGCTGGTCTCGCAGGACGTGAGCGAATTCGCGCTGCATGCGCGCGCCATTCTCGGCCTGCCAGTCGGCGCCAAGAACGGTGGCGTGATTGGTCAGAAGGGCCCGTCTGCATCGTGCGCGTTGCTCGCACATGGGCACGGCGTGCCGGTCTTCGACAACGTCGCCGACGCATTGCGCGACCCGGACACCGCACTGCGTTTGTTCGGCAAACCGCGTGTGGATGGCCACCGCCGCGTCGGTGTCACGTTGGCACGTGCCGACAGCATCGATGCTGCGCGTGAGAAAGCACGTGTGGCCGCTGAGGCGTTGGTGATCAGTTTGAAAGACTGAACGCTGTGATCGTCATGGCGGGGTTGCAGTGCCGCGCAATGACGCAACGCACTGATGGCTCGGGTGGACGCTGCCGTCCCCCGGGCGGCGCCGGTGCGGGTTTACGATGGCCGGCTGCGGTTCGGACGTTCTCAGTCCGATGCGCGAGGAGCCTGCACTGTGCTCGCTCCCGCCGCACAGGATGTTGTTCAACGATGGTCCGAGTGAGTTGAGCTGAGATAGCTCAGAAACTCAACGATTCGAATCCCGAATTCGGAATCACGGCTTCTCAGCGCACATCCACCCACACCGCATGATGATCGCTGCCATCGGCAATCGCCGCTTCCGGCGCGCTGTTGGCGGGCCAGAAAATGCCGCTACCGATCAAATGGAACTGGCGTGAGGGCAGCACGTAGTCCAGGCGCATCGTGCCAGCCTGCGGGCCGAAGTCGCCGGTGACCTGCTGTGGGTCGCCGGTGTGCGCAATGCCTAGCGCGGCGTATTCGGCGGTTTTTTCCGGCCCACCGTCGCTGTGCGGTGTGGGGTACTGCAAGACACGCGGGTGCGTGATCAGTGCGCGGATCGCATCGTGGCGGCCGGCGCCATCGACGGGATCGTTATTGAGATCACCGAGGATGACGAAGCGTGCGTCTGTAGGCAAACCACCGCAGTGGCCTTGATCGTCGCACAGCCATGCAGCGTCTGTGGGGTTATCCAGATACTCGCGCCATAGCCGCAGTTCGTCGTGATTGCGGGCGGCGTTGCGCTGTTCGGCACCGTCGAACACCGGCGGTGTGGGATGCGACACCAGCGCGTGCACCACGCCCAGCGGCGTGCGTACCGGCACATCCCAATGCGATTTGGACGACAGCCGCAGTTGCGCCCAGATCGCATCGCTATAAAACGATTTTTTACTGGAAGGATCGGTGGGGCGCAACGCACCCGGCAGCGCGCTCCATTTCAGCAACTGGAAACGGCGTACCGCCTGCGCGTCGATCGGATAGCGCGACAACACCAGCATGCCGTACTGGCCGGCGTGCAATCCGTAGCCCCAGGCATCGTTGCCGCGCGAGCGACCGTCGCCGCCGACAGTGCCATTGTTGTCCAGATCCAGGCCGCTCGGCACGCCGGTATTGACCGGTGCCACATAGCGATACGGATAGCGCAACGCTTCTCCGCCGCCAGGCTGAGCGACCTGCAGATAGCGCTGCTGGAACAGATCTGCGGCGCGGTGCTCGGGGTCGAAGTCGAACTCGTTGAGCAGCACCAGGTCCGGGCGCACCCGCTGCAGCACCGCGGCGATCTTGCGCGCATGCGCGCTGTCGCCTTGCAGTTCGCGCACCAGGCCGCCGGCCTCGTCGGAATACAGCGAGGTGTTGTAGGTCGCGATGCGCAACCGGGCCGGTGCGGACTCGGCAGTGGCCGTATCTGACGAGGGCGCGCGATGCGCGCAAGCAGCGCACAGCACGGTCAGCGCAAGCAGCGGCAGAGGTTTGATCATCGCGGCATTCTCGCATGCGGGATACGACAGACCGATGTCGTCCTCGCCTAGTTCAACGTGCCGGTGTAGGCGCGGGAAGTCCACGCCACTGGCGGCCATCGTAGGCTTCCAGCGCGCTGAAGCTGCGCTTGTAATTCATCTTCGCGTGGCCATCGATCCAGTAGCCCAGATACACATGCGCGCGGCGCTCGCGTTGTGCCCACTGGATCTGCTGCAGGATCGCGAACGTGCCCAGGCTGCGCGCAGCGGCATCCGGTGCGTAAAACGTATAGACCGCCGACAACGCATGCTCGGTGACGTCTGTGACCGCAACGGCGAGCAGGCGCCCCGGTGCGTGCGCCACCGCCGGTTCACGGATTTCCAGGAAGCGCCCATGCGACCAGCCGCCGACCAGAAACTGGTCGAATTCGGTGGCGCCATGCTCGTCCATGCCACCGCCGGGATGGCGGTGTTTGAGGTACTGTCGATACAACGCGAGTTGTTCGTCGGTGCGTTCGGCGGCGACCACGCGCACCACCAGGTCCTGGTTGCGCGCCAGACAACGGCGTTGACTGCGATCGGGCCGGAAGGAATCCACGGCAATGCGCACCGGCACGCAGGCGCGGCAACGTTCGCAATGCGGCCGGTAGATCAGATCGCCGGAGCGGCGAAATCCCCACGCCAATGCCTGCGGATACATCGCGCCCAGCCGCGGATCGTGCGGGTCCAGCACCAGGTCGCGCGCACGGCGCTCGGACCAGTAGCCGCAGGCATGTTCGCCGGTCTGGAACAGACGCAGGTCGTCGTGGGGGTCGGCGTGGATGGCCATGCACGCAGGATAGCGCCTGCGCGTCGCAACAGCGGCGACCGTCCGCCGGATGAATACGCCCGATGTGCGCGTCAACCTACGCGTCGATGGCGCGTTGATGTGGGTGTTGGTGGCAGCGCACGGTGGATCCGGATGCGCCACCCACGCGATGCGGCCCATGCAGGTGCCGCGTGTGGTTCCCACATCCCAGGAGTTTCTCATGACGTCTCGCAAACCGTTTCTCGCACTGGCCGTGCTGGCTGCCCTGTCCACCGGCGCGGTGTTCGCCGCCCCGCCTGCCGCTGGCGATGCGCCGCGTCCTGCCAAGCTCGACAAGAATGGCGATGGCGTGATCGACCGCAGCGAAGCGGCGGCCGATCCGAAGCTGGCCGCACAGTTCGACACGCTGGACACCAACAAGGACGGCAAGCTCTCGCGCGATGAGCGCCCGCATCATCGGGGCCCGGGTCGTGATGGACGCGACGGACGCTGCGAATGGCTGAGCAAGCTCGATACCGACAAGGACGGCCGCATCAGCCGCGAAGAAGCCAAGGCCGACCCGAGGTTCGCCGCGCGTTTCGATGAGATGGACGTCAACAAGGACGGCGTTGTCGATCGTGCCGATCGTGAGTTGCGCATGCAGCAGCATCGCGATGCGTGGTTTGCCAAGGCCGACACCGACAAGGACGGCAAGTTGAGCAAGGCCGAGTTCGATGCGGCCTCCAAGCAGCGTGGCGAACACGGTCCGCGTGGTCCAGGTGAGCATGGCGATCACGGCGATCACGGCAAGCGTCCGATGCCGGCCAAGCCTGCGACGGGCAATTGAGCTCATCCAGTCGCTACAGCGTTACCAGGCCGCAGGGCTGCGGCAGGGGCAGTAGCTGCATCATTTAAAAAGCAACATGTAACAAGGCGCCGATCGACCGACGGCCTCCCGCGTAAGCAGGAGGCTGTTTTTCTGTGCTGGATGGCTGCCTGAGTCGGTCGATTGCGGCAATCGCTGCCTCCGTGCAGCCATGGCAGAAAACTGGCGGGCTGATGCAATTGCGCCAGTCGTTGCCAGGCGCGCAGGAAGGCTTTCTGCGCGCCTGGCAACGACTGGCGGCGATATTGCGTGTGATCGCCACGCGATGGCGGTCACCATGTTCTGGCAGGCGCGCACAATGCGGCCGCACGCCTGCTGGCAGCCGGCGGCAGCGATGGGTAATTCGCGTTGCAACATCAGATCCAGCGTGTCGGTGTGCATCGGCGCAATCCATGTCCTGGTCCGCGCATGACGTATGCGGACGCCTTGATGAGCGTGTTCATCAGCTCATTGGGCGAGAGCTGCTTGACGTTGGATTCCAGCCCCCAGACTTCGCGCACCGGCGCGCTGATGTCGATCGACTTCAAGGTGCGCGGGTAGATGTCGCCACCGGCGCTGATCAGCTGGGCCTCGTAGTCGGCCCAGCTGGAACGCGACGGTGCTTCCACGCCACCGGCACGGTGTCCGGCACACCGTAGGTGCCGATGCCCTGTATCTGGTCTAGCGCCATCATTGGACTGCCGGATTACTGGTGCCTGGCCCGTCCCTGCTGCCCGGCGATCAGCGTTGCGCCGCAGGCAAGTTTGTCGCCGTCCAGAGCGGCCCTGCGCCTATGGATGTTCAGTTGACTGGAGGCGCCGGCAATGTGAGTGCGCCCATGCAGCGGACATATCGCAGGATGGCCCTCACACGCAAACGCCTGACCATCGATGCCTGCGTGCTCGAAACCGGCGAGCACATGGCCACCATGGCTGTGGGCGTCGCCTTCGACGATGAATGCACGGCTCATTGAGGGTCTTTCCATCCCGGTACGTGCGCCATGAAAGGATTCTTGCCGCGATGCTCGGTGTTGGCGTGCTTGCTGGCCGCATCCGGCGGACTGACCATCGCGATACCCGCGTAACCATCCGGGGCCAGGTTCACCGTCGCACTGGTGCGATCGTCTTCATAGCCTGCCTGGATCGCCAATCCGATCTGCACCAACGCCGAACTGACACCGGTATTGCCCAGCCGCCGACCGATGTCGTAGCCCTGGTGCTTGTCGTCAAGCTCGATACCTTCGGCATTGTCGTGCAGCGCCTGGGTCAGGGGGATGACCCATTCGCGATCCAGGCTGGTGTCGTAGAACACCCGTGTCGGCTTAGCATCTTCCGGTAGCGCCGCCACCGCTTGTGCCCAGCCCTTGCGCAGTGCGTCTACCTGCGCGGCGCGCTTGAGCGGCTGGCCCTGGTCGTCGGTCAACGCAATACCACCGGGCGATGCAGATACCCCAGCAATGGCGACGCTTCGAACTGCTGCACCTGCCAGCGCGCCCAGCGCACCGGCAGATAAGCGCTGGGCTTGAACTCCCCCGGACCCTTGTTGCTGATCTGCTTCCACAGCTCGGGGAGTTGCGCGATCCACCAATCGGCTTTGGGTACACCGGGGCCATCAGGGAACTTCACGCCCTTGGCTTTGAGTTCACGCTCGAATTTATCGTCGAAGACGTCGCGCTTCTCCCAGAAAAAATTCCACAACTTGATGATGTCGTACTGTGTGTCGTCCTTGTTGATACCGTCGCCTACATCCACCGCATATGGGCGCACCAACCTGTCTACCCGATCGCTGCGTGCCACCAATAGCGCAGTCATGCTGTCTGGCATTATCGGCACGTGTATCCCTTCCGGCTGCTTTGGCAGACCGGGTGATTCCCAGCCGTATCGCCCTCCTTCCGAATCGTTACTGACCAGCAATACTTCCGGCACATCAGGATGATCGTCGAAGAACTGGAACAACCGTTCCAGGGTGCCTTGTGCACTCGCTACGTTGGCGTCATCCTGCCAAAGGAATAAGGTAAGTCCCAGGCTTTCGGACTGGCGCCAATACGCAATTCCTGATGCCATCGTGCTGCCATCATTGATCGTCGTCGGCGGCCCAATGACGATCACTGGTAACGGCCAGCGCTCAACCGCTTCCTTAGAGCCTGTTCAAAGTCTTCTAAGCAGCAACGCCAGGAACGCCAGGTGGATCATCTGCAAGCTGGTGTTGAGC
>NZ_MDEJ01000004.1 GCF_002940065.1 Xanthomonas populi
TGGAGCGATTACGCACACTGCCCGAACACGTCTACAACCAGATGGTCATGGGCTGAAAAACGTGGGGATACCTCAGTGTCTGACCCGGCCGGCCCGACGCGCGTTTGCCAGCGACGGCGCAAGCAAGCTAAGAGCGGCTAACAAAACGTAGCGAGCAGTCGTCAGGTGGGTGCGGACGGCGCGCTCAGAACCGGAGTGTACGAGTGGTACATGCCGATTCCGAGCACCGGCCGCGCCCGCCTGGCGGTGAGCGCAGTCGTTTTGTTAGCCGCTCTAAACCGTTTGGTTTTGAAACGCCCACCAGATCGCCAATGCGGGATAGTGCGTTCCCACGCAGGCGAGGTGGGCCCGATGTCCGAACTGCGGATCACCGAGTTGTTGCAGGCTTGGCAGCGTGACGGACCCGGCGCGGCCGATGCATTGGCGCGGCAGGTGTACATGGTGCTGCGCGAGACCGCGTTGCGGGCGCTGCGGCGCAATGCGCGCGGCGGGCTGCAGGCAACCGAGCTGGTGCATGAGGCGTGGATGCGGCTGGAGCAGGGCCAGCAGGGGTTTCAGTCGCGCGCGCATTTCTACTCGGTTGCCGCGCAGCAGATGCGCCATCTGCTGGTGGATCTGGCGCGGCAGCAGGCCAGCGCCAAGCGGCTTGGGCAGGCGGTGACCTTGACGATCAGTCTGTCCGATGGCGCGCCGCGACCGGAGGCATTGCTGATGGTGGCCGATGCCTTCGACAAGCTGGCGCGCGTGGACGAGCGCACGGCCAAGGCCTTCGCGCTGACCGACATTCTGGCCGACGTTGGGCAGCTGGCCCCAGCGATAGCGTTGCAGCGCAGCCTGGCGGATTGCCGAACGTAGACCAGAACATTTCCTGGTGCTGTCGATGCGCAACAGCCTGGCCGTATTTTTGCTGATGCAGCGCGATTTTGCCGCTGCCGAAACCGAGCTTGCCTCGCTACTGCGCGTCACCCGCAAGCTTTACGGCGATAACGCCGCAGATACCTTGATGGTTGAGAGCAACTTGGCCGGCACGTTGCGTCAGCAGGGCAAGCTGGCCGACGCCGGCCCGCATTGTCGCGCTGCGATGGAGCGCGCGCGCCGCGTTTGGCGACGATGCGCGGGCCACGATCACCTACCGCAGCAACTATGCCTTCTGGTTACTGGATGAGCGCCAGGTGGATGCCTCGCTGGCCGAACAGCGCGCTGCGCTGGCCTCGTCCTTGCGTGTGTTGGGCCGCGCGCACCCACAGACCGCCGAGATCCTGCGCGGCATGTCCGAAGCCGAGCGAAGGCTTGGCCAAAGCGTCGCGTCGCGCGATCACGCCGAGCAGGCGCTGCAGATTCTGACCGGCATCTTTGGCAACGCAGAAGAGCCCTTGCGCGCCGCGGGCCAGACTTGGCCCTGGTCACGCCGATCAGGACGCTGCCAGCCAGCGACAGCACTGGCACGCAGACCGCCGCCGCGATTGCCCAACGCTGAGACGAATTGCCGGGTTGACGGCGGGCCGCTGCCGGATAGTCGCTCCAACTGACAGCGCCGGGGCCGTGCTCCTGCAACAGGCCGCGCGCCTGGCCGAGCTGCATGTCTGCCCGACGGTCTCTGGTGCGGTGGCGCCGGTGGGTGAGCAACGCGCTGCGCTGCGCTGCCGCCGAGTGATCCTTGCGGCACTGGCGACAGGTGGATGCGCATCGGCATATGACAGCCGGCCCATTCACGAGCGGGCGGCGCAGGCACGCGCGCGTGTCACAGATGGATCACACGCTGCTCGCCACACAAGGCCGACGTTACCGGGACGAGCGGTTGAAGAGCCGCTGTGCTCATGCTCTTCGGTGTCCGACTCCCGAACTCTGAATCACCAGCTATACAGTTTCCAATACACCTTGTTGAACTTGTCCCTTTCCGCATCGGTATGGCCGTCGTGATCGCGGTCGTACAGGAAGTAAGGCGCACCGCTTGCGGGCGTCACGCGCACCATTTCCAGCTGGCCGTTGACGCGGTACTCGTCGACCTTGTCGCCGTTACCCATGGTCTTGCTGGTGACATCCGCACCGGCCGGCACACGGCCACCGGCACCACTGGTGGCGCAACCGCCGACCAGCAGTAACGGCAGCAGCAAAAGACTTACTCTCATCATCGTGGTCATCCGTTGAAGTCGCCTGTCAGTATGCGCTGGCGCGGTGCGGCGTGGGCGTGCAGCGTAGAATTGGGGCATGAGCAGATTAGTCCTGATCGACGGGTCCAGTTACCTGTATCGCGCGTTCCACGCGCTTCCGCCGCTGACCAATGCCCAGGGCGAGCCCACCGGCGCTTTGTTCGGCGTGGTCAACATGCTGCGCGCCACCTTGAAGGAGCGCCCGGCCTATGTCGCGTTCGTGGTGGATGCGCCGGGTAAGACCTTCCGTGATGACGTGTATGCCGATTACAAAGCCAATCGCCCGTCGATGCCCGACGACCTGCGCGCCCAGGTGCAGCCGATGTGCGACATCGTGCATGCGCTCGGCGTCGACATCCTGCGCATCGATGGCGTGGAAGCCGACGATGTGATCGGCACGCTGGCCCTGCAGGCGGCGGCCGACGGCCTGAGCGTCACCATTTCCACCGGCGACAAGGACTTTGCGCAACTGGTGCGCCCGGGCATCGAACTGGTTAACACCATGAGCGGCAGCCGCATGGATTCGGACGAGGCGGTGATCGCCAAGTTCGGCGTGCGCCCGAATCAGATCGTCGACCTGCTGGCGCTGATGGGCGACACCGTCGACAACGTGCCCGGCGTGGACAAGTGCGGCCCCAAGACCGCCGCCAAATGGCTGGCCGACTACGACTCGCTCGACGGCGTGATCGCCAATGCCGACAAGATCAAGGGCAAAGTCGGCGACAACCTGCGCGCCGCATTGCCACGCCTGACGCTCAACCGCGCGCTGGTCACCATCAAGACCGACGTGACCCTGGCCAGCGGCCCGCGCGCGCTCGACCTGCGCGAGCCCAACGCCGAAACGCTGGCGGTGCTGTATGCGCGCTACGGCTTCACCCAGGCATTGCGCGAACTCGGCGGCGCCGCTGCCCAGGCCGGCCTGCTGACTGAGCCGATGGCGCTCGGCGCCGCCGCAGCCAGCGCCCGCACCGAACCCGGCCGCGCGCGCGGCACCGGCTTCGTGTCCGGCCCGGTCAGCGCCCCGTTGGAAGTGGACCCGGCACTGTCCGCACCCGGCCAGTACGAGACCATCCTCACCCAGGAACAGCTCGACAGCTGGATCGCGCGCCTGCGAGCGGCCGGCCAGTTCGCTTTCGATACCGAAACCGACAGCCTGGACCCGCTGCAGGCCGATTTGATCGGCCTGAGCGTGGCCGCCGAGCCCGGCCAGGCGGCGTATCTGCCATTCGGCCACAACTTCCCCGGCGCTCCGGCCCAGCTCGACCGCAGCCAGGCGCTGGCGCAGCTGGCACCGCTGCTCACCGACCCTGCGGTGCGCAAGCTCGGCCAGCACGGCAAGTACGACCTGCACGTGATGCGCCGCCACGGCATCGCCCCGGCCGGCTACAGCGACGACACCTTGCTGGAGAGCTTCGTGCTCAATTCCGGCAGCGCCCGCCACGACATGGACAGCCTGGCCAAGCGCTACCTCGGCTACGACACGGTCAAGTACGAAGACGTCTGCGGCAAGGGCACCAAGCAGATCCCGTTCGCCCAGATCAGCCTGGAAGACGCCACCCGCTACGCCGCCGAAGATGCCGACATCACCCTGCGCCTGCACCACGTACTCGGCCCCAAGCTGGCCGCTGAACCCGGCCTGGAGCGCGTCTACCGCGAGATCGAGATGCCGCTGGTGGAAGTGCTGGCGCGCATTGAAGCCAACGGCGTGTGCGTGGACGCCGCCGAACTGCGCCGCCAAAGCGCGGACCTGTCCAAGCGCATGCTCGCCGCCCAGCAAAAAGCCACCGAGCTGGCCGGCCGCACCTTCAACCTGGATTCGCCCAAGCAATTGCAGGCGCTGCTGTTCGACGAGCTCAAGCTGCCCGCCGTGGTCAAGACGCCCAAGGGCCAGCCCTCGACCAACGAAGAGGCGCTGGAAGCCATTGCCGACCAGCACGAGCTGCCCAAAGTGATCCTGGAATACCGCGGCCTGACCAAGCTGCGCAGCACCTACACCGACAAGCTGCCGGAGATGATCCACCCGCGGTCCGGGCGCGTGCACACCAGCTACCACCAGGCTGGCGCCGCCACCGGGCGGCTGTCTTCGTCCGATCCCAACCTGCAGAACATCCCGATCCGCACTGAAGACGGCCGCCGCATCCGCCGCGCCTTCGTCGCCCCGCCCGGACGCAAACTGATCGCCTGCGACTACTCGCAGATCGAACTGCGCATCATGGCGCACCTGTCCGGCGACCCCGGCCTGGTGGGGGCGTTCGAATCCGGTGCCGACGTGCACCGCGCCACCGCGGCCGACGTGTTCGGTCGCACCATCGACACCGTCAGCGGTGACGAGCGCCGCGCCGCCAAGGCGATCAACTTCGGCCTGATGTACGGCATGAGCGCCTTTGGCTTGGCCCGTCAGCTGGGCATCGACCGCGGCGAGGCGCAGGACTACATCGCGCTGTACTTCAGCCGCTACCCGGGCGTGCGCGACTTCATGGAAACCACTCGCCAGCAGGCGCGCGACAAGGGCTTTGTCGAGACGGTGTTCGGCCGCCGGCTATACCTGGACTTCATCAATGCCGGCAGCCAGGGCCAGCGCGCTGGCGCCGAGCGCGCGGCCATCAACGCGCCGATGCAGGGCACCGCCGCCGACATCATCAAGCGCGCCATGGTCAGCGTGGATGCCTGGATCGCCGACCACGCCGCGCGAGCGCTGATGATCCTGCAGGTGCACGATGAACTGGTGTTCGAAGCCGATGCCGATTTCGTCGACACCTTGCTGGGTGAAGTCACCACGCGCATGTCGGCCGCCGCGCAATTGCGCGTCCCGCTCGTGGTCGATTCCGGCGTTGGTGATGATTGGGATCAGGCGCACTGATGCAGCAAATGATGCTGATATGTTTTATAGGCATACAAGATATAATGCAAATCCAGCCTGCGCCGATGGAATGAATAACCGCTAAATTCTACATGGTTTTAACAGCTATCTTCACGATCCATCAATGTAGAAAATGGTGTTATATCTCTAGACGGGCGCAACGCCTGTCGGCAGGTCTCTCCCATCCCCTGGAGTAGATCTCGGAGCGGAAACTACTCCCCAAGTTTCCGTTCCCCGGCCCCGCTGACCTCCCCCTGGTCTGCGGGGCTTTTTATTTCCAGGCGATACATCTTTCCTGCTTCGCAACATAACCGGTTCATTGCGCTGTGCAACTGCATTGGTTACCTCAGCATTACAAATTTAAATGGGCCTAATTAATTCAATCAAACGGCATTTCATCCAATGTCATGTTTAATCGGCATGTTCAGCCCAGCCAATCGCGCGGTACCAGATAGTCCATCAGAAGCGCCTCGGCGCTGCCCGGTTCCGGTGTGAATCCGTATTCCCAACGCACCCGCGGCGGCAGGCTCATCAGGATGCTCTCGGCGCGCCCGCCGCTTTGCAGCCCGAACAGGGTGCCGCGGTCGTAGACCAGGTTGAACTCCACATAGCGGCCGCGACGGTAGAGCTGGAACTCGCGTTCACGCTTACCGTAAGGCGTGTCTTTGCGGCGCTCGACGATCGGCAGGTAGGCATCCAGAAGTCCGTCGCCGACCGCGCGCTGATAGGCAAAGTCGCGCTCGAAGTCCTTATCCAGGTCGTCGAAGAACAACCCGCCCACGCCACGCGTCTCGTTGCGATGACGCAGGAAGAAGTACTCGTCGCACCAGCGCTTGTGCGCCGCATAGCGTTCCTCGCCAAACGGCGCGCACAACGCCTGTGCGGTGCGGTGCCAATGCAGCACGTCTTCGTCGACCGGATAGAACGGGGTCAAATCGAAGCCGCCACCAAACCAGGCCGCCACCACCTGCCCATCGCGTTCGGCGCGGAAGTAGCGCACGTTGGCGTGGGTGGTGGGGATGTGCGGATTGTGCGGATGGAACACCAGCGACACGCCGCAGGCGCGCCACGTCGCCCCCGCCAGCTCAGGCCGATGTGCACTGGCCGAAGGCGGTAAGCGCGAGCCGGACACATCTGAAAACCCGATGCCCGCCTGCTCGAACACCGCCCCATCGCGCAGGATGCGGGTGCGTCCGCCACCGCCTTCCTCACGCTGCCACAAATCTTCGGCAAAACGCGCGTTGCCATCGATGGCTTCCACGGCAGCGCAGGTCCGGTCCTGCAAGCCGGTCAAATAATCGCGTACACGGTCGAATTCGTTCATGACACGATTCTAAGCGGTGCATGGCGCTTCTTGCATTGGGGGCGAACGCGCCAGTTTTTCGCAGGCCGACGCAATGCTTGGCGTCGGCAGCGAGCGGCGCGAGCACCGTGCCCTCGACTGACTAGCTTTTGGCTGCATCCAAGCAACGGCAAGACTCCATATCTGTGTCGCAATGAGCTGATTGAACGATGTGGACGCGTCAGTTGCAGGGCGATAGGGCTGCCAATTCGCCGCCAGGGCCCTTGCCCGCCCACCATGGCGGGACACGCCGCAAGGACGTCTTGTAGCAACGGTGTTTTTGGAGGGGGCTCTAACCGTTCCGGAAGCGGGGCAGGGCAGTGCCGGCCGCTGGACGGCAGCCATCGGGCTGTTTCAGAGCATGCGCACTCACCTCGTAACGGCTTGGGCCTCTCGCGCTCGGGCGTTGAGGATGACGCGCATCTTTCGCATCGCCGCCACGACAGCGACCTTGCCGGGCTTTCCGCGTGCTCGCAGCGACCGGTAGAACTCCCGGATCCGCGGCTTGTGCTGGATCGCAGACAGGCACGCCATGGACAGGTTGTCGCGCACGCACGCGCGCAGCTTTCGCTGCCAGGGTTCCATCGGTTGAGAGGGACCTAGCTCCAGCGTGCCAGCCATGCAGGCGAGATTGGCGGCGTCCAGACGATCTGTGTTTGCCGGCAGGCCGATAGCAGCGGCGAACGCATGGCAGCGGCGCGCACCGGACCACCACGTGACCGGCGTCGAACAGGGCATCCAACACTGTCTGTTCGTATCCGCCACAGGCCTCCAGGACACGCTGGCCAACCTCACGGTGGGCCAGCCAGGACAACAGCTTTGTGACCCGCAGGTGTGTTGTGAAACTGCGCGAAAGGGCCGCAGTGGACGGACATATCCAACATGCTCCGTTAGGCTTGAAGGCGCGCGAGCTCCCCCCCGCCTGCCCAGCCTTACCGCTACGCGCGGCAACTCTGGCAACTGTTCGAGCGCAACAGGGCAGAGACCGGCGTGGGCACCCGGCTACACGACCATCGGTAACGATCCAGGCTCTCGCGGTGGCCCACGTCGGCTCCTCGGCACCCAGCCTGGCAGACTCCGAACAGCGCAGGCGCTTTGCCGGCATCCATGCCGCAGAAGGTCCCGCGGCGGTGGGCGGGCAAGGACCAGTCGGGATGGTCGGCATGCACGGTTGCAAGCAATGCGGCCCGCGCGGACGCCGATGATGCAGCATCTGATCAGCTCCTTTCGATCAGACCGACGTCACTGCGCTGCCAAGTTCAAATCATCCTGCCTTGCAGTTTCGATAGCACACCACCAACTTAGCAGACGTGACGTCCCCCCTCGGTGCCGGGACCCCATGGCGGCATGGATGCCGCCACGGCGCCTTATGTGTTTGGAATCTGGCTGTTTGGGTGGCGAGAGCCGGCGTGGGCCACCGTTGGAGCCTGGATCTGAACGATCGCCTTGGGGCTTGGTGCCCACGCCGGATGCTCCCTTGATCCGGCCGGACAGTTGCACAAGGTGACCCGCGAAACGAGAAGACTGGGGCAAGCGAGGGAGCTCTGGACATGTCCAGCCTGGCGGAGATGTCCTATGAGCGGAATCGGGATCGATGTGTGCAAAAAATCCCTGGACGTCGCGGTTTTTCAAGGCGAGGCCGGTCAGTTCACCACCACCTCAGGCGGTCACCAGCAACTTGTCGATTGGCTGAGTACGCTGTCGGCGCGGCAGGTAGTGCTGGAGGCGACAGTGGGCTACGAGCTGGCAGCGCTGGATGACTTGCATCACGCCGCACTGGCGGTGGCGCGCGCCAATGCGCATGGACGGGCCCGGAGGAAACCGATCGTAGGTCGCGGATCAAGGCCCTGATCAACACAGTTGCTCCATGGATGGATGCACGGCGTGTCACGCGGGCGGTGAGGGTATCGCGCCCTCGACCTTCGATGCGCTTCCGCACCGCGACGACATTTGTTAGCGAGTTTCCATACACGCAATGTTGCTGTCATCGATGCAGCGGTCGAAAAGTTTTGTTAGCCGATCTTAGTGGGCGCACTGCGCTGGATCGATGTCGGTGATAGCGCCGTTGTCATTTGCCATCAGCTTGGCTGATTCAACCATTTGGCGCGGCAGACCACTTGCCTGCCCACTCGTCGCCCAGCACATTGGCCCTTGCAAGATCACTGGCTGTCGCGTGCTGTTGCAACCAGGCGATGTCGTCGTCGATCACCACGCGTGATCGCGGGCTGGCAGTTGCCTGCAACTGCTGGCTGCCGCGTCGATACAACGCCAAGGATCTCGCAAGATCCGGTTTAGAGCGGCTAACAAAACGTAGCGAGCAGTCGTCAGGTGGGTGCGGACGGCGCGCTCAGAACCGGAGTGTACGAGTGGTACATGCCAATTCCGAGCACCGGCCGCGCCCGCCTGGCGGCTGCGCAGTAGTTTTGTTAGCCGCTCTTAACTACCTGCGCCAGGAAGAAGCGTTCACCGGTATCGCGGCGTGGCGCAGGGGCGGCCGCCAAGACCAGCGAGGTTGGGGCCCTCCTTGGTGGCGACGACCTTTCGCTCACGGGCACGCTGCGCGCGCCACATCAGCTCGTCGTAAGTGGCGAGTTGCTGCTCGATCACATCGCAGCGATCACGCGCGATGGCCAGGCGGCATGTGGCAGCGGGATCACCTTGCTCGGCGCGACGACTGAGATCGTCGAAGACTTGGCGTAAAGGCGTCGGCGGGCGGTAGCGGCGCCGACGCGACGACAGGCTTGGCTTGTCTGGCAGGCATGACAGCGTCGGGTGCATGCACGGGATCTGCCTCAACTGCCCGGTCGGGGCGATGCCATCGCAGCCACGCCACACACCTCGCCACGATCGCAAGTGCGACCACCGCACCGATCACCAATGTCCTGTTTGCAGATCCGTTGCGCATGCGGCCACTCCTGCTTGGTGTCCGGCAAGTATCGCTCAGCCATTGAGCAAGCCCAGCACCACATCGCGTGGCAGCTTGCCGGTTTCGTTGCGGGGCAGTGCGGGGAGGTTGCGAAGGCGGCGCGGCAGGAACACCGGGTCGATGCAGACGCGCAGGGCGGCGAGGATCTGCGCTTGGTCCAGGGTCGGCGCGACCACCAGTGCGGCGATGCGGCCGACGGCCTGCCCGGATTCCGGTGTGAGCTGCACGATGGTGCCGTCGATCACGCCGGGGATGGCGAGCAGGCGGCGGGTGAGGTCGGCCAGGGATGCGCGTTTGCCGGCGATGTCCAGCAGATCGGCCTGACGGCCGCGCACCTGGAAGCGGCCGTCTTCGGCCACGTCCATCATGTCGGCCAGCAGCACCGGCGTTGCCAGATGCGGTGCATGCACCAGCGTGCCGGCATCTTGTATTTCCAGGCGCACGCCGGGCAGCGCTGTCCACGCCGCTTCCAGTGCCGTGCGGCGCACGGCGAAGACGCAGGTTTCGGTGGAACCGAACATCTCGCGCACTTCGCCGCCAAAGCGTGCTTCGGCGGCAGCGGCGATGTCCTGCGCCAACGGTGCGGTGGCGGACACAATGCCGGCCAGTGGCGGCAACTGCGCGCCGGATTCGACCAGCGCGCGCAGGTGCACCGGTGTGGTCACCAACAGACGCGGCTCAGGAATCTCGGCTAGCGCGTGCGCCACATCGTCGGGGAAGAACGGCCGCCCGGCATGTACCGCCAGCGTGGTCACCATCGGCAACAGCACCGACAATTCCATGCCATACATATGCTGTGGCGGCACCGTGGCCACCACATGCGGTACCGCGTCGGTGTGCGCCCACAGGCTTTGCAACGCGACCAGATCCTGGCGCGTGCTGGTCAGAAAACTGCCCCAGGTCTTTGGATTGGGTTGCGGGATGCCGGTGCTGCCGGAAGTGAAGCCGATGGCAACCAAAGCGTCATCTGCCAGTTGCGGCATCGGGCCATCGGCCTGCGGCAACGCGGCCGGCAATTGCCAATAGCGTGGTGGCGCCAGCTCCAGTGCAAGATCGCCCAGGCAATACGCATCGGCATGCTGCGCCTGCACTTCGCCAATCACTGCCGGTGCGCGCGAGGATGGCAGCAGCGACACCTGGCCGCGCAGTGCGCAGGCATAGAAGGCGACCATGAAGCGATAGCGGTCTTCGCATAGGTTCACCGCGTGCTGGCCATCCGGCAGCTGCTGCGCCAGACCGTGCACGTGCGCGATGAACGTCGCCAGATCCACCGACTGCCCCGCCCGCCAGGCCAGCGGCCGGCCGGGCGCGCCAACGGCCATCGGGTGGGAAACAACGCAAGCAGGCAGGCTGGACATGTGAACCGACAGTCGCAAAAGCGCGCTAGCTTGGCCGGCACCTGAGCTGCTGGCAAGTCGGGAGGTTTCTGGCTTCGCTGCAGCACCGGATGTTCGGAACGTGGCCGTCTGTGTACGTGAAGCGCCCTTGACGTGCTGCAAGTGCGCATCGCGACGTGCAATGCCTTCAAGGTGATGCGGTGACATCGGCGAGCTCGCGCGTTGCTGCCGTGGGTGGACTGCGCATCCACCGCCGGAGCGCAGATGGTCGAGTTCGCCACTTGCGCAGACCCAGCCGCTTCGACGACACACTGCACCCCCCAATCCGCACATGACCTGTGGCCCAAGCCCCCGGTAGAAGCGAACTGCTAGGCTTGCCCGCTCCTCGCTGCGTCCAGTTTGTTGCCGATGCCCAGATTGTTGCTGCTGTCTTCGTTGTTGCTGGCGGTCACTGCCCACGCGCAGTTCGCCGCACCGCTCACCATCGAACAGGTGATGGCCGACCCGGACTGGATCGGGCCACCGGTGGATCAGGCCTGGTGGCAGTGGGATGGCAAACAGGTGCAATACCTGCTCAAACGCGAGGGCAGCCCGGTGCGCGACACCTATCGCCAGGGCACCGGCGGCGCAGTGGCAGAACGTGTGGCCGATAACGCCCGCGCCGGCCTGGATGCGGCCAACCCGAGCTACGACGCAACGCGTCAACGCATGCTGTTCGCACGCAATGGCGACATCTTCCTGCGCGATCTCCGCTCCGGCGCGCTGACCCAGCTGACCCGCAGTAACGACGTCGAATCGCGTCCGCAATTTGCCAGCGATGGCGGTGCGATCTGGCGTGCGGGCAACACCTGGTATCACTGGCGTGCCGATGGCGGCACCGCACAGGTTGCGGTGGTCAAGGCAGAACGCGATCCCAACGCCGCGCCCAAGGCCGATGTCTTGCGCGAGCAGCAACTGGCCACGCTCGCCACGTTGCGTCGCGATCGTGAGCAGCGCGACGCATTGCGCACGCAGGAAGACACCTGGCGCCGCGCCGATGCCACGCGTGCCACTGCACCGGTCTATCTGGGCGATGAGGTGGAGATCGTCGACAGCGCGTTGTCGCCGGACGGCCGCCATCTGCTGGTGGTCACCCAGGCCAAGAGTGCCGAGGAAGGCCAGGCCGGCAAAATGCCCAAGTACGTGACCGAATCCGGTTACGAAGAATTCCAGGAAGTGCGCACCCGCATCGGTCGCAATGCACCGGTGGCGCATGCGTTGTGGTTGGTGGATGTCTCCGCGGGCACTGCCAAGTCGCTGTCGTTCGACCCGTTGCCGGGCATTGCCGTCGATCCGCTGGCTGCGCTGCGCAAGGCCGCCAAGCGCGATGCGCTCAAGGGCAATCGCGGCGTGCGTGTGGAAAGCGACGGCGACGGCAGCGGGCCGGCCTTACATTGGAGCGATAACGGCCGCAATGTGGCAGTGGAGATTCGCGCGGTTGACAACAAGGACCGCTGGATTGCCAGCGTGGATCTGGCCAAGGCCACGCTGCAACCGCGTCATCGCCTGAGCGATGGCGCGTGGATCAACTGGGACTTCAACGACTTCGGCTGGCTGCCCGACAACCGCACGCTGTGGCTGCTGTCCGAAGAATCCGGTTATTCGCAGCTGTACACGGTGGAAGGCAACGGCAAGCCGCGCCAGCGCACACGCGGCAAGTGGGAAGTGTCGATGCCGGTACCCAGCGCCGATGGCAGCGGCATGTTCTTGCTGTGCAATCAAAAATTGCCTGGCGATTACGAAGTGTGCAAGCTCGATCTGCGTAACGATCGGCTCAGCGAAGTCACTGCATTGAACGGCGTGGAAGACTTCAGTCTGTCGCCGAACGGGCAGCAGTTGCTGGTGCGTTACTCCGACAGTTATCTGCCGCCGCAACTGGCGGTGGTGCCGGCAACCGGCGGCCAGGCCACGGTGCTGACCGATACGCGCACAGCCGCCTTCAAGGCGCAGCCGTGGATCGCACCGCAGTACGTGCAGGTGCCGTCCAAGCACGGAGCCGGCACGGTCTGGGGCAAGTACTACGGGCCGCAGAAGCCTGAGCCAGGCAAGCAGTATCCGGTTGTGATGTTCGTGCACGGCGCGGGCTATCTGCAAAACGTCTCGCAGCGCTACACGCCGTATTTCCACGAGCAGATGTTCCATAACCTGCTGGTGCAGCAGGGCTACATCGTGCTGGATCTGGACTACCGCGCATCGGCAGGTTACGGCCGCGATTGGCGCACCGCGATCTACCGCAACATGGGCCACCCGGAGCTGGAAGACTATCTGGACGGTCTGGACTGGCTGGTGACGCAGAAGCAGGGCGACGCCACACGCGCTGGTATTTATGGCGGTTCGTACGGCGGTTTCATGACTTATATGGCGCTGTTCCGCAGCCCGGGTACGTTCAAGGCCGGCGCGGCGTTGCGTCCGGTCGGCGACTGGATGCAGTACAACCACGAGTACACCTCCAACATCCTCAACACCCCCGAGCTCGATCCGCAGGCGTACAAGATGTCTTCGCCGATCACCTACGCCGAAGGGTTGCGCGACCATCTGCTGATCGCGCACGGCATGATCGACGACAACGTGTTCTTCAAGGACTCGGTCGACATGACCCAGAAGCTGATGGAGCTGCACAAGGACAACTGGCAGGTGGCACCGTATCCGCTGGAGCGCCACGGCTTCACGCGTGCCGATTCGTGGCTGGACGAATACAAGCGCATCCTCAAGCTGTTCAACGAGCAGGTGAAGCCGTAAGGCATGCCGCTGTAGGCGGGCGATGCGTGATGCGTCGCCCGGCTCAGACCATGCCATGCGTTGGCAGCGTCCAGATCTTGCGGCAAGCAGCAGCTCGCCCACATTGCACACGTGGTGTCGCGCCGCGTCGTGCCGCGCAACGCAACAACTTACCTGGCACTCACCTTCACGTACGCAACTGGCTCTAAGCTTGACGCAGGATCGGCAGATCGCTGGCGCATCGCGCTCCGCTCTGCATCGGTCTGCCGCCCGACCGGAGCGCCGCCGGCACCGCAGCGGCTTTCCATTCACTGACCGGCGCGCAGAAGGTAATCGCGATGGGCCTGTGGGACCGATTGTTTGGACGCAAGACCCCGGCGGCGAAGACGCCGCGAGCCGAACCGACAGCAGCGCCTGCCGCCGTCGCCGATGACACGGAAACGCAAGCCGAGATCGACCCCGCATTGCTGCCCGCGCTGAGCTTGTTCCAGCGCGGCGATCAGGTGGGCGCCTACAACGCCGCGCAAGCGCAGCTGCATCTGGGTGCCGATGCACAACGCTTATGTGCATTGGCATTGAGCGCGCTGGACCGTTATCGCGAGGCGTATCCGCATTGGCTGGCGCTGTACGAGTTGGAGCCTACCGCGCACAACGCGCTTCAGCTGGCGACCACCTCGGTGATGTGCAACGAGATCGATCGTGGCGAGCAGTGGTTGCTGACCTTCGACGATTTTAACGCGCAAGAGCGCTCGACCTCGCCGGCAACCGCACGCACCAGCTTCCTCACCGCGCTCACCCGCGCCGGCTACGGTGCGCATGCATTGCCGCATCTGGAGTGGTTGCGCGAGGCGTATGCGGGGATGTCGATCACCGACAGTCATTTTCTGTACGTGCGCGGGCTGCCGTTTTTGGAAGCCTTCCTGGAGCGCAGCACGCCGTTGTTGCGCGCGTGTCTGCCGGACGATGCGCTGCCGGGTTGGTACGCGCAACTGCAGCCGTCGCTGGATCCTGATGGCCAGGCTGCGGTGGCCTCACATATCGCATCGCTGCAATGAACGCACCGCTGCCACCGTCTTCGCGTTCGCGCGGCGGCTTTGTCACGCCGCTGGCATGGGTGGCGTTGCTGCTCGGGCTGGTCAGCGCGATGGGCCATCTGCTGCAGATCATGATGATCGCGATGATGCCCGGCGCGACGTCGATGGGGTTGCCCGAAGGCATCACGCTGCCCGCGTCGTGGCAGTGGCTGATCGATCATGCGCTGTCGTTGTCGGTCGCAGGTGCGGTGCTATCGGCGGCGTTTGCGTGGCTCAGCTGGGCATTGTTGCAGCGACGCGAGTGGGCGCGGGTCGGGTTCGTGGCGGTGTTGTTGGTGACTGGTCTGCTCAATTTCGGCGCGCTGGCGCTGATCGGGCCGTTGTTCGAGGGCGCGCAGGCGATGCTACCTGCCGATGTGCTGCACGGCCCGGCGTGGCCGGAGTTGCAAGCCCGCCTGCAGGCAACGCGCCAGGCTGCGTTTCTGCTGACAGCGATAGGCGTATTGGCACTCGGCTGTATCCACGCAGCGCTGGCATGGCGGTTGTGTACGCCTGGCGTTCGCGCTGAATTTGCTCCATCGCGCGAGGTGTAATCATTCGCTGAGGTCTGCGTGGGCTGTTGGCTTGGACAGCGTCAACAGCGCGGCTGCGCGTCGAGGGCGCGATGCCCTCCACCGGTTCCGGGACATGCCGTAAATCCATTCATGGAGGCTCCGTGGCGGCATCCATGCTGCCACAGGGTCCCGCAACCGGTGAGGACACCGCGCCTGCCGAGTTTGTTGTGTGCGGATGGATAACCTAAAGCAATAGTAGAGGGCGCGATGCCCGCACCAGAGAGTTTGCTGGTTGTTTTGTTGAAAGCCATGCACACCGACACTCTCAACTGGTCCTTGCCCACCGCCGCGGGACCTTCTGCGGCATGGATGCCGCATAGGCGCCTGCTCTGTTCGGAGTCTGCCAGGGCTGGGTGTCGAGAGCCGACGTGGGCCAGTGTGAGAGCCTGGATCGTTACCGATCGTCGTGTAGCCGGGTGCCCACGCCGGTTTCTGCCCTGTTGCGCCCGAACAGTTGCCAGAGTTGCCGCGCGTAGCGGTAAGGCAGGGCAGGCAGGGGAGCTCTCGCGCCTTCAAGCCTAACGGAGACGGNCCGCGGCCCTTTCGCGCAGTTTCACAACACACCCGCGGGCCACCGCAAGTTGTTGTCCTGGCTGGCACACCATGAGGTCGGCCAGCGTGTCCTGGAGGCCTGTGGCGGATACGAACAGGCAGTGCTGGATGCCCTGTTCGACGCCGGTCACGTGGTGGTCCGGTGCGCGCCGCTGCCATGCATTCGCCGCTGCCATCGGCCTGCCGGCAAACACAGATCGTCTGGACGCCGCCAATCTCGCCTGCATGGCTGGCACGCTGGAGCTAGGTCCCTCTCAACCGATGGAACCCTGGCAGCGAAAGCTGCGCGCGTGCGTGCGCGACAACCTGTCCATGGCGTGCCTGTCTGCGATCCAGCACAAGCCGCGGATCCGGGAGTTCTCCCGGTCGCTGCGAGCACGCGGAAAGCCCGGCAAGGTCGCTGTCGTGGCGGCGATGCGAAAGATGAGCGTCATCCTCAACGCCCGAGCGCGAGAGGCTCAAGCCGTTACGAGGTGAGTGTGCATGCTCTGGAACAGTCCGATGGCTGCCGACCAGCGGCCGGCACTGCCCTGCCCCGCTTCCGGAACGGTTAGAGCCCCCTCCAACAACACCGTTGCTCTCCCGCAGGAGAGGGGTGATCTGCTGACGGTGCCTGTTATTGCGTAGATCATTCCGAAAGCTATTACATCTTGACCAGTTCAACGCGTTGACTTAGCAGGTGCGGCAATAGATATGTTTCGGTTACGTTCGTTTGTCAACGGCCGCCGATCAAACAACCCATTTCAACCGCAGCTGCCCGATGAACGTCCCCTGTCAAAGCCCATGCCTGCAGGTAGCTCAGCGTTCCCCAGCCGTGGCCCAATACCGCTCGCCGTCGCGTTGCACCCGCACCGGGCCGTCGAATACCGCCGACAGGCTGGCGTCAGTGAGCAGGGCTTCACGTGTGCCATCGGCCACAACGCTGCCGGCACGCAGCAGGATCACCCGCGCGATCTCTGGCACGATCTCTTCGATGTGGTGGGTGACCAGCACCAGCGTGATGCCTTGTTTGGCGAGGTGACGCATGCTGTCGAGCAGATGCTGCCGCGCGACCAGATCCAGACCGGTGGACGGCTCGTCCAGCAACAGCGCCTGCGGCCGGTTGACCAATGCGCGCGCGATCAGCACGCGGCGGGTTTCGCCGGCCGACAGTTCGGCAAATTGCCGATCCAGCAGCGGCAAGGCGCGCGCCAGTGCCAATGCCTCACGTGCCCGCGCGCGCATGTCCCCGCTGATGTCACGATGCGGCGGCACCACGTAGCTGGCGAAGAAGCCGGACAGCACCGCACTTTCCACATCCAGCCCCGGCACGTCGGCCAGGTTGACACTCAGATCACTGGTGACGATGCCCAGCTGCGAACGCAACCGATCCACCTGCCAGCGCGTCTGGCCCAGCACTCTCACCGGCGGTTGGCCGTCGGCACGCACCAGCGGGTACAGCTCGCGCGTGATCAGTTTGATGAAGGAGGATTTGCCGCAGCCGTTGGGCCCCAAGAGGGCGGTGTGCTGCCCGAGCGCGATGCGCAAACTGAGGGCATGCAGCACGCGCACCTGCCCGCGCATCACGCTGGCCTGGTCGAGTTCGATCAACGGGACGGCATTGTCAACAGCAGCGGGAGTCGCAGAAAAACCGGCAGCAACAGTCATACGGATGACATCAAGTGGGTTGGGAAAGGAAACGTGCGAACCGCTTAGGAATGCAGGTAGCACCCTACGCATCCGAAGGGTGAAGTTTGCCGCTATCGCCCCCATCATGTCTGTATCAACCCAAACGATGGCGCCGCTGTGGAGATGCCGACGTTGTCCGATCCGATCATCGACTTCCTTATCTCCGGCGTGGCCGGGCTGGGTGTATGGAGCATGCTGGCGGTGCTGCTGGTATTTACCCAGCTCACTCTCTTTGCAGTGACCTTGTACCTGAATGGAAGCCAGGCCCATCGCGGTGTGGACTTCCATCCGGTGGTGGCGCACTTCTGGGTCGCCGGTGCGGTCAATCGCCCTGGCCACTGGTGGGGCTATCGCACTTTCGAATCGGGCGACACCTCCGCCAATCTGACCCCGTGGGCGTTGTGGATCGGTGGCGAAGAACTGCACAACAACCATCATGCGTTCCCGAGCTCGGCGCGGTTTTTGATGCGGCGCTGGGAGCTGGATATCGGCTGGGTCGCGATTCGCGGTTTGCAGGCCTTGGGTCTGGCCAAGCTGCTGCGCGCGGTGCCGTCGCTGGATATCCGCCCGAACATCGCCGTACCCGATGCCGATACGCTCAAGGCATTGCTGTCGCATCGCTTCCAGGCCATGACCGACTGCCAGCGCAACGTGTTCAAGCCGGCACTGCGCGAAGATGCCGCCGCCACCTGCGCCAAGCTGCGGCAGTTGCTGCCGCGGCGCTTGCGCAAGGGCCTGGTCGATGATGGGCGTTGGCTCACGCCCGACGCGCGCGAACAGTTGCAGCGTTGGGTGGTCGAACGTCCGCGCATGCGCACGCTGGTCGCGTACCGCGCGCGCTCGGCCGCCGTGCTGGAAGCGCGCAGTCATGATGCGTCCGAACGCCTCAAGCACTTGCAGCAGTGGTGCCACGAGGCCGGAGCCAGTGGCAATGCCGCCTTGCAGGCATATGCGGCGCGGCTCACGGGTTATGCACTGAGTGGGTCCTAAGCGCGGCGGCACGCATGCTGTTGTGCGTGCGCGCAGATCGCATGGTTTGGTCGTGCGCGGCATGCTGATGGCGGGTGGTGTGTGCGCTCCAGCGGTTGTCGCGCAGGCCCAGGTGCAGGACAGCCAGCAATATCTGCAACGCATGGATACCGATGGCGATGGCCGGGTCAGTCGCGATGAATATCTGGTCTGGATGCGCTACGCCTTCGATCAGCGCGACCTGGACCACGACGGCGTGCTGCAGGGCGAGGAGCTACCGGGCCGTCGCAGCAAGCCAATCACCCGCGCGGCGCACCACGCCACGCTGATCGAGCGTTTCGCGCGGCAGGATGCCAACGGCGACGGCTCTCTGAGCGCGCGCGAGTTGTTGGCGCCGCCGCGGTGATGTGCGCTGGCACGCCTGCCTTCGCGCTCATCTGACGCCACCTTCGGCAAGCTCGCGCGTATGTTCACTCTCGATCAGGTCAGCCGTCGCTACGGCCAGGCCATCGCCCTCGATGCGGTCACGCTGACGTTTGCCAGTGGTGCGACCACTGCCCTGATCGGCCCCAGCGGCGCCGGCAAGTCCACCGTGCTGCGGATGTTGGTCGGGCTGGAATGGCCGGACAGCGGCACGGTTGCCTTCGATGGCACGCCGCTGCAACGCGCCAGCCTGCAGGCGCAGCGGCAACGTATCGGTTATGTGATCCAGGAAGGTGGGCTGTTTCCGCAGCTGGATGCGCGCAGCAATGTGGTGTTGCTGGCACAGACGCTGGGCTGGACGCGGCAACGCATCGATAAGCGCCTGGAGGCCTTGTGTGCGCTGTGCCAGTTGCCGCCGGAGTTGCTGGCGCGCTATCCGGCCGAGCTATCGGGCGGGCAGCGCCAGCGCGTGGGGTTGATCCGCGCCTTGATGCTGGATCCACCGGCCTTGCTGCTGGACGAACCGCTCGGTGCACTCGACCCCATCGTGCGCTACGACCTGCAAGCGCAGATGCGCGAGCTGTTCGCTCAACTCGGCAAGACCGTGGTGCTGGTGACGCACGACGTTGCCGAAGCGGCGTACCTGGCCGACACCTTGGTCCTAATGCGCGCCGGCCGCGTGCTGCAGCAGGGCAGTGCACGCAGTTTGCTGGAACAGCCAGCCGATCCATTCGTGCAGCGCTTTCTCACCGCGCAGCGCAGCATTGGCGACGCCGCATGAGCGCGCGCGCACTGCTCGCAGTTGCACTGCTGATCTGCAGCCTCGGTGCGCATGCCGCGCAGGTGACGATCGGCTCGAAGAACTTCACTGAAGCAGTCCTGCTGGGCGAGATCGCCACCGCTGCCGGCCAGCGCGACGGCGTGGACGTGCAGCATCGCGCGCAGCTCGGTGGCACGCGCATCCTGTGGCGTGCGCTGGAAACCGGGCAGATCGATGCGTACGCCGAATACACCGGCACGCTGGCGCAGGAACTGCTGCAGATGCCCAAGGCCAGCCCGGCCGAACTGCGTGTCGCACTCGATGCACGCGGCCTGGCGATGACCGACTCGCTGGGTTTCCAGAACACCTATGCCTTCGGCATGCGCGCCGAACGTGCGCAGGCGCTTGGCATCGCGACGATGTCGGATCTGGCCCGGCAGCCAACGCTCACCATCGGGCTGAGCAACGAGTTCATGCAGCGCGCCGATGGCTGGCCCGGCGTACGCGCCGCGTATGCATTGCCGCAGACCGCGGCCGGACTGGATCACGATCTGGCTTATCGCGCGCTGCAGAGCGGGGCGATCGAAGTCACCGATCTCTACAGCACCGATGCGGAAATTCCGTATTACCAGTTGCAGGTATTGCGCGACGACCGCCACTATTTTCCTGACTATCAGGCGGTGTTTCTGTATCGCAAGGACCTGGCGCAACGCGCACCGGCGATGCTGAAGAAATTGCAGGGGCTGCAGGGACGCATCGACGAGGCGACCATGCAGCGGCTCAACGCACAGGTGAAGCTGCAGCGTCAGTCCGAAGCGGCTGTGGCTGCCCAATGGTTGGGCGTCAGGCCCGCATCGGAAGCCGATTCGCGTATCACCCGCTTGCTGCGATACACGCGCGAGCATCTGGCCCTGGTCGGCATCTCGTTGGGGTTTGCGTTGTTGATCGCATTACCGCTGGGCGTGCTGGCGGCGCGGCGACCCCGGCTCGGGCAGGTGGTGCTGTCGTTGACCGGGGTGCTGCAGACCTTGCCGTCGCTGGCGGTGTTCGTCTTCATGATTCCGCTGTTCGGCATCGGTGCCAAGCCAGCGATTGCCGCGTTATTTCTCTATAGCCTGCTGCCGATCGTGCGCAACACGCATGCCGGGCTCACCTCGATCCCGCGCGAGTTGCGCCAGACCGCCCAGGCGATCGGGCTGCCGGCGTGGACGCGCTTGTGGCGCGTGGAGTTGCCGTTGGCGCGTCGCACGATCGTCGCCGGCATCCAGACCGCAGCAGTGATCAATGTGGGTACCGCCACGCTGGGCGCGTTGATCGGCGCGGGTGGCTATGGCCAGCCGATCCTCACCGGCATTCGTCTGGATGATATCGGGTTGATTCTGGAAGGCGCGATTTCTGCGGCGGTGCTTGCGCTGTTGGTGCAGGCGGTGTTCGAGGGCCTGGAGCGCTGGGTTACCCCGCGTGGGTTACGGATCAGCCAGCGTGGGTAGGTTTCTGCCCTAGATCGTTGGTGAGTGCGCGCTTTAACGGTGCGCGCGGTTTCTAGATCCATGCCACCGTAAACCGTAGGAGCGTGCTGGCGCGCGATGTGGTATCGCCGGGAAAGGCCAGTCGCGGGCAAGCCCGCTGCTACCAACAGCCGTGCCAACGTCGCGACTAAGCGATGGCGTTCGATGTCCCCAACACCTCATCCACCCGATAGCGCCGCAACCAGGCGTAAGAGTGCGTCCTCGGTGATATTCAGATGCGGCGCGATACGCAAACGTCCGTGCCGCCGTGTGCAGATCGCACCACGGTTGCCGAACGTCGCCGCCACTGCATCCAACTGCTCTGCGCGCGGCTGCAAGGCGGTCAGGTGCGGCGCGTGACCGGGCGTGCACCAATTGCCCAGACCGCAGGCCTGCAAGGCAGCATCCCACTGCGCGGTGAGCCTACCAAGTGCCTGCCCAATACGCGCCGGTTGCCATGCAGCGACCTGCTGCAATGCCACCGTCGCCATCGCGATACGCAAGGGATCTGCAACACCGCCGGCATCGAACCGTCGCGCACCGCTGCGATATGACGGCGCTTTGGCGATCGGAAATTCCCAGCTGCTGCCGGCATCGCGGCCGATCCAGTGTTCTTCGATCGGTACACCGTGCGCACGCCAGTGCGGTGCCACCCACAGCCAGGCCAATCCCATCGGCCCGAGCAACCATTTGTGGCCGACGCTGACCACAAAATCCGGTTGCCAGCGCGGCAGATCGGTCGGCAGCACGCCCAGGCTCTGGCTCAGGTCCAGCACCAATGCCGCTCCGCGTGCGTGCACCACTGCGCTGATGCGGTCCAGATCGAGCTGCCGCCCATCCAGCCAGTACGCATGCGGCAGCGTCGCGACGCGCAGCGCAGGCGTGGCGGCGATAGCCTGCAGCACCGCCTCGGTCAACCCATCGCCACCAGCAGCGGACACCGCCACGATATGAGCACCCACCTCGGCACAGCGCCGTTGCCAGATCAGCAGGTTGGATGGAAATTGTCCTTCCAGCAGCAACACCGCCTCGCCGCGTTGCAGCGGCAGGTTGCGTGCGGCGGTGGCCAGCCCATGTGCGGCCGAGGGCAGCATCGCCACACCGTCGGTGTCGTTGTCGAACAAGTCAGCGGCAAGCGCGCGTAAACGTTCGATATCGTGCAGCCACGCATCGAACGGCAGCTGCCAGGGCGTGGCCATTGCGTCGATGGCCTGATGCGCAACCGTTTGCACCGCGCGCAACAGCGGCCCGCGCGAGGCGGCATCCAAATAGGTCACATCGAGAGGCAACGCGAATGCCTGCTGCCGCTGTGCCCAATCGATCGGCGCCGGGAGCAGGCTGGACAGAGAAAAAGAGGACATGACCATAGCTTACCGCTGGCTGCCAAGCTGCCGACACGGCGCGTTCACGGGCGCTCCTCAAGCATATCCGCATGTCTGCACTCTCCTCCGTGCTGGTCGAGCACCAGCAACAGCAGTTGACCCTGCTGGAACGCTTCGCGCAGACCCGCGCGCTGAGCAATCGCCTCGCTGCACCCTTGAACGCCGAAGACGCGATGGTGCAGAGCATGCCCGACGCCAGCCCCAGCAAGTGGCATCTGGCGCATACCACCTGGTTTTTCGAACGCTTCGTGCTGCAGGCCGATCCGGCCTACCGCGTCTTCGACCCGGCCTGGGATTTTCTGTTCAACAGCTACTACCAGAGCGTGGGCCCGATGCATGCACGTGCGCGCCGTTGTGTGCTGTCGCGGCCCTCGTTGCAGCAGGTGCACGATTACCGCGCTGCGGTCGATGCACAGATGCAACAGCGCTTGCGCGACGGCCAGCTGGACGCGCAGGCCTGCACCATCGTGCAACTCGGCATCCAGCACGAGCAGCAGCATCAGGAATTGTTGCTCACCGACATCAAGCATGCGCTGTGGAGCAATCCGCTGCAGCCGGCGTATCGCGATGCACCCGCGCCGCCCGCTGCCATCGCCAGCACGCTGCGCTGGCATGCGCGCGACGAACAGATTGTGGAAATGGGCGCGGCTGCATGGCCGCAGGTCGACACGTTCGCCTACGACAACGAATCGCCGCGTCATCGTGTGTTGGTCGGCACGCATGCGTTGGCGCATCGCGTGGTCACCAACGCCGAATTCCAGGAGTTCATCGACGCCGGTGGTTACCGCAGCGCCAGCGCCTGGCTCAGCGATGGCTGGGCGATGGTGCAGGCGCAAGGCTGGCAGCATCCGTTGTATTGGGATGCCGACGGACGCGAGTTCACGCTAGGCGGCTGGCGCACGCGCGATGCACATGCACCGGTATGCCATCTGAGCCTGTTCGAAGCCAATGCCTTCGCCCGCTGGGCCGGTGCACGCCTGCCCACCGAAGCCGAGTGGGAGCAGGCCGCCACCGGTGTAGCGGTGCAAGGCAATTTCGTCGATAGCGACGCGCTGTATCCGCGCGGCGCCGAAGCGGTGGATACCGGCCTGCAGCAGTTGTTCGGCGATGTCTGGGAATGGACCTGCAGCGCGTACCTGCCGTATCCCGGCTTTGCGCCGTGGCCCGGATCGCTGGGCGAATACAACGGCAAATTCATGAATGCGCAATGGGTGCTGCGGGGTGGCAGTTGCGCCACACCGGCCAGCCACATCCGCGCCAGTTACCGCAACTTTTTTCCATCCGATGCGCGTTGGCAGTTTTCCGGCGTGCGCCTTGCCAAGGATCTGCCTTGAACGCCGCCGCCCATGCCACCCAACGCGCTCACTGCGCGCTGACCGATCTGCACCCGCAACCGGATGACATCACCGCCGATGCGCTGGCCGGTTTGTCGCAGACGCCCAAGACCTTGCCGTCCAAGTATTTCTACGATGCGCGCGGTTCGCAGTTGTTCGAAGCCATCACCCAGCAGCCGGAGTATTACCTCACCGGTACTGAGTTGAGTTTGCTGGAATCCAGCATGCCGGCGATTGCGCAGGCGATCGGGCCTGGCGTGCATGTGGTCGAATACGGCAGCGGCAGCGGTCGCAAGACTGAGTTGCTGCTGCAGGGCCTGCGTGATGTGATGTCTTACACGCCTCTGGAAATTTCGCGCACTGCCTTGCTCGACAGCACTGCGCGGCTGGCACAGCAATTTCCGCAGATCCAGATGCTGCCGGTCTGCACCGACTTCACCAAGCCACTGCGCTTGCCTGATGCGCAGCGCCCGGCGCGCCGGCATCTGGTGTTCTTCCCCGGTGCCACGCTGGGCAATTTCACCGACGCTGCTGCCATCGAGTTGATGGATGCGATGCGTCAGACCATGGGCGGCGATGGTTGCGCCTTGATCGGCATCGATCTAGACAAGGACACCGGTCTGATCCAGGCCGCCTACAACGATGCGGCCGGCGTCACTGCCGAATTCACCTTGAACCTGCTGGCACGCCTCAACCGCGAGATCGGCAGCGATTTCGACACCGATGGTTTCCGTCACCACGCGGTGTATGCGCGCGAACGCGGTCGCATCGAGACCTTTTTGATCAGCCAGCGCGCGCAGCGTGTGCACGTGGGCGGCCAGGAGTTTGACCTTGCCGAAGGCGAGGCGATGCAAGTCGAATACAGCTATAAATACACCGACGCCCACTTCGCCGAACTTGCTGCTGCAGCCGGTCTGAAAGTCACACACGGTTGGAATGATGCGAAGGACTGGTTCGGTTTGCGCTTGTTGCGCCCGATGTAACCGGCTGCTTGTTTCGAACCTTACCGATGCTTGGCAGCATGGTTGTCGCATTGGTGTGTCAAACCGATTGCAGCAATTTGAGTGCCCGCTGACATGCGGCAGAGATCGCGTCCACCAACGCATCCAGAATCGGATGCTCAACGCCTTCCTGTCGAAGTTCGCCAGCAAGATCCCGCGCTCGATCCGGCAGCTGATTGGCAGCCAAGCTTATCCAAGCCAGGCAAGCCGATGCCTCCAGGCGCATCTGCAGCGCAAGCTGTTGCCAATCGCTTGAACGGACATCCCACCAGCGATAATGGCTACCGATTTTCATCGCCAGTTTGATCTTGCGCTGTTGCAGATGGGGATAAGGCAGGGCACTGGAGATGTCGTACAGCGGCGCCAGTCGCACTTGTCCCGCCTGGCCAAGCAACAACGAATAGTTCTTCGCATGCGCATCGGTGCCGCCGATCAAATAATTGAAGACCAGGGCATGAAACATGGGTTTCGACGTCCTTGCGCGCTTGCGACGAATGTGTCCATAGCAGCTGCGAGATCTCGGTTGGCCCCGGGCCACCCTGGTGTTGATACTTGATCTGCGTCATCACTCCTAATGCCTGGCAAAAGTCTTCTTGATGGATGCGCAGCAGCGCGCCTTGGCTTGCGATGCGGTCATAGCGTGCGACGCAGATAGCGGTTTCATCGCCAAACCGCAGCGCCTGGCCCGCTGCAGTCGACAGGCCGATCTTGCGCGCCAGGCGCAGACAAAACAGTTCTTTTTCGACGAAGCCGTCGTATTCGCCGCTGGGCGGTTTGAGGATATGCGTGGTGGGAATGCGTCCGGCCGGGATGGCCCACTGCTGCCCGTCATGCAGCAAGGCTATCTTGGCCTGCGCGCCGGCCAGACTGAATTGACCGACGTCGTCGATCTGGCGCGCTGCACCGACATCCTGGCGCAGCCTGCGCAAACGCATTTCCAACTCGCCCTCGGTGAGCGGCTCGATGCTGTCGTTGGCGCCAGACATGACATCCTCAAGCCGGGCCGGAGTGACGAATTGCACCGCACCGGCACAGTCCTCGCCAACATGCGACAACAGAGCCAGCGGGTTGCGGGGCGAGACCTGAAATCTGGATGCCCAGCGTTGCAAGGTGGTTTCATTGTCGGGCAACAAGCCCCATAGCACAGCGTTGACCGCATCGGTTGGGTGATGCTCCCGGCTGAGCGGAATGTTCAACGAAAGCGGTATCGCATTCGTCGACGCTCGCCAGGAAGGGTCGTAAGCGAATCGCGCACGGCCATTGGCGTCGGCGTCCAACTGGCCAACCAACTGGCTGCCCATCAGTGCAATCAGCCTCACGTGGCTTTCTTCTTGCTGATTGATCGTGCTTTTGGTGTGACAGATTTGGTCTTGCCACCGGTCTCTGGTGCGCGAGCGTTTTGTGGATTCGCCGCGTCAGTTTCTGCTGCACCCGCGAACTGCTGCCGCGATTTACGCGAAACGGCATCGCGCACTGGATGCACTTTCGCGCGCGTCGCGCGCGCGGCAGAAGGATGCGTCAGCTGGGTGGCTTGCGAAGGGTCGAGACCATGGAATGCGCTTGGCTTGCTCACGTTCTTCAACGCGTAAAGCGCGGTCAGCGGACCCTGCGTACAATTGCGTTCGACGATGTCATCCATGTTGATCAATGGCATGGCTGCGCGATCGGGCGGAAGACGGTTTCGAGCATCGGCGGCGCCGGGGGCAAGCATCATCTCAAGGCCCAGCGCATGCAGCGCCCGTAGGATCAGTTGCAGTTCGGCGCGTGGCTTGCCTTTCTCGATATCGACGATCCACTGCCGACTCGCACCAATTTCAGTGGCCAGACGCGCCTGATCCCAGCCCCGCCGCTTGCGGGTGGCACGGATGAGATTACCGATGTCGGCAGGGGTGCGCACGGTGTCCATCGTTCGAATGTAAGCGATCGGTGACATATATTCAATGTCACCGATCGCCTACATCCACCGTTGGTTCTTTATGGTGGTGAGGAACTCAAGCCGCACAGTGGACCGGAATGAGTTAGTTCGGCTACATTTTAATAATGTAACCGTTCGCCGACATCAAGCCGCCTGCACCACATGCAACGCTTTTGGATTGCGCCACTGCAGCAGCAGCGCAGCCTCGCTTGCCTTGGCTTCGTGCAGATGCGCCTCTTTGATGTGGCCATAGCCGCGGATGTGTTCGGGAATGCAGGCGATCTGCGCGGCCAGACCCACATTGTCGGCATCCAGGCGCTCCAGCAGCGTCCCTACCGTCGCCACGTAATCGGCAATTAGCTGGCGCTCGCTGCGCCGTTCGGCGCTATAGCCGAACACATCGAGCTTGCCGCCGCGCAGGAACTTCAACCGCGCCAGCAGCTTGAACGCGGTGAACATCCACGGGCCGTACTCGCGCTTGATCAGGTGGCCGTGCGCATCTTTCTTGCCCAGCAACGGCGGCGCCAGGTGGAAACGCAGCGTGTAATCGCCTTCGAACTGCTGCTGCAGCCGACGCTGGAAGTCGCCACGCGTATATAGCCGTGCCACTTCGTACTCGTCCTTGTAGGCCATCAGCTTGAAGGCATAACGCGCGACCGCTTTGCTCAATGCGCTGCTGCCGGGCGCACGTTGCGCCTCGTGCGCGCGTACGCGCTCGACCAGGGCACGATAACGCTGTGCGTAGGCGGCATCCTGGTAATCGGTCAGGAAGCCGACGCGACGCGCGATGGCTTCATCCAGCGACTGCGCCAGCTGTTCGTCGTCGAGCGGATACACCGGCGCATCCACATCACCATGCAGCGTGTTGCCCGTGTTTTGCGCCAACGCACGCGGCGCGCTTTGCCCGCTGAGATCGTGCTCTTCCCAACTGCCGGGCGCGCGTTCTTGGGACGTACCGCCATGCGCAACGGCCCATTCGCCCTGCGCCGACAAACCTGCTGCACGCCGCACCGCCGGCAGATCCACAGCCGTCAATCGCCCCCACGCAAACGCCTGCTGGTTCATGGTCACAGCCGCGCCATTGAGCTCGATTGCGCGCATCAGCGCCGCATGCGACAACGGCACCAACCCATGTTGCCAGGCATAGCCGAGCACGAAGAGGTTGCTGGCGATCGCATCGCCCAGCAGTGCGGTGGCCAGTTGCGTGGCATCCAGCAAAAAAGGCTCCTGGCCGCCCAATGCAGTGCGCACGCCGGCAATGATCTCGGCAGCGGGGAATTGCAGATCCGGTTGGGTGGTGAAGTTGCCCGGCATCGCCTCATAGGTGTTGAGCACCACCTGGGTGCGGCCATCGCGCACTTTGGACAACGCCCAGTAATCGTTGACCACCACCATGTCGCAGCCCAGCACCAGATCTGCTTCGCCGGCAGCGATGCGCACCGCGTGGATATCGCCGGGTTGGCGTGCGATGCGGATATGCGTGGTCACTGCGCCACCCTTCTGCGCCAAGCCGGTCTGATCCAGCACCGTGGCGCCCTTGCCTTCCAGATGTCCGGCCATGCCAAGCAATGCGCCGATGGTCACCACGCCGGTGCCGCCGACGCCGGTGATCAAAATGTTCCAGGGCTGTTCCAGCGTCGTGCGTTGCGGCGGTGCGGGCAGCTTGTCCAGTAATGCGCTGGCATCTCGCTTTTTGCCCTTGCGCAGCGCACCGCCATGCACGGTGACAAAGCTCGGGCAAAAGCCCGACACGCAGGAATAATCCTTGTTGCAATTGGACTGATCGATCTGCCGCTTGCGTCCGAATTCGGTCTCCTTGGGCAGCACCGACACGCAGAAACTTTTTTCGCCGCAATCGCCGCAACCTTCGCAGACCAGCGAATTGATCATCACGCGTTTGGGTGGGTCGACCAGCTTGCCGCGCTTGCGACGGCGGCGTTTTTCGGTGGCGCAGGTCTGATCAAAGATCAGGATCGACACGCCCTTGAGCGTGCGCAAATGCTGCTGCACCGCATCCAGTTCGCTACGATCGTGAAACGTCACATCGTTGGGAAAACGCTCGCGTCGCCGCGTCCATTTGCCGATCTCGTCGCTGACCACCACGATGTCGTGGATGCCTTCCGCGCGCAGCTGATGCGCGATGTCCGGCACGGTGAGCGTGCCGTCCACCGGCTGGCCGCCGGTCATCGCCACCGCATCGTTGTAGAGGATCTTGTAGGTGATGTTGACGCCGGTGGCGACCGACTGGCGGATCGCCAGCGAGCCACTGTGGAAATAGGTGCCATCGCCCAGGTTCTGGAACACATGCGGGGTGTCGGTAAACGGCGCCTGCCCCGACCAGGTCACGCCTTCGCCGCCCATATGGGTGAAGGTGTCGGTGGAGCGGTTCATCCAGGTCACCATGTAATGGCAACCGATGCCGCCCAGCGCACGCGAGCCTTCCGGCACCGCCGTGGAGGTGTTATGCGGGCAGCCGGAGCAGTAATGCGGCACGCGGGGAAACAGCGCGCGCGGCAAGGCCATTTCCGCTTCCTTGGCGTCCATCCAGCGCAGCCGCTGTTCGATCGATTCGGTCATTGCGCTTGATGGAAGCGCAAAGCGCTGAATGCGTTTACCGATCACCGCCGCGATCGTGGCCGGCGTCAGCTCGCCGGTGGAGGGCAGGATCCACGCACCGTGCTCGTCGTACTTGCCGACGATGCTCGGCCGCGCACCGGCGCTGGCTGGCCAGTTGTAGAACAGCTCTTTCATCTGGCGCTCGATGAAAGCCTTCTTCTCCTCCACCACCAGAATGTCTTCGAGCCCCTGCGCAAACGCGCTGATGCCCACCGGCTCCAGCGGCCAGGTCATGCCGACTTTGTAAACGCGAATACCGATCTGCGCGCAGGCCTGCGCATCCAGACCCAGGTATTCCAGCGCCTGCAGCACGTCCAGATAGCTCTTGCCGGTCGTCACGATGCCCAACCGTGCGTGCGGCGAATCCAGCACCACTTTGTCGATCTGGTTGGCGCGTGCAAATGCCTGCGCGGCGGCGATCGCATAACGATGCAGCCGCATTTCCTGATCCACCGGCGGATCGGGCCAGCGGATGCTCAAGCCGCCCGGCGGCAGCGCAAAGTCCTCCGGCAACACGATCGTGCGTGCGAACGGATCCACATCCACCGACGCGGACGATTCCACCGTCTCGGCAATGGTCTTGAAGCCGATCCAGCGCCCGGTATAGCGGCTCATCGCCCAGCCGAGCAGCCCCATGTCCAGGATGTCCTGCACCCCGGCCGGGTTGAGGATCGGCATCATCGCGCTGACGAATTCGTCTTCCGAGCCGTGCGGCAGGGTCGAGCTGCGGCAGGCATGGTCGTCGGCGGCCAGCGCCAGCACGCCGCCATAGGGCGAGGTGCCGGCGGCATTGGCATGCTTGAACACGTCGCCGCTGCGGTCCACGCCCGGGCCCTTGCCGTACCACATGCCGTAGACGCCCTGCACCTTGGCACCGGGGAACAGGTTGGTCTGCTGGGTGCCCCAGACCATGGTGGCGGCTAAGTCTTCGTTGAGGCCGGGAGTGAAGGTCACCTTGGCCGCGTCCAGATGCGTGCGCGCGCGCCACAGTTCCAGATCCAGTCCGCCCAGCGGGCTGCCGCGGTAGCCGCTGACGAAGCCGGCGGTGTCCAGCCCAGCAGCGCTATCGCGCAGGCGTTGCATCAGCGGCAGCCGCACCAGCGCCTGCACCCCGGACAAGTAGATGCGCCCATCGGCACGTGTGTACTTGTGCTCCAGCGTGTAGTCCGCATCCACTTGGCCGAGCTCCGGCGTGTTGGCAGAGTCGGGGGAAGAGAGTGCAACAGTACTGGTCATGGCTTGCCCGGAAAGGGTGGCTGGAACCCAGGGCTCCAAAACGGCCTAATAATTGTAGCAGCCGCTATTCACATGTCTGGGGCACCGAGTGTGCATCGCAGCGACATCGAGGTTAGGATTGGGCCGTGTTGGGGGTTTGTCGTGTGTCGCAAGGGGAAACACCAGTGAGAACGAAGTGCGCATGGGCCATTGCGTTGGCCCTGCTCGGGAGCGTGTGGTCGTTGGCGCAAGCGCAGAGCCTGCCCAAGCCAAAGGAGTTTTATTTCGACGAAGACCGCGGCACCACGAAAGCCGTGGTCGCCGTGCAGGGGCAGGGTGATGCGGTGGTCGAGCGCTTGGCCGCGATGGTGCAGCGTGACGCACGCGCCGCCGAGCCACGGGCGCAACTGGCCTCGCTAGCGTATGCCGGTGGGCGCACCCAGTTGGGCGACGAGCTCTACCAGGGGGCCTTGGGCCTGGTTCCCAATGGTAGTCAGCAATATCGCACCATCACCTGGAACTACGGCTGGGATCTGTTGCGCGCCGACCAGGCCGACAAGGCCTTGCAGCTGTGGGCAAACCTGGCCAACGGCCGTCCGGCCACACCGCAATGGTTGCCCACTACCGCGGCGCTGGCGCTGTGGCGCGCCGGGCGCAAACGGGAAGCGGTGGAGTGGTACGCCGCCGCCGTGCGCACCTGGCCGGATCGTTGGAGTAGCACCGCAAACTACGCCATCCTGCTGCCGGGCTGGCGCGAAGCAGAGCGTGCCAGCCTGGCCGAGGTCTTCGCCGCCTGGCAGGCAAACCCGCCGGCGTTTCCGTAAGTCTCGTCATTGCGCTGCAGGGAACCGCCGCAGCGCGCTGCCGTGCATCAGCCGAATCTGTGAGGCAGGCAGGCTTTTCCCATCCAACCACCGCCCTGGTGCGGTGTCCTCTCCGCTTGCGGGATCCTGTGGCGGCATGAATGCCGCCACAGGATCCCGCATGGATGGAGTCACGGCGTTTCTCGCGAGCGGCGAGGGCACCGTGCCCTCGACCGACCAGGGCTTGAGAGCAGCCAAACAACGCGAAGAATCGAAGACCGGCTGCAGGCAACCGCATCGCACCGCGACACACGTAGGCGTGCTCGACAGACTGGCGCGCCGCCGATCCTGGCGCGCCGCGCCCACTATGCGATCCTGGGCATCGATTTCCTACGGACCTGACCACGCCATGGCGGTGGATGCATTTGCGTTGATTCTGGTGATGTTGGGGCTCGGCCTGCTGTTCGCTCGCTTGCGGGTGCTGCCGGACAACAGCGCCGACGTGCTCAATCGCATCGTGTTGTACATCTGCCTGCCGGCCTCGGTGCTGACCTATGTGCCACGCCTCCGCCTGGATGCATCGCTGGTTGGAATGAGCGCCACGCCGTGGGTGCTGACCGCGATCATCGTGCCGCTGCTGTGGGGCTGCAGCCGCCTGTTCCGGTTCAAGCGCGGGGAATACGCCGCGTTGCTGATGTGCGTGGTGTTCACCAACTCCAGCTTCGTCGGCTTTCCGATGGTGCGCGCGTTGATCGGCGATCACGCACTGCCGTATGCGGTGGTCTACGACCAGTTCGGCACCTTCGTGCTGCTGTCCACCTTCGGGCTGTACGTGCTGGCCCGCTACAGCGGCGACACCCCACCCACTGCGCGCACGATCCTGCTGCGTGTGCTGCGTTTTCCGCCGCTATGGGCGTTGCTGTTCGCACTGACGTTGATGCCGGAACACCCGCCGACCTGGATCGGCTCGGGGCTGAAAAGCCTGGCCGATGCGATGCTGCCGCTGGTGATGCTGGCGGTAGGCTTTTCGCTGCAGTTGCGCCTGCCCGCAGACGAGCTCAAACCCTTGGCCGTCGGCTTGGTCTTCAAACTTGCGTTGATGCCGATCCTGGCGCTGCCGCTGTCCTGGGCGCTTGGCCTGCACGGCGCGATGCTGCAGACCAACGTGCTTGAATCGGCCATGCCCACCATGATCACCGCCGCTGCGCTGGCCATCTCGCACCGGCTGGCACCGCGCCTGGCCGCAGCCATGGTCGGCTACAGCATTCTGCTGTCGCTGCTGACCTTGCCTGCGTGGGCTTGGTTGCTGGCACGTCTGGTGGCTTGATGCGGGGCAACCCGTATGAACTGCTGATTCGCAACAACGCGTACCATCACATGGACAAGAGCAACACATGCACGGATATCGTGTGATCAGCACCGCGCTGCTGTGGCTTGGCAGCGTCTGCGTGGCACATGCCGCGATGGCGCCGCCCTCGCGTCTAAAGGCGTCGGCTGCAAACGCAGGCTATGCGCCCATCCAACGCGTCTGGCTGCAGCGTGCCCTGGACGCGCGCCCGCGGGATCTGTTGGTGGCGCGGATGGAAGCATCCGGTTGCGTACCTGCCTTGCGCTGCGATCCAAGCGCTGCGCTGGCCTTCCTGGAGCAGGCCGATGCCGGTAATGCCGCTGTGCATCTGCATGCCTACGCGGCTGCGCAGCGCCGCGGCGACCACGCGGGCGCCGAAGGCGCCTGGCAGGCGGCTGCGCAGGCGGATCATTTCGACAGCGGTGCACTTGAACTTGGCAAGGCCCTGCATGCCACTTACGACGGCGTGCGATGGCCATCGCTGGCCTCGGTCAGCTTGCGCGCGCAACTGCACGCGCAAGGCCTGCCTTCCACGGGCGCGGCCATGGTGGCGATGTTCGTTATCGGTGCCTGGTCTGCACAGGCACTCCCCGCGCTAGGCGATTTGCTGCGGCGCTGCAGCTCCCCTGTCGCTAAGCCGGCGTTACGCGACGAATGCATGGCAGTGCTGAACAGCGTGGCCAAGGACGAGTCCACCATGGTGACTGCCATGGTCGGTGCCAAGCGCATGGCCGCATTGAGCCGCGGTGCCGATGCCACGCGCCAGCAGGCGCGGATGCGAGCGCTGGAGTGGCCGCAGCAGCAACAGCAACGCCGCGTGCCCACGGCCACTGGCCAAGCCATCGATCTGAACGTCATCGTGACGCAGGGCGAAGTGTCGGCGTTGCGTGCACTGGTGCAGCGTCAAGGCCTTGCAACGCGACCGCCTACGGATGGGCAGCCGAGCGCACCGATCCAGCAAGCCCAATAATCCGCTTGGCCGGCGCATGGTGTGTCGGCCACGAGCCGGCGGGCGATGCTGCATTGCGACACCTGCCGCTGTAGGACGTTTCACGTCTTTCGACTACTTCCTCACCGTGTCGCGGTGTACGCTGCCGGCTTGCTCCCGGAAGCGAGGCGTGCATGAAGACAGTCCTAGTGGCCGGCTCCAAAGGCGGCGTAGGCAAGACCACGATCGCCACCAATCTGGCCACACATGCGGCGCTGCAGGGCCAGCGCACCGTGCTGGCAGATGCCGATCCGCAAGGCTCGTCCACGCGTTGGGCGCAGCGTCGCGCCAGTCTGGAAAGTGCAGTGCTGCCGATCGACGCCACCCGGCGACGCAACTGGCAGGCCGCAGTGCCCCACGGCACTGATCAGCTGATTATCGATGCCCCGGCCGGTGCGATGGCCGACGATCTGAGCGGATTCCTTGACCACGTCGATGCCATCGTGGTGCCGGTGCTGTCCTCGGCACTGGATATTGAAGCGGTGGTCGGCTTTCTCAACACGCTGGCCAAGGTGCCGCGCGTGCACCAGCGCAAATTGCCGGTGGGGCTGGTGCTCAATCGCGCCCGCCCGTGGACCCAGACCTCGCAACAGGCTGCGAAAATGATCGGCACCTGGCCGTATCCGCTGGTGACCCAGCTGCGCGACACCCAGGCTTATGTAGTCATGGCCGGGCTGGGACGCAGCCTGTTCGATTACCGCTCGGCGCAGGTGCGCGACCATCAACAGGACTGGGAGCCGCTGTTCAAGTGGCTCAAGAAGGCCTAAACCGGATAGTTTACATGCGCGAATTGATCTTGTTGCGACACGCCCACGCCGAGCCGGCCGATACCGGCCAGGCCGATATGGACCGCCCGCTATCCCCGCACGGCATCGCCGAGGCCGAATCGGCCGGCCGCTGGCTGCGCGAGCAGCGCCTGGTGCCCGACCGCGTGCTGTGCTCGCCCGCCCGGCGCGCCCGCGAGACGCTGGAAGCGGTGCTGGAGCTCACCGGCTACATCGAACAACGCCTGGACGAGCGCATTTACGAAGCGACCCCCGGCACCCTGGCCAGCCTGGTGGACGAGCACCGCGACGCCGAGCGCTTGCTGCTGGTGGGCCACAACCCGGGGCTGGAGCGGTTGGCAGCGCTGATGCACAGCGGCCAGACCGGCGACTACCGGGGCATGCCCACCGCCGCGATCGCCTTGCTGGCGCTGCCGCTGGAGGCCGCTATCGAACCGGGCATCGCCCGCCTGACCGCCTTCTGGTGGCCTTGATCCGTGTCATCGTCACTGCGCTGGTACGTCTGGCTCGCGCTCTGGGTCGCTTTGCCCTGTATGGCGCAGCAGAAGGTGCATTCCATCGACCCGGTGCAATCGCGCTTCGGGTTCGAGATCAGAACGCGCTTCGGCATGAAGATCGAGGGGTTCTTCCCGCAGTTTCGTGGTGAGCTGGTGGAGTTGCCAGACAAACGACAACAGGTGCGTTTCCGGCTGGACGCCACGCAGGTGGAAATCCCCGGCAAGGACCGCTATACCGCGTGGATGCGCGGCGAGGATTTTTTCGATGTCGCGCAATACCCGGTGGTGGAATTCGAGTCGCTTCCCTACACCGAAGCGGTCGCGAAGAAGGGGGGCGACATCAGCGGCAACCTGACCATTCGCGGAATCACACACATGGAGACCCTGCATGTGGCGCCAGCTGAATGCGCGCGGCCGGGCTATGATTGCGATGTGATCAGTCGAGGGACGGTCCTGCGTGGACGTTACGGAATGAATGCGTGGCAGATGGCCCTGGGCGACAGGGTGACGTTCATTCTGCGTGGGCGGCTGCAGGAGGCGCAGCGCCCGTGAGTTTCCTGTTGAGGGTCCTGGTGCTGGCAACGCTGTTGCTTGGCACTGGATGCGCCGGCCTGTCGCAAATCGAGCGCAACCGTGCCGCAGGCGTGGCTTCTGCTGCGCGCAGCACGCTGGTGAGCTGCACCCAGGCCAATCGCTGTGCGCTGTCTTCGCCGCTGCGCGCGCTGGGCGGCGAGGCGATTAGCACCTCTACGCCGGCTGCGCCACGGCATTACGCCACCATCGTCGATCGCGGCGAGGAGTCGTTGGTCGCGCGGCTGAATCTGATCCGCAGCGCCACTCGCAGCGTTGATCTGCAGACCTATATTTTCGACAAGGACGACAGCGCGCGCATGGTGCTGGATGCACTGATCGATGCAGCGCAGCGCGGGGTCAAGGTGCGCATCCTGATCGATCAGCTCTCGGCGATCGCCGATCTGCAGATTCTCGGCGCGCTCTCCAGCACCCACGAAAACCTGCAGCTGCGCATCTACAACCCCACCTTTGGCAAGGTCAAACTCAATTACTTCGACTATGCCGGTAGCGTGGCGTGCTGTTTCCGTCGCTTCAACCAACGCATGCACAACAAGCTGCTGGTGGTGGACGATGTGCTCGGCGTCGTCGGTGGGCGTAACTATCAGGATGACTATTTCGACTGGGACAGCGAATACAACTTCCGCGACCGCGACGTGATTCTGGCCGGCCCGGAAGTGCGCGCGATGGCAGCTAATTTCGATGCGTTCTGGCGCGCACAGCGCAGCTTGCCGGCCGAGCGCCTGAACGATGTCGGCCGTCTGCTGCTGGAGCAGGGCGCGCCCAAAATGCCGCCGGCCGAGGTACGCCGCCCGGAGCGGGTGGCACGCGTTGATTGTGAGGCGCGCGACCCGCAATTCATACGCGATGCGTTCGTGACCCCGGCCATGCCCGTGCAGCACGTGCTGTATGTGGCCGATCTGCCGCAGAAACACCGCAAGGCACATGCCGCCAAGGCGGTGTCCACCGCGCCGGAGCTGGACAGTCTGATCGCTGGCGCGCAGCAGGAAGTGCTGCTGCAGACGCCGTATCTGGTGTTGTCCGATGAGGCGCAGGCGATCTTTCGCGACCTGCGCAAGCGTCCGCAACCGCCGCGCATCGTGGTGTCGAGCAATAGCCTGGCCGCCACCGACAACCCGATCGTGTACGCGCTGTCGTACAAGTTCAAACGCCGCAACCTGCGCGAGTTGGGCTTCAACATCTACGAATTCAAGCCATTTCCGCTGGATGCACCGGTGGACTACGCCACTCTGGTGCCCGACCCGCTCAACCCTGAGGCAGCCGAGCCGGTCGAGGGCGACAGCCGCGTCAATCGCGTGATCAGCGGCAGCGCGGCCGGTAACGCGGTGCGTGGCAGCGGTGGCGGCGGAACACCCGGTAGTGCCATTCGCGGCAGCGGCGGTGGCGCGGGTCGTTCACCTGGTGGCAGCGAGGTCGATCGGCGTGTGCTGCGTACCGAAACGCGGCCCTCGTTCCTGGGCACGCGTGCGGTCAACAAGCCGCTGCCGGTGACCCGCGCCGGCGCGCGCATGGGCTTGCATGCCAAGTCGTTGGTGGTGGACCGGCGCATCGGCGTGATCGGCACGCACAACTTCGACCCGCGCAGCGAGAACTACAACACCGAAGCTGCGGTGGTGATCGACGATGCGCGCTTTGCACGGGCGCTGGCCGCCAGCATCGAGCGCGATATCGCCCCGGAAAACGCCTGGGCCGTGGCCTCGCGTGAAAAACCGCCGGTGTTCAGTGGCTTGAACTACAGCGTGGGCAAGGTGTCCGAAGCGTTGCCGGTGCTGGATTTCTGGCCCTGGCGCTACGCCACCAATTACGAATTCCAGCCTGGCCCCGGTTGCCCGTTCCCGCTCAAGCGGCAGGACCCGCAGTTTCGGAAGTGCTATGTAGCGGTCGGCGACTTCCCCGAGGTCAATGTCGGCGCGAAGTGGCTACTGGTACGCATGCTGACCGCCTTCGGCGCCGGCTTGGTGCCGATTCTGTGATCGGCTGAGCCGTTACGCCACCGCACAGTTGAAGCGCAGCCCGGGCATCCAAGATGCTGCTGCGATCCCCAATCCCCAATCCCCAGCCTATGACCTTCTGTGTCCCCGTCGATCTAGCTGCCCTCAACGCCTCCAGCCGCGATACCTTGATCGAGCACTTGGGCATCGTGTTCACCGACGCCGGCGACGATTGGTTGCGCGCCACCATGCCGGTGGATGCGCGCACCAAGCAGCCGTATGGCCTGTTGCACGGCGGTGCCTCGGTGGTGCTGGCCGAAACACTGGGCAGCAGCGCCGGCAACCTGTGCGTGGATATGACCACCCAGATGTGCGTCGGGCTGGAGATCAACGCCAACCATCTGCGTGCTGCGTATCAGGATCTTGTCACTGGCACCGCGCGCGCCGCGCATGTCGGGCGCAGCACGCAGGTGTGGGACATCACCATCGAAAACCCGGCCGGCAAGCGCGTGTGCGTTTCGCGGCTGACGTTGGCCGTGGTTGCGCGCAGTAATGGCTGAGCCCGGCGTGCAAGCACATGGCTGGAGCAGCGCCGCCCGTTGCTGGCGCTGCGCGGCCACCAAGCTGCTGTCACAATAGTGCTGCCTCCTTCCCCTGTTACCGGTCCTGTTCGTCGAATGAGCGAGTCATCCCTGGACGCCACGCGCGATGCTGGCGGCGTGTTGCGTTGGTTGCGGTACCTGTATCGAGCGCCGCTGCTGCTGGTGCACCTGAGCATGTGCCTGCCGATCACCATGCTGTGCGTGGTGGCACCGCCGCTGGCACGCATCCGTACCGGTCGCCACGACACCCTGGACGAGTGGATGATCCGCTGGTGGCAGAGCAATCTGATGCGCATCTTCGGGTTTCGTTTGCGTCACTTCGGTACCCCGCTGCCGGGCGCGGCCCTGTTCGTGGCCAATCACGTCAGCTGGATCGACATCTCGATGCTGCACAGTCAGCGCGTGATGGGCTTTGTGGCCAAGCGCGAAATCGCCGGCTGGCCGCTGGTGGGCTGGCTGGCGGCCAAGGGCCAGACCATCTTCCATCAGCGCGGCAATACCGAATCGCTGGGCGGGGTGCTGCAGGAAATGCGGATGCGCCTGCAAAGCGGCAAGCCGGTGGGCGTGTTTCCGGAAGGGCGCACCCGCAGTGGCACCGAAGTCGGCCCGTTCCATGCGCGCATCTTCCAGGCTGCGGTGGAGGCCGGCGTGCCGGTGCAACCGGTGGCGCTGCGTTATGGCGAGCGCGGCAATGCGCAGGCCGTGGTGGCGTTTGGCGAGCGCGAGAATTTTTTCGACAATATCGTGCGTCTGCTCGGCGAGCCGTCGCGGCTGGCCGAAGTGCATTTTCTTGAGCCGATCCGCGCGCTGGATATCGAAGGACGTCGCCGTCTGGCAGACACCTCGCGTGAACGCATCATCGCGGCGATGGCGTCCTAGCCCGCGATGCGTATGCTCATCACTTCTGCGGCCAGCGACGTTTCTGGCCCGATGAGCGCATGAACGCCTCCGACTATTCGCCGCCACGCTGGTTGCGCAATCCGCATGTGCAATCGCTGCTGGGCAGCAGTGCATTGCGCCGCATCCGCAGCCGCCAGTTGCTGGCCGCCAGCGGTGCGGTGACCAGCGAACATATTCTCGACGGCGGTGACGGCGTGCGCCTGCAGGGCTGGATGAGCATCCCGCCCGGCGATGCACCGTTGCGCGGCACGGTGCTGTTGCTGCACGGCTGGGAAGGCAGCGCCGATTCCAATTACATGCGGCTCACCGCTGTGTGCCTGGTTGGCCTGGGCTATCAGGTGTTTCGGCTGAATTTCCGCGACCACGGCGGCACCCATCACCTCAACGTGGATCTGTTCCACTCCGATCGCATCGATGAAGTGGTCAACGCCGCAGGCGATCTGTGGCGGCGCTTTCCAGCGCCGCAGTTGCTGGTGGCCGGTTACTCGCTGGGTGGCAATTTCGCCCTGCGGCTCGCCTTGCGCGCGCCGGCGGCCGGCCTGCCGGTGGTGCGGGTGGCGGCGGTGTGCCCGTTGCTGGATCCGGCAGCGACCATGCTGCAGCTGGAAAAAGGCCCGCAGTTCTACGACTGGTATTTCCGCCGGCGCTGGCGCGAATCGCTGCTGCGCAAACGCAAGCTGTTCCCCGACCAGCATGGCTACGACGATGCCACCCTGGCGCTGGATATGCGCGGCCTGATGGCCTGGTTGGCCGAGCAGCACACCGGGCACGGCTCGCTGCAGGCGTATTTCGACAGCTATTCGATTGCCGGCGAGCGCCTGGCCGGCTTGCAGGTGCCGGTTCATATCCTGATGGCCCAAGACGACCCGGTGATTCCGTTCGCCGATTTCGCCGGCTGGCAGTTGCCCGCCCACGCACAGCTGGAAATCGCGCGCTGGGGCGGCCACTGCGGCTTTCTGGAAAACGCCCGTGGCGATGGGTTTGCCGAACGCTGGGTGGCCGAGCGGCTCACGGCGCAGGCGTAAGAGTGGCTAAAAAACGTCGCGAGCAGTCGCGAGGCAGGTGCGGGCGGCGCGGGAAAACCGCGATGTACGAGGACCGAGCACAGGCGGCGCCCGCCTGGCAGTGAGCGCAGGGAGTGTGACAGCCGCTCCCAGTCGGCACCGCACCGCGCATCGTTACACTGGTAATTTGTGCTGGACAATCCGCCGCCATGCAAGACGCCATTCTTCAAGCCTTGCGTCGCAATGCGGCCGACGATGCGGTGGCGCTGGCCCGCGAGTGGGTGATCGGCGCGCCGGATAACGCCGCTGCGCATCGTTGGCTCGGGCTGGCCTTGCAGCAGCAGGGTCAAGCAACGCTGGCGCTGGCCAGTATCGAAACCGCGCTGACGCTGACGCCGGAAGATGCCGATCTGCATCTGCTGCGCGCCGGGGTGTTGCTGGCCACACGCGATCTGTCCGCTGCCGTTGCCGCACTGTCGCGTACCACCGCACTCGACCCGAATCAGTTCAACGCCTACGTGATGCAGGCGCATCTGGCGGTGGCGCGCGGCGATCTGGACGATGCGCAGCGGCTCAGCCGCACGGCTGCGTGACTGGCGCCGGAGCATCCGCAATTGCTGGCTGTCGATGGTGTGGTGCAACTGCGCCGCGGCCAGCGCGCGCGCGTTGTCGCTGCTCACGCGCGCCGCCGAGCAGTTGCCGGACGCTGCGCGCGTGCTGTTCGCTCTGGGCTTTGCCTATCTGCAGAAATAACACGTCGCGTTCGCCGAGCGCGCTTTCGAGCGCGTGGTCGAGCTTCAATCCGCCGGGCACCGCGTTGCGCGCCTTCAGCGCCCAGCTCGCCCAGCGGCAAAGATGCCTGGACGATGCGCTGGCCGCGATGCAGGGTGCGTTCGCCCAGCCGGGCGGCAACATCCCAACCATGCGCCGTCTCGCGGGCGAAATGGAATTGCAGGCCGGTCGCCCCGACCAGGCTGTGGCGCATCTGCGCTTGGCGCTGGCACATTTGCCTGCCGACCGGCGCACGCTGCACGCGTTGCTGAGCGCGTGGCAGCGATTGGGCGCAGTGGACGACGCGCGCGACACTCTGGATGCGGCGCTGGCCACCTCGGTCAATGCGCACGACCTGTGGCGTGCGCGTCTGGCGGTGGAGCCGGCCGGTGGGCCGCAGGCACAGGCGGTGATTGAGCGCTGGCTGCTGGGCATGCCCCAGCATCTGCCGGCGTTGGAAGCGCTGATGCGCGTGCACGACATGCAGGGCCAGGCCGAACAGGCCGAAATGGTGGCGCGGCAGATCGTGGCGGTGAACCGGGCCGCATCAGCGGCGAGCAGCGCATCGTCGAAGCCTTGTTGGAGCCCGACCCGCCGGCGGCGATCGCCTGCGTCCAATCCTTGAGCGACTCGCGGCCCGAGAATCAGCAGACCGTGCTGCAGCCGTGGCTGGGCGATGTGCAGGACCGCGCCGGCCAGCCCGATGCCGCGTTGGCAACTGGATGCAGTTCCAGCGCGAGCAGGCCCGGCACCGGCTGCCATTGCTGCCGCAGGCTACCAAGCAGCCGATGCAGTGGCCAGCCTTGGGCACCATTCCCGACGCGGTCACTGCTCATCCGGGGCACGCCCGGCTCGCAGGTCGAACGCCTGATCGCAGTGATGGGCGCGGCAACGCCGCTGGTGCGCGACGACCGCTATGGGACCACGCCGCCGTCCGACGCGTTGCAGCCCTATCGCACAGTCGAGCAGCTTGCCTCCGGCGAGCTGGCGCCGATGGCGCTGGTGGAAGGCTGGAAGGCGCAGCTGCCGCAGCGCGGTATCGACGAGGGTAACGTCATCGACCGGCTGCTGTGGTGGGACACCACCTTGCTCAATGCAGTGCGCCCGCACCTGCCCGAAGCCGGCTGGCGATCGCGCTGCGCGACCCACGCGACATTCTGCTGGACTGCTTGTCGGCCGGTCCGCCCGCGCCGTTGGCGGTGCAATCGCCGCAGCAGGCCACCCACTGGCTGCTGGCTGCGCTGGAACAGCTCGCCGTGCTGCACGAGCGCGCTCTGTATTCGCACCGGATCATCCGTCTGGACGGCATCGAGCGCGACCCGCAAGGTATTTCCACCGCGCTGGAACAGCGCCTTCGGTCCTAGCTTCCCGCTGATCGAAACCGCGCGGCCCCGCACGCCTGGCAGCGGGCCGCTGGCGCAACGACCGCGGCGTGCTGGGCGCGCAATTCGATCTGCTCACGCTGATCTCGGTGCGCTTCGGGTATCGGCAGGACTGAGCGGCAATCAAGACGACTGCGCTCACCGTCAGGTGGGCGCGGCCGGTGCGCGAAGCGGCATGCGTCCACAGTGGCGCGTGCGTCGCTGGCGCACACTCTCGCCTCCGCAACCTTGTCGTCCGCGTTGAACCGGCAGCAGTAAACCAGACCGCGCGCACCATAGGGTTCCATGGCGATGGCTTCCTCTGCAGCGCGGATGCGGGCACCCTGATCTGCATCGATTCCCACGGAGACACCGCATGCGCCTGACCAGCAACAGCATCGAGAACGGCAAGCCCATCGCGGTGGAATTTGCCGCCGGCACGCCGGAGGGCTTTGCGCCCAACCGCAATCCGCATCTGGGCTGGAGCGAGGTGCCCGAAGGCACGCGTTCGTTCGCGCTGCTGTGCCTGGACCCCGATGTACCGACCGTGCCGCAGACCGTGGGCCGAGACGACGTGCAGATTCCGGTCGATCAGCCACGCACCGATTTTGTGCATTGGGCCATGGCCGACATCCCCGCCGACGTGCATGAGATCGCGGCGGGCAGCTGCAGCGACGGCTTCGTGCCCAAGGGCAAATCGCAGCCGACTGGCCCGGCCGGTGCGCGTCAGGGCCTGAATTCGTACACCCAATGGTTCGCCGGCAATGCCGACATGGCCGGCAACTATCTGGGCTACGACGGCCCTTACCCGCCGTTCAACGATTTGCGCATGCACCGCTATTTCTTCCGCGTGTTCGCGCTGGATGTGGCAAACCTCAGGCTGCCGGAGATCTTCACCGCGGCCGATGTGTTGTCGGCGATTCAAGGCCATGTCCTGGCTGAAGCCGCGTTGCATGGCACTTACACGTTGAATCCGTCGCTGCGCTGAGATCGGCCTCGACGCAAGCGCGCGTGGTAGCCGGAATGGCAGGACGCGCGCGCGCGGTGCAGCGCGCCTTTGCCGCACATCTCCAAACGCATGACACACGTCAACCGTTGGCTTCGATCATCTGATCGAGCACATACAGCGGCGCGCCGTCTGCGCTTGCAGCAGCGGCGGGATAACGCGTTACCCGCAGCAAAGTGCGGATGCCGGTCTGGTGCTCGAAGCCGTCAATCTTGCCCTCGAAGGTTTGCCAGGTCTGGGTGACCGGCTGCCCCGCCGCATCCTGCTCGCGTAGCTGCAGGCATTGGCGCGAAGGGTCCGAGGCGCACGGCACCGTCTCGGCGGCCACTTCGATCAACAATGTCTGGCCGGGGCCGCCGTAGCGGGTGTCTGCTGTGGGGGCGCCGCTGAAGACCAGGCGGGTGCCATCGCTGCGGGTCAGGGTCAGCCGCGGCGTGGTTTGCGCGGTGTTCAGCGCCACTGCGAAACTGCCGGACAGCAGGTCGCTGGCGGCGTGTTCCTGCGCCATCCGTCGTGATTCGGCACACAGGCGTTTGCTCGATACCACGCGGCCGATCTGCAACTGCGCATCGGCCACGCTGTAGTTGGCGCCCAGCGCATTGCAGGTCTTGCTGATTTGGATGCGCTCATCGCTGAAATCCAGTTGCAGTGGCGCGGTGCCGTCGACGAACAGGCTGCGCAATGCGGTGCCGCGCGCATCGCTGGCCTGCTGCAACTGCCAGTGCTGTGCCTGCAAGGCTGCCCGCAGTGGCGCGTTGTCGGCAGCAGGCGCGGTGATCGCCGCCGACTCAGCGGCAGCGTCGGCACTCGATCCGGGCGACTCCGGTGGCGCGCTCGACCCGCAGGCCGTTACGCCCGCCGCCAGCAGTGCAGGGGCGAAGAACACGGCACGCATGGGCGGCTCCCGGTGATCGAAGCGTCAGTGATACCGCCAGCGCGCGGTCAGGGCAATGACGGACGTCACTGCCTGGGCGCGTGCCGTGCATGTCGCTCTCGCCTCAAAGGGCTTGAAACGCGCCTGCCGTTGCGTGCTCAGGCCGCAGCCGGCAGCCATAGCAGCAAGGCGGCGCCAAGCACGATGCGATAGACCGCAAACACCGTGAAGCGATGCTTCTTGATGTAGCCCAGCAGCCACTTCACCACCACAAAACCGGTGATGGTCGCCGCCACGAAGGCCACCGCCACATCGGCCCAGTTCTCGCTGCCGACGCCGCCTTCCTTGTACATCTCCAGCAGCGCGTAACCGCTGGCCGCGAACATGGTCGGAATGCCCACCATGAACACGAAATCCGCCGCTGCAGAGCGCTTGCTCAGGCCCAGCAGCATGGCCAGGAAGATCGCTGAGGCCGAGCGCGAGGTGCCGGGAAACACGCCCGCCACCACCTGCGCCAGACCGACCGCGATGGCCACTTTCCAGGTGACCACGTCGCGCTCGGGCAGTTTGCCGGCAAAGTGCTCGGCCACCAGCATCCACACACCGCCGATCAGCAATGCCCAGGCCACCGGCTGCACGGTTTCCGGCAACTGCCAGCCTGCCTTGCGCACGATCAGGCCGACTACCGCGGTGACCATGAAGGCCACGCCGATCTTGAGCACGTAGTCGCGATTGTCGCGTTGGCCCAGGCCGGTGGCCAGGCTCCACAGCTTCTGCCGCAGCGCCAGGCAGATCGCCAGGATGGCGCCGGCCTGGATGACGATATTGAAGAAGTCAGAACGGCGTCCGAGCCCGAGGGTCTCTTCGGCGATCAGCAGGTGGCCGGTGCTGGAGATCGGCAGGAATTCGGTAAGGCCTTCGAGAATGCCCAACAGCAGGGCGGAAATCAGATCGGACATCGGACTGAGGAGGTGGGCGGGGGAGGCGTCAGGATAGTGCATTGCGGCATGCACCATATCGGTGCGTAATGCGATTATTTGGCACCATTATAGTGCTATCGAAGGCTGAGCGACCTCAAGCGAGGCAAGCAAAATCAACGACTTGTGAAAGTCCGACGCTTGGCACGGTCCCTGCTGTAGTACCGCCCACGAGCCACTTAACTTCCCCTGAGGTTTCTTCCGATGTCCGTGGAAAATGTTGAAAAGCTGATCAAGGACAACAAGGTCGAGTTCGTCGACCTGCGCTTCGTCGATATGCGTGGTGTACAGCAGCACATCACCTTTCCGGCCAATATCATCGAGCCGGCGCTGTTCGAAGAAGGCAAGATGTTCGATGGCAGCTCCATCGCGGGTTGGAAGGGCATCAACGAGTCGGACATGGTGCTGCTCCCGGACGCAGGAACCGCGTATCTGGATCCGTTCTTCGCCGATCCGACCATCGTGCTGACCTGCGACATCCTCGACCCGGCCACCATGCAGAGCTACGAGCGCGATCCGCGCGGCATCGCCAAGCGGGCAGAGGCCTACCTGAAGTCGTCGGGCACCGCCGACCAAGCGTTCTTCGGCCCGGAGCCGGAATTTTTCATCTTCGATTCGGTCCGCTTCGCCAACGACATGGGCCACACCTTCTTCCAGGTCGGTTCGGAAGAGGCTGCCTGGAACACCGGCGCCAAGTACGACGGCGGCAACAGCGGCTACCGTCCCGGCGTGAAGGGCGGCTACTTCCCGGTTCCGCCGACCGACACGCTGCACGATCTGCGTGCGGAAATGATCAAGACGCTGGAACAGGTCGGCATCGAGACCGAAGTGCATCACCACGAAGTGGCCACCGCCGGCCAGTGCGAGATCGGCACCAAATTCAGCTCGCTGGTGCAAAAAGCCGACGAACTGCTGACCATGAAGTACATCATCAAGAACGTCGCCTACCGCAACGGCAAGACGGCGACCTTCATGCCCAAGCCCATCGTGGGCGACAACGGCTCGGGCATGCATGTGCACCAGTCGCTGACCAAGGGCGGGGTCAACCTGTTCTCCGGCGACGGCTACGGCGGCCTTTCGCAGATGGCGCTGTGGTACATCGGCGGCATCTTCAAGCACGCCCGTGCGATCAACGCCTTCTCCAACTCCGGCACCAACAGCTACAAGCGTCTGGTCCCGGGTTACGAAGCGCCGGTGATGCTGGCCTATTCGGCCCGCAACCGTTCGGCCTCATGCCGCATTCCGTGGGTCACCAACCCGAAGGCGCGCCGTATCGAAATGCGCTTCCCCGATCCGTTGCAGTCCGGCTACCTGACCTTCACCGCGCTGATGATGGCCGGCCTGGACGGCATCAAGAACCAGATCGACCCGGGCGCACCGAGCGACAAGGATCTGTACGACCTGCCGCCGGAAGAAGAGAAGCTGATTCCGCAGGTCTGCTCCAGCCTGGACCAGGCGCTGGAAGCGCTGGACAAGGACCGCGAGTTCCTCAAGGCCGGCGGCGTGATGAGCGACGACTTCATCGACGGCTACATCGCGCTGAAGATGCAGGAAGTCACCAAGTTCCGTGCGGCAACGCATCCGCTGGAGTACCAGCTGTACTACGGCAACTGAGTTCCACCGCGGTGATGGCGGAGGCCCCCCCTCCCACCTCCGCCATCGCCGCCCATGTTCGATCGGTTCACGGCATCGTCCGTGGATCGAAGGGGTATTGAGAGAGCACACAGTTCGCGACGCGCGGGCCTGACCTCTCCCACGAGGCGGATGCATGGCATCGGCCGAGGTCTGCGTAATCGCGAACGCGCGGATGCCTGGGTTGGCATCCAGGTGAATGACACCGCCGGGCGGCGCAATGCCGGCCGGTTTTTTCCACCATTCGGGGTATGCGCATGAAATTGATCACCGCCATCATCCGGCCGTTCAAGCTCGACGAGGTCCGTGAGGCCTTGTCCGCAGCGGGCGTGTCGGGCATCACCGTGACCGAGGTCAAGGGTTTCGGACGCCAGAAAGGTCACACCGAGCTGTACCGCGGCGCCGAGTACGTCGTCGACTTCCTGCCCAAGATCAAGATCGAAACGGTGGTGACCGACGACCGGCTGGATGCAGTGGTCGAAGCGATCCAGAACGCCGCTGGCACCGGCAAGATCGGCGACGGCAAGATCTTCGTGACCGCCATCGAGCAAGTCGTGCGCATCCGCACCGGCGAGATCGGCGCCGATGCGCTCTGAATCCCCCTCCCCAGGAATCCTTATGAAGACAGGTCTTTTTGCCGGGTGGAAAGCTTGGTTCTACAGCGTCTGCATGCTGATGCTGTTCAGTGCGCTGGTGGTGGGCGGGATGGGCAGCGCGCATGCGCAGTCCACCCCGCAGGTCACCCCGTTGCCGACCGAGCCGGTCACCACCGAACCGCTACCGTCCGCGCAGCCGGAAGCCGCACCTGTGGCCGCTGCCCAAGCCGCAGCCTTGGTCGAGAAGGGCGACGTCGCCTGGATGCTGACCTCCACCTTGTTGGTGTTGCTGATGGTGGTGCCTGGTCTGGCGCTGTTCTACGGCGGCATGGTGCGCTCCAAGAACGTGCTGTCGGTGCTGATCCAGGTGGCGGTGGTGTTCTCGTTGCTGACGGTGCTGTGGGTGCTCTACGGCTATAGCCTGGCGTTCTCCGGTGAAGGTCCGTGGATCGGCAATCTGGACAAGGCGCTGCTCAAGGGCGTGACCATCGAGACGCTGTCGGCCACCTTCACCAAGGGCGTCAGCCTGCCGGAATACGTGTTCGTGGCATTCCAGGCGACCTTTGCCGGCATCACCGGCGCGCTGATCGTCGGAGCCTTCGCCGAACGCGCCAAGTTCGCCGCGGTGCTGCTGTTCTCGGTGATCTGGTTCACTTTCGGCTATCTGCCGCTGGCGCACATGGTCTGGGCCACCGGTGGCTATCTGTTCGGGCTGGGCGCGCTGGATTTTGCCGGCGGCACCGTGGTGCACATCAACGCTGGCGTCGCCGGTCTGGTGGGCGCCTACTTCGTCGGCAAGCGTGCCGGGCTCGGGCGTGAGGCGATCAAGCCGCACAACGTGACCCTGACCTTCGTCGGTGCCTCGCTGCTGTGGGTGGGCTGGTTCGGCTTCAATGCCGGCTCCAACCTGGAAGCCAATGCCGGCGCGGCGCTGGCTTTCCTCAACACCTTGCTGGCTACTGCTGCGGCTGTGCTGGGCTGGTCGTTGACCGAGAAGATCATCAAGGGCAAGTCGTCCGCCCTGGGTGTGGCCTCGGGCATGGTGGCCGGTCTGGTCGGCATCACCCCGGCCTGCGGCACGGTGGGCCCGTTCGGCGCGATCGTGATTGGTCTTGCCGCCGGCGTGCTGTGCGTGTGGGGCGTCACCGGTCTCAAGCGCCTGCTGGGCGCCGACGACAGCCTGGACGTGTTCGGCGTGCATGGCCTGGGCGGCATCATCGGCGCGATCCTGACCGGCGTGTTCTCGGCGGCCTCGCTGGGCGGCCAGAAGGGTGGCGACTACGACATCGCGCATCAGGTCGGCATTCAGGCCCTGGGCGTGGGCATCACCCTGGTGTGGATCGGCGTGGTGTCGGTGGTGGGCTTTCTGGTCGCCAAGCTGGTGTTCGGCCTGCGCGTCACCGAAGAAGCAGAGCGTGAGGGGTTGGACATCACCTCGCACGGCGAAGCCGCTTACGAGTCTTGAGCATGAACACCCGCAGCCATGCCGCTGCGGGTGGCACTACGACCCGGCCGGGACTGCCTGCCGGGTCCGTTTTTCCCCCGCAGCGCTGGCTGGCGCTGGTTAACTGCCGAGGTGTCTGCATGACCAGCCCCACGCCTGTCACAGTCGGCGCGGATGTGCGCTGGATCGGTGCGCGCCACCGCGATCCGGCCCCTAATTTTTCACTGCACGCTTCGTCTGGCGCGACATGCGCGCACGCCGATGCTGCTTGCACTAAATTGGTGCAATGGTGAGTTCCTCTTCGATGCCATCGCTGGACAGCCTGGGCACCCCGGTGGCCTGGGCCGACCGCGAAGGCCGCGTGTTGGGCGTCAACCCGGCCTTCGCGCGCTGGCTTGGGGTCAGTGCACGGCGCCTGGTCGATCAACCGCTGGCCGCGCTGGAAGTGCAGGGCGATGCGCTCGCCCGCTTCCTGCTCAACGACGAACGCGATGTGCTGCGCCTGCATCGGCTGGCCCTGGGCCTGACCAACGACGCACCGCGCTTTGCCGAAGGCTGGCTGTCGCGGCTGGACGACGGCGGTTGGCTACTGGAAACCCACCCGGTCGACGAATTCCCCGCGCTCGATCCCACCCACGCGCTGCCCAATGCCCTGAGTGCTGCGCTCAAGGGCCTGGCACATGAACTGCGTAATCCGCTGGCCGGATTGAAGGGCGCCGCGCAGCTGCTGGCGCGCCGCTCGGCTGGGCGCGACGAGGACGAGCGCGAGCTGATCGAGTTGATCGGCACCGAAATCGAACGCCTCAACACCTTGCTCGAACGCCTGCTCTCGCCCACATCGGCGCGCCCGCACGACCGCCTCAATATCCACGTCGTGCTGGAGCGCGTGCTGCGCCTGGCCGAAGCCGAGGGTGGCTGGTCGGTGCAGGTGCAACGCGATTACGACCCCAGCATTCCCGACATTCTGGGCGATGTCGATCGCCTCACCCAGGCGGTCTGGAATCTGGTGCGCAATGCGTTTCAGGCCGGCGCCACCCGGGTGACGTTGCGCACTCGCGTTGAACATGGTCAGCGCATCCGTGACCGCGTGCATGCGATGTCGCTGCGTCTGGAGATCGTCGACGACGGCGGCGGCGTGCCCGAAGAACTGGCCGAGCATCTGTTCCTGCCGCTGGTCAGTGGGCGCGCCGAAGGCAGCGGTCTGGGTCTGGCGCTGGCCCAGCAGGTCTCGCGCGAACACCACGGCACGCTGAGCTACCGCTCGCGTGCGGGCCATACCGTTTTCACCCTGCTGTTGCCGGAGTTGGTCGGCGATCACGACAAGGCGCATCTGCATGGCTGAGGCCGCCGCCGCATCCCACCATATCTGGGTGGTCGACGACGACCGTTCGGTCCGCTTCGTGCTGTCCACCGCTTTGCGCGATGCCGGCTACGCGGTGGATGGCTTCGACAGCGCCGCCGCCGCGCTGCAAGCGCTGGCCATGCGGCCCACGCCGGATCTGCTGTTCACCGACGTGCGCATGCCCGGCGAAGACGGCCTGACCCTGCTCGACAAGCTCAAGTCCAAGCACCCGCAATTGCCGGTTATTGTGATGTCGGCCTATACCGATGTGGCCAGCACTGCCGGCGCGTTTCGCGGCGGCGCGCACGAGTTTCTGTCCAAACCGTTCGATCTGGACGATGCGGTGGCCTTGGCCGCGCGCGCGCTGCCGGATGCCGATGCCGGTGTCGACGCATTGGTCGGCGTGCCGGTGGCGCAAGGCCCGGCCGCACTGATCGGCGACACCCCGGCGATGCAGGCGTTGTTCCGCGCGATTGGCCGACTCGCGCAGGCGCCGCTGTCGGTGCTTATCAACGGCGAAACCGGCACCGGCAAGGAACTGGTCGCACGCGCGCTGCACAACGAATCGCCGCGCGCGCGCAAATCCTTCGTCGCCCTCAACACCGCCGCCATCCCTGCGGAACTGCTGGAAAGCGAGTTGTTTGGCCATGAAGCCGGCGCCTTCACCGGCGCCACCAAACGGCATATCGGCCGCTTCGAGCAAGCCGATGGCGGCACGCTGTTTCTGGACGAAATCGGCGATATGCCGCTGCCCTTGCAGACCCGTTTGCTACGCGTGTTGGCAGAGAACGAATTCTTCCGCGTGGGTGGGCGCGAACTCATCCGCGTCGATGTACGCGTGATCGCCGCCACGCATCAAGACCTGGAAGCGTTGGTCGAACAAGGACGTTTCCGTGCCGATCTGTTGCATCGCCTGGACGTGGTGCGTCTGCAATTACCACCGCTGCGCGAACGCGGCGGCGACATCGCGCAACTGGCCGAAAACTTCCTGGCCATGGCCGGCCGCAAACTCGACATGCTGCCCAAACGGCTGTCGTCGGCGGCGTTGGAAGGCCTGCGTCATTACGACTGGCCCGGCAACGTGCGCGAGCTGGAGAACGTGTGCTGGCGCCTGGCCGCATTGGCCACCGCCGACATCATCGACGTGGTCGACGTGGAAGCCGCACTGGCACGTGGCGGCCGCCGCCAACGCACCGGTCGCAGCGATGGGCAATGGGACGAGATGCTGTCCAGCTGGGCCGCGCAGCGTCTGAGCGAAGGCGCCCAGGGCCTGCACGCCGAAGCCCGCGAACGCCTCGACAAGACCCTGCTCGAAGCTGCCCTGCAACTCACCCAAGGTCGCCGCGCCGAAGCCGCTGCACGCTTGGGCCTGGGCCGCAACACCGTCACCCGCAAACTCGGCCCAGGCCGAAAGCGCCGCTGATTCCGCACTTTGTTTGCGTGAATATGGTGAGAGTCCCGCGCCGATAACCGTGCCGCCGCACCAGCGCTGTCGCCGCACCAAGACGCAATGGGGCGTGCGCCGATTAGCCCTTCTCCCGCCGGGAGAAGGTGGCGCGTAGCGCCGGATCAAGGATCGGGCGACGCCTAGCCTTGCGATTGGAGTGGCTGAGTCGTGCGTTGCTCGACATCGTTACTGCGTAAAGCAATGCAATGCAGAACGCCCACATGCACTGCAGACCTTGGAGCGCTCAGCCCCCCGGCCGCACTGCGTTGTCAGCGCTTGCCGAACAAATGCTTGCGCTCTTCCTCACTCAGCGGCTTGCCGGCATTGGGGGTGAGCTGGTCCTTGAGCGCATAAGCACGCTGCGTGGCCGGGCGGGCGGCGATGGTGTCATGCCAGCGCTTGAGGTGCGGGAAATCGGCGTAATCGGGGCGGATGTCGGCGTACACCTCGATCCATGGGTAGCTGGCCATGTCGGCGATGCCGTACGCGTCGCCGGCGAGAAAGGCGGCTCGGCCAGGCGCTTGTCGAGGACGCCATGCAGGCGGCGTACCTCGGTGTTGTAGCGGTCGATCGCGTAGAGAATCTTTTCCGGCGCGTAGACGTTGAAGTGGCCCATCTGGCCGCTCATCGGCCCCAGCCCGCCCATCTGCCAGAACAACCATTCCAACGCGGCGATGCGGCCGCGCGCATCGCGCGGCAGGAAGCGGCTGGTCTTCTCTGATAGGTACAACAGGATCGCGCCGGATTCGAACACGCTCTGCGGGGCGCCGCCATCGGCAGGTGCGTGATCAACGATCGCCGGCATCTTGTTATTAGGCGAAATCTGCAAAAAGGCCGGCTCGAACTGCGCGCCTTTGCCGATGTTGACCGGCTTGAGCGTGTAGTCCAGCCCGGCCTCTTCCAGAAACAAGGTGACCTTGTGGCCGTTGGGGGTGGGCCAGTAGTACAGGTCGATCATGGGGTGCTCCAGTGCGTAAAGGGCGGCATGCGGCGGCTTGCCATCGAGGATCGATAGTACGGGCAAGCCAATGCCTGCGCTTACCGTCGACAGCTCGCTGATTGGAACAATGTGTGATGCGTCTGCTCGCAGCCGATGCTGCAGTGCAAGTTGACTTCGTTAAGGCCGCGCTAACAAATGAGCGTTTGTTTCATCGACCTTTGCCCGTCCCACATGGGGCTGGCTTTTTTCGCTTGGGGGTAAGGAATCATCGTGAAAGAGCCACGCACCCCGCCGCGCACGCGGCCCTTGACGTCTGCCTTGCTGTTCGCATTGTCGACGCCGCTGGCTGCGCAAACCGCGCCGGCGCCGCAGTCGGCATCCACCGTCCCCAGCGCCAGCCAGGCCGATCCCGCCACGCTCGATGCCGTCCAGGTCACCGGTATCCGTGGCAGCCTCACTTCGTCGATGAACGTCAAACGCGATGCGCAAGGCATCGCCGACGGCATCGTGGCCGAGGACATCGGCAAGTTCCCCGATACCAATCTGGCCGAATCGCTGCAACGCATCAGCGGCGTGTCGATCGACCGCTCGCTGGGCGAAGGCTCGCGCGTGACCGTGCGCGGCGTCGGCCCGGACTTCAACCTGGTGCTGTTGAACGGCCGGCAGATGCCGGGTGCCAGCATCGAAGAATCCAATGCCTCCAACTCGCGTGCGTTCGACTTCGCCAATCTGGCGTCCGAGTCGATCTCCGGCATCGAGGTGTTCAAGACCAGCCGCGCCAGCACGCCTACCGGCGGCATCGGTGCGACGATCAACATCAAGACCAGCCGGCCGCTGGACAACCCGGGCCTGCATGCCAATGTCGGCCTCAAGGGCGTGCACGATGCGTCCAACGAGAACCTGCCCGGGCGTTTGCAGGGCGATGCGCTGACCCCGGAAATCTCCGGCATCTTCAGCAATACCTCGGCCGACGGGCGCTTTGGCGTGTCGCTGAGCGGCAGTTACCAGGAACGCGACTTCGGCTATAGCCAGGTCGGTGTGCCCAACGGCTGGCGTTCGTTCCGTGGCGATTCCACTGCTTACGGCACCATCCCGCAGCCGGGTACGCCGGGCTCGGAAAACATCGTCAACCGCCCCGGCCCGAACGATATCTATTCGGTCCCGCAGAACCTCAATTACCGCGTGGTCGGCGTGGAGCGCCAACGCACCAATGGTCAGTTGACGCTGCAGTACAGGCCGCTGGACAACATCACCACGACGCTGGATTACACGTACTCCGAAAACAAGATCCAGCAGCAGCGCAACGAGATGTCGGTGTGGTTCAACTACGGCCCGTCGGCCAGCGCCTGGACCAACGGTCCGGTGGCGGGGCCGGTGACCTATTCGGAAATCGTCAATCCGGCCACCAGCGATCTGGCCACCGCCGGCTCCAATGCGGCCACGCGCAACCAGAACAAGTCGCTGGGCTTCAACGTGGACTGGGCGGTGAACGACCAGTTCAAGCTCAACGTCGACATCCACCGCTCCACCGCCGAAGCCGGTGCGGACAGCCCGTACGGCTCGAGCAATTCGCTGGGTGTGTCGGGCTTTTATCGCGGCACCTCGGTGGTGGATTTCAGCAAGGATTTTCCGGTGTTGCAGCAGCAGTTGGGCTTCGGCCTGACCGGGCTGGATCCGTCGCGCACCTTGGTCACCGGCTCGGCGTTTCGCAACAGCTACATGAAGTCGGAAATCAATCAGGCGCAGGTCAACGGCGACTTCACCTTCGAAAATTATTCGCAGTTGAAGTTCGGTATCGGCAGCACCGAGGTCAAGAACCGCTCGGCGTTCTCCAACGTGCAGCGCGACACCTGGGGCGGCAACGGCACCGCAGCCGATTATCCGGATGATCTGTGGATTCCCAGCGCGTTTGCGCAGTACTTCGATGCGATCGATGGCAGCGGCAACCCGGCGCAGTTCAATCAGCTGTTGCTGTTCGACTTCGAGCGTGCACGCCAGGCCGCCGCGCAGGTGGCTGGCGATGATGCGCTGTACCGCACCTCGCCGGTCTTCAATACCGACCGCCGCGTGACCGAAAAGTCCAAGAACGCCTATCTGCAGTGGAACAACAGCTGGGACGATCTGCGCGTGCCGATCAGCCTGGCCGCCGGCGTGCGTTACGAAGAAACCAAGGTGGACGCGCAGGCGCTGGTGCCGGTTGCGGTGGGCATCGACTGGGTCGCCAACAACGAGTTGCCGATCCGCCTGGCAGACTCGGCGTTCGCCAGTGGTAGCGGCACATACGAATACTGGCTGCCCAGCCTGGATCTGAGCTTCAAGCTCACCGAGAATCTGGTGCTGCGCGGCAGCTACGGCGAAACCATCGGCCGCCCCGGCTGGGGCGATATCCAGGGCGGGCAGACGCTCAACCAGATCGCGCGCCTGGAAGGCGGCACCGGCCAGGAAGGCAACCCCGGCCTCAAGCCGCTGCTGTCGCATAACTTCGACCTGTCGCTGGAGTGGTACTACAGCGATGCCAGCTACGCCTCGATGGGCTTCTTCCGCAAGAACATCGACAACTACATCGGCGTGACCACGCGCGACGATGCTTCGCTGGGCTTGAACACGCCAGTGGGCGGTGCGTACTGGAACCAAGCGCTGGGCAACGGTTGCGCCTCGGCCGATCTGACCTGCATCCGCAACTACATCTTCCGCAATCGCGGCGGTGCGCCGGGCGTGGTGCGCGGGGCCGACGATGCCAATGGCAACGCCACCGGCGTGATCAGCGGGCAACCGGGCGATCCGGTGGCCAACTTCGCCATCACTGCGCCGGCCAATCAGCGCTCGGCCTCGCTGGACGGCTGGGAATTCAATCTGCAGCACATGTTCGGGCAGAGCGGCTTCGGTGTGTCGGCCAACTACACCATGGTCGACTCCGGGTTGACCTACGACAACGACGTGATCGGCGAGCAATTCGCGCTGGAAGGCTTGAGCGATTCGGCCAACGTGGTCGGCTTTTACGATCGCGACAAGTGGCAGGTGCGTGCGGCCTACAACTGGCGAGACGAGTTCCTGGCCGCACGTTTTGATGGCAGCGGCCAGCCCAACCCGGTCTATACCGAAGCCTATGGTCAGCTGGATCTTAGCATCGGTTATCAATGGACCGAGAACCTGTCGCTGAGCCTGGAGGCGATCAACCTCACCGACGAGGCACAGCGTCAGCACGGCCGTCACCCGAACCAGATCGTCTACGCCACCCAGACCGGCCCGCGCTACATGTTGGGCGTGCGCTACAAGTTCTGGTGAGGCAGCGCTGATCGATTGAGCGGCCCAGGCAGTCCATCTGCCGGGGCCGCTCGCACGGCCCCGCCCTGTCGCTTTTCCGGATGGAGTGGATCCGGGACTTGCCACGCCAAGCCAACTATCCAAGCATGGGCCACGCGCCCCGCGTGATGTGCCACTCCCCCATGACCAATGCCGTGTTGTTAAACAATCTCGATCACCGCGATCTGCGTGTGATCACCGCCCATGGCGCCGCCTTCGGCGACGACGTGATGTCGGCTGTGACGTTTCCGCAGGAATTTCGCCAAGTCCAGGCGCAATACCCGATCGTGTTCCATCGCAGCGGCGAGCGCAGTTTTCAGCCGCTGGCGTTGCTGGGCTTACGCCTGGGCGAAAACCTGTTTCTGGATGGCGCGCGCTGGGATGCCCCGTATGTGCCGCTGGCGATTCAACGCCAACCGTTTCTGATCGGCGAGCAAGCGGACGGGCCGATGGTACATCTGGATCTGGACAGCCCGCGCGTCAGCAGCACCGACGGCGAGTTGCTGTTTCGCGAACACGGCGGCACCACCGAGTTTCTCGACCACATCAGCCAGGTGTTGCGCACCTTGCACGATGGGCTGGCGGCGAGCGCAGCCTTCGTCGGACGCTTGCTCAATTACGATCTGCTCGAACCGTTCGTGTTCGATGCCACGCTGGAAAACCGCCTGGACTGCCGTCTGACCGGGCTATACGCCGTGCACGAAGAGCGCCTGCGCGCACTCGACGATGCCGCGCTGCTCAAGTTGCACCGGCATTGGCGATCTGGAGCCGCTGTACATGGCGGTGGCCTCGATCGCGCAGTTCCGCGCCATCTGCTCGACCGCATGCAGCGACGCCATGCAGGCTGAGCCGCGCGCCATCGAAGAACGGCACGGGCTGGACCCGCAGCAGCTGGACCCGGCCGTGCTGCGCTCCACCACGCCACTGGTGTTGCGCGGGCTGGTGCGCGACTGGCCGCTGGCGCAGGCCGGCGCGACCTCTGCCCAGGCAGCGGCCGCGTACCTGCGCGGTTTCGATCGCGGCCAGGCGGTGGTGGCACAGGTCGGCCCGCCGGAGATCGGTGGGCGCTTTTTCTACAACGCCGACATGAGCGGCTTCAATTTCCGCCCCGAGCGCGTGCCGCTGAGCGTGGTGCTGGACACCTTGCTGCGCGATCTGCATAACCCACAGCCGCCGGCAATCTATGTCGGCTCCACCACGCTGGACACCTACCTGCCCGGCCTGCGCGCACACAACCCGATCGCGCTGCCGCAAGCTGAGCCGCTGGCCAGCATCTGGATTGGCAACCGCACCCGCATCGCCGCGCATCAGGACCTGCCGGACAACCTGGCCTGCGTGGTCGCCGGGCGCCGCCGCTTCACCCTGTTTCCGCCCACGCAATTGGCCAATCTCTACATCGGCCCGATCGATCTCACCCCGGCCGGGCAGCCGGTCAGCCTGGTCGATATCACCGCGCCGGATCTGCAGCGTTTTCCACGCTATGCGCAAGCGCTGCAACACGCGCGGGTGGCCGAGCTGGCACCGGGCGATGCGCTTTTCATTCCCAGCATGTGGTGGCATCACATCCAAGCGCTGGACGCCTTCAACGTGCTGGTGAACTTCTGGTGGCGGCAAAGCCCGGCCTACATGGATTCGCCGATGAATGCACTGATGCTGGCGCTGCTCACCATCCGCGATCTGCCAGCGGAGCAACGCGCCATCTGGCAGGACGTCTTCGACCATTACGTGTTCGATGCCGACGCGCACACCGCCGCGCATGTGCCCGAGGCGGCGCGTGGCGTGCTGGCGCCGATGGACGAGACCCGTGCCCGCAGCCTGCGCGCACGGTTGCTGCAACGCCTGAATCGCTGAGGACCACTCGCCATGCCCGACACCCCATCTTCCGATCCGCAACAACGCCCGGTGCGCCGCGTCGTCATCGCCGGTGGCGGCACCGCCGGTTGGATGGCTGCTGCGGCGTTGTCCAAGGTGCTGGGCCGGCAACTGCAGATCACCCTGGTGGAATCGGACGAGATCGGCACGGTGGGCGTGGGCGAAGCCACCATCCCCAGCCTGGTCACCTTCCACCGTCTGCTGGAGATCGACGAGGCAGCCTTCATGGCCGCAACGCAGGCCACCATCAAGCTCGGTATCGGCTTCGAACAGTGGCGCGATGTGGACCGGCACTACATCCATTCCTTCGGCCACACCGGCACCGATCACTGGAGCGCGGGCTTTCAGCATTTCTGGTTGAAGGGCCGGCAGCGTGGCGTGGCGCGCGACTTCGGCGACTATTGCCTGGAGCTGCGCGCCGCACAGGAAGGCCGCTTCGCGCATCTTCCCAACGGCGGCATGCATTACGCCTATCACCTGGATGCCGGCCTGTACGCGCGCTTCCTGCGGCGTTTTGGCGAAGGCTTCGGCGTGCAGCGCATCGAAGGGCGCATCAGCCACGTGGAGACAGATGCGCACCGCGGTGATCTCACTGCACTGGTGCTGGACGAAGGCACGCGCGTGGAAGGCGATCTGTTTCTGGATTGCACCGGTTTCCGCAGCCTGTTGATCGGGCAGACGCTGGGGGTGGGCGCGGACGATTGGTCGCACTGGTTGTTCGCCGACAGCGCGCTGGCGGTGCAGACCGAACCGGTCGGCGCACCGCTGCCTTACACCCGCTCGCGCGCCGATCAGGCGGGCTGGATGTGGCGCATTCCGCTGCAGCACCGGGTCGGCAACGGCATCGTGTATTCCAGCCGCTACATGGACCAGGACAGCGCTGCGCAGGTCTTGCAGCGCAATCTCAGCGGCCGCGCGCTGACGCAGCCGCGCGCGTTGCGCTTCACGCCCAACCAGCGGCATCGGGTGTGGGAAAAGAACTGCGTGGCGCTGGGTCTGGCCAGCGGCTTTCTGGAGCCGTTGGAATCGACCAATATCCATTTGATCCAGCGCGGTATCATCCGCTTGATGCAGACCTTTCCGCAGATCATCAACGACGTCGATATCGCCGAGTACAACCGCCAGGCCGCCGAATAAATCACCCATATCCGCGATTTCGTGATCCTGCATTACCACGCCACCGACCGCCGCGACACGCCGTTCTGGCGCGATTGCGCGGCAATGGAGATCCCCGACACGCTGCGGCACCGGGTGGAGTTGTTCCGCCAGAGCGGGCGGGTCTTCCATCAGGCCAACGAACTGTTTGCCGAGAACTCGTGGGTACAGGTGATGCTGGGCCAGGGCATCACGCCCCGGCAGCATCATCCGGTGGCCGACCTGATGGGCGATGCGGAGCTGAGCCACTTCCTGGAGAACATCCGCACGCGTGTCGATGCCACGTTGGTGCGGCTGCCCGCGCATGCTGACTTTCTGCGGCGTTATTGCCCTGCGCCGCCGCTGCCCGAGCCGGCCGCACGGCTGCCGGCCGATGCGGCGCTCGCCACCCCGGCGGCATGAAAGTGCGCCCACCCCCGCGCCCCCTTTGGCTTAGACCGCCCCGGCAATGCTAGATTGCCGCCTTGCCGTCCATTGCGGGAACAATGGCCGGCGCTCGCCGCATCAACGTTATCTATCGCACTCGGGGTAAGGGGGACGCATGTCGGATCTGACACAGGGCCGTATGGCACGCCGGATCGCGCCAGTCATTTTGCTGGTTGGCCTGGCCGCCTGCTCCAAGCAGGAAGACAAGGCCGCAACCGCCGCGCCGGCCATCGGCGCAACGCCTGCGGCACCGGCCGCCGCGCCAACGCCAGCCACCGCGGTGTCGCCGCAGGTGCAGTCGATGGCCGCCGAGCAGCTGCGCGCATCGGCCACCAAGGCGCTGCAGGATAATCGCATGTATGCCCCGGCCGGCGACAACGCGGTGGAGTACTACCTGGCGCTGCGTGAGAAGCAGCCCCAGGACGCCACCGTTAACAGCGCGCTGACCGACCTGATGCCGTACACGCTGATCGCCGCCGAACAGGGTATCGGCCGTGAAAAATTCCCCGAAGCGCAGCGCTTGATCGCGCTGATCGAAAAGGTCGACCCCAAGGCACCGGCGTTGCCGCGCCTGAAAACCGGCCTGAGCGCCGGTATGCAGACCGCCTTAAACCGCTCCGAGCACGATGCCGAGCAGGCCAAGAAGTTGGTCGAAGACAAGGCCAAGCAAGCCGCCGAGCAGAAGCGTCTGGCCGAGCAGCAGACCCGCGAGGCGACCGCTGCGCAGCAGATCGCCGCGCAACAGGAAGCCGCGCGTCAGCAGAGCGCCGAAGCCGAGCGCCAGGCAGCGGCGCGTCGTCAGGCCGAACCTCCGGCACCGGCAGCACCGCGTCCGGCACCGGCTGCTGCGGCCGCTGCACCGAGCGCGCAGTCGCTGCGCCCGATCAGTACGCCGGCACCGCGCTATCCACCTGAAGCGCTACGCGCCGGCACCTCCGGCGAAGTGCTGGTGGAACTCACGGTTGGCACCGACGGCTCGATCACCGCCTCGCGCATCCTGCGCGCCAACCCGCCACGCGTGTTCGACCGCGAAGCCCTCAACGCGGTCAAGCGCTGGCGCTTCGAACCAGTGGCCGCACCGGTGACCACGCGGCGTACGTTGTCGTTCAATCCGGGTGGTTGAGTAGGGGGTTGGGCGGTTGAGTAGTTCTGCACGCGGCTGAGTGAGTGCGTGCGATGAAGGAACATCACCCCGAAATCGCCAACCGCTCGTGGTGATACCGCCGCACCGCCGCGTACCACAACACCGCCGCTACGCCGAAACCAGCCAGCAGATACACCGCCCAGGTCTGCGCAGTGATCTGCTCGTGGCGAATCACCTTCAACAGCATCTGGTTCTGCGCCAGAAACGGCACCGCGAAGTGCCACAACTGCGTCTTCAGCGGATACGCCATCAGCGCATACCCCGGCAGCATCGGCAGCAGCAGCAACCAGGTCATATGCGCCTGCGCTTCCTTCATGCTCTTGGCAGCAGCGGCCAGATAGGTCAGCAGCGAGGTGCCGACGAACAGCATCGGGACCAGGATGAAGAGCATCTGCAGCATCGGCAAGAAACCGACATTGAGCTGGCGCCCCAGGTTCGAGGTGGACAACTGCGCACTCAACTTGAAGGCCAGCAGCGTGAGCAACAACGACACCATGCCGATCACGCAGGCGGCAGCGATCTTGCCGCTCACAATCGCGCTGCGTGGCGCCGGTGTGGCCAGCAACGGCTCCAGCGACTGGCGTTCGCGCTCGCCGGCGGTGGCATCCAGAATCAGCGAGGCGCCGCCCAGAAACGAGGTGATCACCAGCAGCACCGGCAACAGCATCGCCATCATCTGGCCACGCTTGGCGTCGGCGGTGGCCAGGTCCTGCGCGGCGATTTCCAGCGGCCTGCCGACCTGCGCATCGATGCCGCGTGCCAGCAAGCGCAGTGCACCGACCTGTTGACTGTAGGCGCTGAGCGCGGCCTGCAGCCGCATGGCCGGCACGTCGGCCTCGCGCCGCGTGCTGTCCTTGATGACCTCCACCAAGGCCGGGCGGCCGGCACGCCAATCCTCGGCGTAGCTGGCGCTGATGCGCAGCGCCACATCCACATCCTGGTTGCGAATCGCAGTCGTCAGATCGGCAGGCGCAGCGACTGCGTTGAGCCCTTGCGCAGCCAGAAAACGCACCAGATTCGGCGCGTTTTCGCGACCGAGCGTGGGGATCTCCAGCGGCTTGTCGATCTGCGTGCGCACGCGGCTTTCGCTCAGTGCGCCCATGCCCAGAATCAGAATCGGATACAGCAATGGCGACAGCAGCAAGGCCAATGCCAGGGTGCGGCGATCGCGGCCGATATCGCGTAACTCCTTGCGCAGCACCGTCCACAGCGTGGACAACAGCGATGTGGTGTTCATGCGTGCAGTCCCTCGTCCGAGCCGATCGCCTTGACGAAGGCGTCTTCCAGATTGTCTTCACCGGTGGCAGCGCGCAGTTCGTCGGCGCTGCCGCAGGCCACCACCGTGCCCTTGGCAACGATGACGATGCGATCGCACAGCGCCGCTACCTCTTGCATGATGTGGCTGGAAAAAATCACGCAGCGCCCCTCTGCACGCAGGTGCTGCAGAAAGCCACGCATGGCGCGCGTGGTCATCACGTCCAGCCCGTTGGTGGGTTCGTCCAGGATGACGTTGCGCGGGTCGTGCACCAGCGCGCGCGCAATCGCGGTCTTGGTGCGCTGGCCCTGGCTGAAACCCTCGGTCTGACGATCGAGAATGTCGTCCATGTCCAACGCGGCCGAGAGCAAGCGTGTGCGCTCGGCAATTAGCGTGCGCGACATGCCATGCAGCTCACCGAAGTAGGCGATGTTTTCGCGTGCGGTCAGCCGCTTATACACGCCGCGCGCATCCGGCAGCACGCCAAGCGCGCGGCGTACGGTCACCGGGTCGCGTGCGGCGTCCACGCCATCCACAGTGACGCTGCCCTGGTCGGGCGACATCAGCGTGTAGAGCATGCGCAAGGTGGTGGTCTTGCCGGCGCCGTTGGGCCCGAGCAACCCGGTGATCTGGCCATCGGCGGCGCTGAAACTCACCCCGTCGACCGCCTTCACCAGCCCGGTCTTGGTATTGAACGATTTGTGTAACGTGTCGATGACGATCATGCGAGCGCCTCCGTGGCGTGGTCGTTGCGGCTCATGGTTCCCATCCGTTGAACGAGGTAAACGCGGGCACGCTGTTGAGGCTGTCCACGCACCGCGCTTCCAGTGCTTTGGCATCGGTGGTCTGCAAAAACTGGCCCAGCAACTTGGGCATGCGGCCCAGTCGAAACACGCCATGGCCCTGCCCCGGCGCCACCAGGTGACGGCCGTTGGGCAGGCCTGGCAGCACACGTTCGGCATAGCGCGGTGGCGTCACCGGATCGAGCTCGCCCGATAACAACAGCACCGGCACGTTCGATGTGAACGGTGCGGCATCGGCCGCTGGCGCCGGCAGTGCAGGCCAGGCCTTGCAGGGTGCGAAGAACATCTGCGCCACCGCTGCGCCCAGCAAGGTGGCGTCCTTGCCGGCTGTCGGCGTGTAGCGCCCGGCATCCTCGCTGCACAGTACCGACCACTGCATGGCGCGATTCATTCGATCGGACATGTCTGATGCGCTCATCTGCGCCAATGCCATCAGCGAGGCGTAACGCCCTGCAGCCGCTTCGTCCAGCACCAGCGGCAGCAGCGAGGCGGTTTCGGGCGCATACGAGAACCCGAACGCCAGACCCACCACGGTATCGGCAGTCACCTGCTCGTGGTGCAGCTCACCGGTGCGCGGGTCGCGGTAATCCACGGCAACCGGCGCCTGACGCAAGCGCTCAACGGCTTGCCGCAGCTGCGTGCGCGTATCCACCGGAAAGCGTTTGGCGCAGGCAGCTTCCTTGCGGCATTGGCTGGCCTGCAGCGCGATCGCATCTTCGAACGTGCGTGCGAACTCGCCACCGATCACCAGATCATTCGGCGCCACACCATCGAGGACCACACTGCGCGTGTGCTGCGGATAGCGCGTTGCGTAGTGCTGCGCCACGCGGGTGCCGTAAGAGCCGCCGATCAGATTGATGCTCTGCACACCCAAGGCCGCGCGCACCGCATCCAGATCGCCGATAGCCTGGCGGGTGGTGAAGTAACGTGGGTCGGCGTCGTTGCGTAACCCTTGCGCGCACTGGCGTGCGTAATCGGTCAGTTGCTCGGCGGTGGCCGCGCTGCTGTTGTCCAGCGTGAGCGGCTTGCCGGCGGCATCGCGGCACTCCAACGGATGAGACCCGCCGGTACCGCGCTGATCGACCAGAAAGATATCGCGCTGCTTGCGGACTTCATGCAGCCCCATGTCCACGATCGCGGCGACCTGCGTGGCCGATTGCCCCGGCCCACCGACGATGAAGAACACCGGATCCGGTTTGCTGCCCGCACCGGCATCGCTTTCCAGCCAGGCGATCTTCAATTCGATCCTGCGCCCGGTCGGTGCGGCCGGATTTTCCGGCACGCGCAAGCTTGCGCACTGCGCTTCGATATTGCCGGCCGCGCTGCCGGAACTCAGCGTGCACGGTACAAATTGCAGCGTGCCGTAGCGATTGCCTGCGGCCGTGCCGGTCTGGGTCTTTGCCGCACGCAGCTGCGTGCGGCTGGGCGCAGCTGCGCCAGCCTTGGTTGAAGCAGCTGCATATTTCGCAGGCGGGTTTTCAGCAGGCGTGTCTGCGCGCTGACATCCGGCAGCCAGCATCGCGATCAGCAATGCCGCTACCACTGTGGGTTGCTTCACCATGTCCACCATCTCTCCTGGTATTCCCTATCCCCTGACGCCGCACCCGGTCGGGTGTGACCGGCGCGACTACTGCCCGTCTTCGTAAAGAAAAACGTGCTCGATCGATTCCCCAAACAAACGCGCGATGCGAAACGCCAATGGCAGGCTGGGATCGTATTTGCCGGTCTCCAGTGCATTGATGGTCTGCCGCGACACGCCCAGCCGCTCGCCCAGCTCGCCTTGCGACCAGCCGCTGGCCTCGCGCAATTCGCGCACCCGGCTATTCATTGAAACCGTGCGTTGATGCGTTTGGTAATGCCGTAGATTGCGCGCAACATCGGAAACACCCACAACATCGCCACTGTCGCTGGGATGTCGATCAGCTCGGCGGCCTGCAAAAAACCACCGGTCATATACGCGCCGCTGACCAGTCCGGCGGCAATGGCGATCGACTCCGGTTCGATACGTCGTTGCATCTCATCCGAGTCGCGCACGTACCGTGCTACTGCGCGGATCACCAAGGCCACCAGCACGGCCGGCAACAACGTGATCAATACGCGCGCCCAGTTCGGATCCACGTGGGCAAGCAAATATGTCCAGAACAGCATCACCACCACATACAACAGCATCGGCACGCCGAATTCGCGGTGATAGCGCCGGGCCAGTGCGAGGCGCGTGCTGTCGCGCATGCTGCCGCGTGACAGCCAAAACAGCAACGCCAGCAGCAGGCACGAAACGCCCACACCCAGCCCGGCAACGTAAGCGCTCAGTGGCAGCCGCCGCCAGTGTCCGAGTGCACCCGCTGCGAGCAAGCTCAAACCCAGGCAGAGCGCGACTCGCGCGTTGCGGTTGTAGCGGGTCATGCGCCGTGCCTCGCATGCGCTGACGCATGCAATGGCAAGCCATTGATCCCCATCTCGGCACAGCCGCGAAGCAGCCACTGCGCCGACCATGCCGGTGTGCAATCCGATTGCCACTGCTGCTGACGCATCCATTTCACCTGTCAAGTCAACTTGATAGGCACGGTGCGCCCGGCGTGGCCAGCTGTCAAGCCTCCTTTACACGCCAGACGGCGCGCGGTCTGTCGTGATCGCCGACTCAACGTTGGCGTTGTGGGAATACCCAAAAGGCGCTAGTTCGGTACCCATAAGACGCTAGCGCGGCACCCATAAACAGCTAGTAGCGCCAGTTCGGACTCGACAGAGGGCTCGTACCTACCGAGACGTCTATTTGGATGGGCTTTAGGCATCGGCTAGTCGCGCACTAGCAAATTAGAGCTCCCTGCCATCCGTTTGGCGGATCACTCTTGCGCTTCGCACCGCTTTACGCACGCAGGACGGCGCAATGCTCCACGTCAACTACTTCTTCGAACTCGAGAAACGAGGAAGGTTTGGATGCCCCCGCTTCGGCGGCCGCCAATTCGCGACTTTTCTCATCCCAAGAATGCTTGACTCGCCAGCTCTTGGTGGGGCGGTAGAAGTTGTCTTGTCCTACCTCGATGAAACCCGAGGAGCGCAGATAGGAGCGCAGTCGCGGGTTGTGTACACATTCCACCAAAATCGCATCCCAAGGCACAGCGTGGTCAGCCAGATCTATGAAGTCTTTGAACCAGCCCTTTCCGCGTAGCTCCGGCGCGAGAAAGACACTATGGCCTGTTAACACATACGAAGCCCTTCAACGATCAGGACGAAGCTCAGGAATCCGAGGAACATGACGTCGAGCTT